>JALYYI010000109.1 GCA_030946705.1 Actinomycetota bacterium | reverse complement strand
GTCCAGGTCCAGCACGATCACCTGGCCGGCCGTGAACCGGGCGGAGGTTTTCTCTTCTACGTATCTGGCCAGCTCCGAGTTCCGGAAACCGAAGCTTGCATCCTTGGCGAATTCGGTATCCGCTACCGGGATCAGTGTTCCGCCGGCGCCACGCATGTAGTGCACACCGCCGATGGTGACGCGGCCGGCGTCGGGGAAGGCCGGCACGATCACAACAGCGTCCGTGGACACCCCGGCGACCTCGGCCAGCGTCGCCGCGATCGCGTCCGGCTCCAGCGGGTAGTGCCCGCGCAGGGTCGAATCGCCCCGGCTGACGAAGCCCAAGATGGTGCCGCTCTCCGCCGCGGCGGCCAGGGCGTTGGCGACGACCTCCCTGTTCCGGGTCGCGGCCCGCACCGGGTCCAGGCTGCGGGTGTTGGTCAGTACGTACACCGCCGCGGGCCGGCCGCCGCTGCGGTGCGTGAAGGCCCAGCGGAAATCCGCCGGATCCCAGCGCGTGAGCACCGGCAGATCCGCCACCGACTGTGCGCCCGTCGGGTCGTCGTCGAGCACCACCAGCACCCGGCCGGAGCCGGCCACGGAAGCGGCGACAGCGGCCGCGGAGACAGCCACCTCGGGCGCGAATCCTGCCAGCAAATCGTTTTCAAGTATCACAAGGAATTCCTTTGTCTGGGGCCCGGAGGCGGATGTCCGTCCACATATCGGGCGCCTCGCCGGTGGAGGTCTGGACGAGAGCAGGCGCCCAGCAATGTGGTGGCGGACGGGCGCAGGTGCCACCGGCCTCCGGAGCCGGCACTCCTTTTTCGTGCATCCGGAATGCTCCAGGCCATGGGTTCTTTAGAAGAAGGTGTCGCCGCCGTTGACGGCCACGGTCACCGGCGTTGGGGTGCGCAGGTCCCCCAGCCACACGGCGGCGGCTGCGATTTCTGCGGGCCTCCCGAGCCGGCCCACGGAAATGGTGGCAACGCGCCGGTCGACGATCTCGCTCAGTGCGACGCCGCCGTCTTCGGCCTGTCTGCTCGATACCTGCCGGAACATTCCTGCGTCGATCGCGCCCGGGCAGAGGATGCGGACCCGGAAGCCTTCGGAGGCGAACGCCGGCCCTGAGCTTGAGGCCCACCCGACGAGGGCGAACTTTGCCGCGCAATAGGCACTGTTCAGTTCCTCCCCGCGCAGACCGGCCTGGGAGGACAGCGCGACGAAGGATCCTCCGGATGATGTCAGGGCCGGGGAGGTGGCCTGGCAGAGGTCCACGACGCTGACGTAGTCGACCTGCATCACGCGGCGGACATACTCGTCAGTGAGTTCCGCCAGGGCTCCGGCTCCGCCGATGCCGTGGGCTGCGACAACGCGGTCGAGATCTTCGATGGCGCCGATCGCATCGAGGATGTCTTTGCTGCCCAGGTCACCGACGATGGTGCTGATCCTGTCACCGGCTGCGCTCCGCCATTTCTCCAGCAGTTGTTCATTGATGCGGACGTCCTGGGCCACGACCGCGTGCCTGGCGGCCAGGGCAGCATCGACGGTTGCCGAACCCAGTCCCCCGAACGCGCCTGTAATGAGATATTTCATGCCGATCCTTCCTGTCGGTCCGCGGCGGGCCAGGCGGCCTGGTCCAGTCCGATCCATGATCCTGCCAGATAGCCGCCCCCGGGGGAGTCAAGGAACCTTACGGTGGAGGCGATGTCATCCATACCGTCGCCTTTGTGGCTGATGACGTTGATGACGCCGATTCCGGCGGGCTTTTCCAAGGTCATGGACTGCACGATGCCCCTTGCGGCCTGCACGAGAGCGTGGTGCCCGGGTAGCTGGGTACTTTCCAGTGTCTCGGCTGCCGAGATCACGATGAGAACATTTCGGGGCTCGGCGCCGCTCGCGTGCAGCCCGCGCAGCGCTGAGAAGAGAAATGCCACTGAATTGGCCACGTAGGCTGACGCTTCGGGCCCGCCGGGTTCGAGGCGGCATGTCAGGATCTGGCTGTGGCTTCCGTCCAGCTCCTCTTCCAATAAGTCAACCCAGACTAAACTTCCTGCGTGTACGGTCATCGGTAATCCTTCACTGGTCGCGGGTTCATGGTCGGTCGGGCTGGTAGGGCGGTTCACCACAGTGTCTGTCCTCCTTCGATGACGAGGTTGTGCCCGGTCATGTAGTCGGACGCACCGGAGGCGAGGTAGACAATGCCGCCCTGAAGATCCGACACGTCGCCCAGCTTGCCGGCCGGGATGCCGGCAATCCATTCGCCGACCAGGGGACGCAAGGCCTCGGACTGTTCTATGAGGGCCGTGCGGATGATGCCCGGGGACATGGCGTTGACCCGGACGCCGCGGCCGGCCCATTCGGCGGCCAGCGTCCTGGACAGGGAGACAACGCCGGCCTTGGAGGTGTTGTAGGCGATCTGCTTTTGCGGGTGGGGAACAATCAGGGATGCCATCGATGCGGTGTTGATGATCTTGCCGTAGCCGCGGGCGAGCATGTGCCGTCCCTGTTCCTGGCAGCTGCGGAAGACGGCGCGCAGGTTGAGGTTGTGCATCTCGTCCCATTCGGCCAACGTGGTGTCTTCAGCGGCGGAATTGCGGTTGACGCCGGCGTTGTTGACGGCGATGTCCAAGTGGCCGAAGTGCTCGATGGTCTCGACCACGAAACGGACGACATCATCGTCCTTCATCAGGTTCGCGGTCACGGCCAGGGACTTTCCGCCGGCGTCCTGGATTTCGGCCGCGACGCTCTGTGCCCGCGATGCATCCCAGTCGATCACGCTGACGGCCGCTCCGGCCTGGGCCAGGGCCAGGGCAAAGCCGCGCCCGATTCCCTGGCCGGCTCCGGTGACGACGGCGACCCGGCCATCCAGACGGAAGCGGTCCAGAATGTTGGTCGTGATCGTGGTTTCCTCGGTGGAAGTCATGGGGTGATCCTCTCGATTCTCGCGGTGTGGTGTGCGTCTTTCAGGGTGCGCAATCCCCGGGCCAGGATGCTGAGCAGATTGACCAGTAGGACCTGGGCTCCGCGGTCGATCCACTTCTCGCCGTCCTCGGCGGTGTCCGCGATGACCATCAGCGGCATGTTGGCATCCTGTGCCGCTTGGATGATCGCATCGACGGCCGCCGCGACGAAAGGATGGTCGGGTTGTCCGAAGTGGCCCAGATCCAGTGACAGATCGCTCAGTCCGATCCAGACGGCCGAGATTCCCTCTACGGCCAGGATTTCGGCGGCGTTCGCGACGCCGGCACGGCTTTCGATCTGCGCGATGACGACAGTGTTTTTCCGGGCGTCGGTCAGATATGCCGGGGTGTCGACGGTGCCCTGGCGTCCGGCCCGGGTGCTGGTGGCCAGGCCCCGTCCGCCGAAGGGCGGATAGTGGGCGAGGCTGACGGCCTCGCGTGCGGCGGCGGCCGAATCGACCTGGGGGATGATGATGCCGGCGGCTCCTCCGTCGAGTGCGCGCTGGATCTCGGCCCGGCCCCCCGTGCCCATGCGGACCAGGGCCGGTATCCGGGCTGCCTCCGCGGCGCGCAGGTGGTGGTCCAGTTCGGCGCCGCCGTTGAGGCCGTGTTCGGTGTCGATGAGGACCAGATCGAAACCCAGGTGGCCGGCAAGTTCAACACCGGCGGGGTTGGTCATTTTCAGGATGAGGCCCACCAGGGGCTGGCGCTGACGGAGTCTGTCGGCCAGGGGACTGCTTGCCCGGGTGTCTGGGGAGGTTGGCATGGTCCTAGAGACTTCCGCCGGTGCGGTTCCAGCCGCGTGCGGAGTCGCCGGGGGCCTCCCAGCCGTCGTCGGTCACGATCAATGTATCCTCGAGCTTGATGAATCCGGAGTCGTGGTCCTCGAACCACGACTCGATCGAGAGGACCATGCCGGACTTCAACGGATCATTCGCATGCGCCCCGAAATAGGGAACGGGTCCGGTTGAGGTCAGCCGGGGAACTTCGTGGGTGATCAGGCCCATTCCATGGGCGACAAACTTCATGTTGGCGCCATCAGGCAGCTTCGAGATCATCTCGAGCGCCGTGGTGAAGATATCCCCGCCGCGTTTGCCTGCAGCGACAGCGGTCCGCGCCTCCTGCTGCACGATTTCGATCTGCTCCAGCAGATCGACCATTCGTGCGGTGGGCTCGGTGTCAATTGCCATCCGGGACAGATCGCCGATGTATCCCTCGTACATGCCCCCGGAATCGATGGACAGGCTGGTGCCGGAACGCCACACATCGGAGGACGGGGACCGGTTCATGGATCCTCCGCCGAGCGTCACCAGGGCGTATTCGTAGAACAGGCCTCTCCTGGTCTGCTCCAGGCGGAAGATCTCGGCGATGTCGTGTTTGGTCATTCCGGGTTGGACCAGGCCGAATGAGGCCTGCATTGAATCGATGATGCCGTGGGACGCGATGCGAACCAGCTCAAGTTCTCTCTCGGACTTCACCCCGCGAAGGGATTCCAGCACCGGATGGACCTCCACGAATGTCGCTTCGGGAAGGAGCTCGCGCAGGGTGTCCAGGGCGTCCGCGGGGATGAATGACTTCTCAACTCCAATGGTGGCGTGGGCGAGCCCGCGATTCGCAAGGGCGGCCGCTGCGGCCCGGGCTGTGTCGATACTGGTCCAGCTGATGTTCTGGATATCGGATACCCAGATTGCTCCGCCCGCGGTTCCCCAGTCCTCGTTACCTGCTCCGATGTAGAAGGAGTCATCGAGTTTGCCCCGCACGATTCCGACGGCGGGAAGGTAGCGGCTGACCCCGTTGGCATCAGCATGAGCGAAGAAGAAGAACCGGTACCCGCCCAGCAGATGCTGCACATTGTGTTTTGTCGTGGCGAGCAGGGCATCAATGCCCGCTCCCGCCATCAGGTCATCCAGCCTGGCAGGGCTGAAAGGGGTGGTTTTTGTCATGATTCTGTTTGCTCCTGACATGAGTCATATCGCATCGGATCAGCCGGCGATGCCGGCTTCAGGATGGTGGCGGTTGGGGGCGGTACTTCCGGGTTCCGGGATGCGTCCCGGCCCCCGGAAGTACCTGATGGTTGTCGCTTGCGGGGTCCTAGCCCGCCGGCTGGAACTTGTCCACGTTGTCCTTGGTGATCAGCGTGGCGGGGACGTCATAATTGCTCTGAACGCTCTTGCCGGAAGCGGAATCAATGGCGGCGGTCATGGCCTGGGCCCCGGTGCCCTTGAAGTCCTGAAGGATGGTGGCGAGCTCGTTGCCGGCCTTGATGGTCCGGAACTCGTCATTGGTGCCGTCGAAGCCGGTGACGAGGATTTTCTTGCCGGCGTTCTGCGCTGCCTGGGCTGCGCCGGTGGCGCCCTGGCCGCAGCTTCCGAAGATGGCTTTGATGTTCGGGTGGGCGGTGATCATGTCGGTCGCGGAGTTCTGGGCGGTGGCGCGGTCGCACTTGCCCGGCAGAACCGAGACGACGTTCAGGCCGGCGTCCTCGAACGTTTTCTTTGCCGCGTCGACGCGGGCCTGGACGACCGTGTTTCCGGGGTAGTCCAGGATGCCGACTTCGGCTCCCTTGGCCTCGGCGCCCAGACTGGTGATGATTTCCTTGTTCACCGCGGCCGCATTCTCGGGCTGGTTGGTCCCGACGTAGGAGACCTTGCCTTTCAGGTCAGGGATGTCGTTGTCGATGATGACGATTTTCACGCCCTTGGCTGCGGCCTGCTCCAGGATCGGTTTGAGCTGCGGACCTCCGTTAGGGGCGACGATGAGGGCGTTGACGCCGCTGCTGATCAGATCCTGCACCTTGTTGATCTGCCCGGTCACGTCCGATTCCGAGTCGGCGCCGACGGTTTTGACGGTGACGTTGCCGGCCTTCTTGGCCTGGTCTTCGGCACCGCTGGCGACAGCCTGCCACACCGGGTTACTCATCGTTCTCACGACGACGCCGATTTTGAGCTGGCTTCCCGCGCTGCCGCCGCTGCTGGAGGAGCTGGCCCCTCCCCCACAGGCGGTCAGGGTCAGGGCTGCGGTTGAGATGAGTGCTGCGAGGGTGAGGATACGGTGGCTTTTCATTACAGATAACTCCAATGTCAGGTGAACGGGTAAAGCTGTGGGTTTAAGACCAGGATTTAAGCGGCGAGCTGGCTCCGACGATCATGGAGACAAGCAGCTCGTGGTTTTCCTTTGTGGGTTTCGCTTCGCCGACGAGCTTTCCCTGTCGGAAAACGATGGCCCTGTCGGCAACGGCCATGACCTCTTCCAGGTTGTGGGATATGAGGATCACCGAGATGCCTTTTTGGGGCAGGCGTTTGACCAGTTCCATGACGTTGTGTGATTCGCGTACGCCCAAGGCGGCGGTGGGTTCGTCCAGGATGATGATCCGCTTGGCCCATGCCTCCGCCCGCGCCACGGCGACGGCCTGGCGCTGGCCTCCGGACATGAGTCCGACGGGGCCGTTGGGGTCGTGAACTCCAACCTGCAGACGTTCCAGGACTTTGGCCGCCAGTTGTGACATGGTCCGTTTGCGGACCAGGCCGAGAGGTCCGAGCCATTTCGGCCAGGTCATTTCCCGTCCGGCGAAGAAGTTCTGGGCGGCGGACATGTTATCGAACAGGGACAGGTCCTGGTAGACCGTTTCGATTCCGAGTTCTTTGGCTTCCTTGGGTGTCCTGGGTGATACCGGTTCGCCGTCGAGCAGGATCTGGCCTTCGGTGAGTTGCTGGACGCCGCTGATGCATTTGATGATTGTGGATTTTCCGGCACCGTTGTCCCCGAGCAGGGCCAGGATTTCTCCCTTGTGAAGTGTGAGGTTGACGCCGTCCAGGGCAGTGACGGCTCCGAAGCGCATGGTGGCGTCCACAACCTCCAGGATGGGCGCTTCCCCGTGGCCGGCCGGTTTCCGGGTCGCTGCGGAGGTTTCGTCGGTGGTCATGATGCCAGCACCTTTGCTTCCGCTGTCCGGATTCTCTTCTCGATCCGGGTCCGTACGACGTCGATTCCGACGGCGGCGACGAGGATGAAGCCGATGGCGATCTGCTGCCAGAACGAGCTGACGTTCAGGAGGTTCAGCCCGTTGCGGATCACACCCAGGATGAGGGCACCGACGATGACATTTCCGATGCTTCCGCGTCCGCCGAAGAAGCTGGCGCCGCCGATGATCACCGCGGCGATGGAGTCCAGTTCCAGGCCCAGGCCGGCGGTGGGGTATCCGGAGTCGGTGCGACCGACGATGACCAGCGCTGCGCAGGCCGCGAAGAATCCGCTGATGGTGTACGTGGCGATGAGGACTTTTTTGGTCGGAATACCGGCGCGTTTGGCGCCTTCGGGGTTGCCGCCCAGGGCGTAGAGCCATTGGCCGAGCTTGACGCGGCTGGTGAACACGTAGGCCAG
The DNA here is from genome assembly GCA_030946705.1 of Actinomycetota bacterium. Classification (GTDB taxonomy): domain Bacteria; phylum Actinomycetota; class Actinomycetes; order Actinomycetales; family Micrococcaceae; genus Arthrobacter_M. The sequence goes on along the minus strand of JALYYI010000109.1, from coordinate 995 downwards.
TGCGGCCAGCACGGCACAGAAGATAACGACCGCAGGGATGCCCAGGACAGAGCCTGAACCCAGCGGCAGGGTCATCTCCGGGGCGCCCAGGATCGCACTGCCTCCGGATAGGAGCAGCGCCAGGCCTCCGGCGACATTGAGCATTCCAAGGGTGACAATGAACGGGTGCGGGATCTTCCACGTGACGAAAACAAACCCATTGACGAACCCGACGACGACACCCACCAGGAGCATGCCGAAAACGGCGCCGGCCTGCCAGCCCAGGTTCACGGTCAGCATGGCGCCGACAACCGTCGACAGGGACAGTGTGGAGCCGACGGACAGGTCGATTCCCTGGGTGAGGATCACCATGAACTGGCCCAGGGCCAGGATCGCGACGACCGAGGCCTGCGTGCCGATGTTGGCGATGTTGCCGGCCGTGAAGAAGTCAGGGGTGGCGATGGACATGACCAGGGCGATGACCGCGAGGATCAGGACCGGTCCGAGGCGGACCAGGCGCAGGCCTGCGGACAGGGCCAGCCTCCGGTGTGCTTTTTCGGTCGCCGGCACCTGCGGTGGTGCGGGCGCCTGCTGGGCTGGGACTTGCATGGATTGCCTTTCACTTCGATCGGGCGGGGACGGCGTCGTCCGTTCCCCCGCAGGGGTAGCTGGACGTGTTCTCACAACAGCACGTCGCCGCCGGTGACGGCCATGATGGTCGGGCGGGGCCCGGGAGCAGCAAGGAAAGCTGCCGCCGCGGCGATTTCCTCCGGCTCGCCGTAGCGGCCGACGGCGATCTGCGCCGCGCGCTGGTCGTAGTACTCCTGGGCGCTGACGCCTTCGGCGGCGGCGAATTTTTGCTGCGCGGCAATCAGCAGTGCGCTGTTTGTCGCGCCCGGGCACAGAGCATGAACCGAGAGAGTGCTGGTGCGTTGTGCCTGCTCCTCAACCCATCCGTTGACGGCGAACTTGGCCGCGCAGTAGGCGGCGTTTTCGGCTTCACCGATCAGGGCAGC
>JALYYI010000091.1 GCA_030946705.1 Actinomycetota bacterium | reverse complement strand
CCACTACTGCCGTCGCGCGTGGCCCGATCTCAAGAGGACTCCTCGACTGGTGGAGGCCCGTCCAACCCTACTGTGATCGCCTCCGAATGCTCCCACGCGGCCGCTGCCCATTATCGTGACCGATGAGACGTAGCGCATAGCAACAGCGATCTGGAAGCCCTCCACATGCACCACCTGAATGACCGCTATGTCGGGCGGCGTCGCCGCCGGACCTATCTGTGGGTATGGCATCCTGAAATGGCCCCACTTGGAGCGCTTTTAGCCGCTTGATATGGCCCCACCCTCGACCCGCCCGTAGCGTTCACTTTGTCAGCCAAGACGAAGAGGACAGGAACGGGTTTGAAAGAGAGATCGAGAGTGGAACAATTCGAGCGTATCCGTCGCGATGCGAGAGTAAAAGATATGTCTGTCAGGGAGCTGGCCCGTGTTCACGGGGTGCACCGACGCACTGTTCGTGCCGCCCTGGCCGATTCAACCCCGCCGGTCCGCAAGGTCCCGGACCGGGTGGCCCCGGCCATCGGGCCGTGGCTGACGATCATCAGAGCCTGGCTGGTCGCTGATCTGGAAGCTCCGCGTAAGCAACGCCATACCGGGCGACGGATTTGGCAACGGCTGGTGGACGAGCACGGAGCGACGGTGGCCGAGTCCACCGTCACTCATGCGGTTTCGAAGATCCGCCGGGAACTGATCGGCACCCCGGCCGATGTCGCGGTCCCGCAGACCCATGCTCCCGGCGCGGAGGCCGAGGTTGACTTCGGCGAGTTCCAGGCCCTGATCGGTGGGATCATGGTCAAGCTGTTCATGTTCGTGCTGCGCCTGTCGCATTCGGGCCGGGCGGTTCATGTGGCGTATGCGAACCAGGCCCAGGAATCGTTCTTCGACGGCCATAACGTCGCCTTCCAACGCCTCGGCGGGATCCCGTCGAAAATGATCCGTTATGACAATCTGACCCCTGCCGTTATCCGGGTTGCCCTGGGGCGCGAACGGCTGGAAAACCCGCGGTTCATCGCGCTGCGGTCGCACTACCCGTTTACTGAACTACGACACGCGTTTGTGCTGGTTAACGCCTAGATTCTGGTTGGCTGTCTATGGTCTTGTCTTGTGATGAGCGAAGATGCGGACAGAGACCTGGCTCGACTGTCGGTGCCGTTGGTAGGGGCGGTTGAGAGCACAGGGGACCCGTGTCGGCCGTGTCGGCTCGTTGATGCCGGAGGCGCACCGATCGCGGCGGTGTCGGCGTTCTTCGACGAGTTGCAGGCGGCGGGCAGATCGGCCTCGACGCTGCGTTCCTACGGGATGGACCTGCTGCGGTGGTTCCGTTTCCTCTGGGCGATCGACGTCGATTGGAGCCGGGCGAGCCGCGTCGATGCCCGTGACTTCGCCCGCTGGATGCTGGTGGCGGGCAAGCCGCAACGATCGCATTGGCGCAGGCCCGATGAGTCGGTGCCGCGTTGGTCGAAGCCGGTCCCGTATTCGCCGGCGGTCCGGGCGCACAGCGAGACTGTACTGCGCCGGTTCTACGACTTCCATCTCGAGACCGGGACTGGGCCACTGCTCAACCCGTTCCCGTTGGAGCGTTCACGGCGCGGGGGTCGGGCCCATGCCCATCACAATCCAATGGAGCCCTACCGGAACGAGCGGAGCGGCCTGTTCCGGCCGCGACTTGCCTCGAGGATTCCGCGCAGCATTCCTGACGAGAAGTTCAACGAGATCTTTGCTCGCCTGCCCTCACACCGGGATCGCGCGATGGTCGCCTTCTACGTCTCGACCGGGGCCCGGGCCTCGGAGCTGCTCTCGGTCCTGCGCAGCGGCGTTGATCCGGGCCGGCAGGTGATCACGGTGATCCGTAAGGGCTCGGGTGCGAGTCAGGAACTGCCGGCCTCGCCTGATGCGTTCGTCTGGCTTCGGCTCTATGAGCTCGAGATGCAAGGACGCCTGCCAAAAGGACGGTCCCAGCCGGTCTGGTGGACGCTTCGGGAGCCCTATCGTCCCCTGACGTACCATGCAGCGCACCGAATGTTCGAACGGGCGGTCCGCGCGGCCGGGAGCGATGCAACGCTCCACGGACTGCGGCATACGGCGGCCTACCGGATGGCCGAGGACCCGAACCTGCCCCTGACCGATGTCCAGTTCGTGCTCGGGCACGCGCTGCTGACGACCACGCAGATCTACCTGACTCCGCGCAAGCAGGAAGTGATCCGGCGCGTCTTGGACCACCACGAGCAACAGACCCGCCAGGCCCCGCGGCGGGCGACTCCAGTACCCGCGCCGGGCTATGCGCCCGAGACCCTGCAAGTCCTGTTCCGGGGGTCACGATCATGACTGTCCTGATCATCGACGATCCCCAGACGCAAGCTGGTACGTCCGCGGCCACTGTGCCACTGCTGAGCGGGTCGCTTCGGGCCCGACCGACTGATACAGTCTGGCCCGCAACGATGCTGGACCGGGCGGCGGCCTTGACCCGCATGCGATCGCGGCATGCCGAGGCGAGCGATCATATGGAGGTCCCGCGTCAGGGCAGCCGATGGGTTCTCGACTGGCTCGGCGAACATCCGGGCGCGACCTGGCAGGAGCGGTGGTCGGCGGCTGGCGTTGAAGCAGGGGGTCGACGCTGGCGGCAGATTCCCCTGGCCTGGTTGCGAAGCCTCGGCCGGGAGAGCCCATGGGATGAGGAGCAGTTCTTCCGTTCCCTCCACATCATGCTCGGCGCCGACCTGATCCGACCCTCGCTTGCCTGGTTGAGCGTCGCTGCGTTCGGAGCCGGGTCACTGGCCCGAACGATGGCGGCCATGCGTGACCCCGCCGGATTCGCCGAACTCCGGGCCCGATGTTCAGCCGACCCGAAGATCGCCCGGGCGGCACTGACCCGGAACCTTTACCGCGCCGCGGCTTTGGTCTCGGCAAAGGGCGGGTCGATCAGTGAGATCACACCTGGTGATGTCTTGGAGGTGTTGGACGCTGAAGCCGCCGCGCGCGGCACTAATGTCGGCTCGACCGGTCTGTTCTACCGACTGCTGCACGAGATGGGCTCCTTCGGGCCCGACGCACCAGCCACGTTGCGTCACTTGCGCGTCGCCGGACAGAAAACCCCTGAAGAGATGATCGACCAGTACCAGCTCTCCTCCCGTCATATCCGCGATCTCTTAGTCGCCTACCTCAAGGAACGCCAGCCGACTCTCGACTACCGCAGCCTCACCTCGATCGCTTACCACCTGGCTGGCCTGTTCTGGGCCGATTTGGAGCGCCATCACCCCGGCATCGACAGCCTCGCCCTGCCCACGGGCGTCGCCGAAGCCTGGAAGCGGCGGCTGCGCACCATCACCCGTACCGTCACCGGCCCCGACGGACGCAAGCGAAACATCGAAGTCGAGCGGGTCAACTACCGCGAATGCCTGACTCCGGTCCGCGCGCTCTACCTCGACTTGGCCCAGTGGGCCGTCGAGGACCCGGCCCGCTGGGCGCGCTGGGTCGCTCCCTGCCCGATCGGAAGGGAGGAGATCGACCGCCGCAAGTCCCAGCGCCACCGCAAGTCCCGCATGGACGCCCGCACGCGAGAACGACTGCCGGTCCTGCCGGTCCTGGTCGAGAGCGTCAACCGGCACCGGAAGGAAGCTGCCGCGCTGCTGGAGTCGGCAAACCAGGCGGTCCCGGGGATGATGTTCACGGCGGCCGGTCAGACCCTGATGCGAGTGGCTCCGTCACGATCGGCTGCCGCGAAGATCTGGGCGGTCGACCCCGATACTGGGCATCGGCGCGATCTGGGCCACGAGGAAGAGCACGCGTTCTGGGCTTTCGCCGCGGTCGAGGTCCTTCGGGCCACCGGGATCCGCGTCGAGGAACTCACCGAGCTGTCCCACCACAGTCTGGTCCAATACCGGTTGCCGACCAGCGGAGAGCTCGTTCCTTTGCTGCAGATCGCCCCGTCCAAGACCGACACCGAGCGGCTGCTGGTGGTCAGTCCCGAACTGGCCGACGTCCTCAGCCTGATCATCCGCCGAGTTCAAGACCCGAAGACCGGAGCCGTTCCGCTGGTCGAGGCATACGACCAGCATGAGCGAATCTGGAGGCCAGCCGCACCAGTCCTTTTCCAGCGCAGCGTCGTGGGCGAGCAGCGGGCGATGAGCTCAGGACTGATCCGCGCTCTGCTCACCGAAGCCCTGGAGCAGTCGGGCCTAACAGACCCGGTCACCGGCGAGCCGCTGCACTTCACACCCCATGACTTCAGAAGGCTCTTCATCACGGATGCCGTGCTCAACGGCCTGCCCCCACACATCGCACAGATCATCGCCGGCCACCGAGACATCAACGTCACCATGGGCTATAAGGCCGTCTACCCCACCGAGGCTGTCGACGCCCATCTGGCGTTCCTCGCCCGACGACGATCACTGCGGCCCAGCGAGGAGTACCGCACCCCCACCGACGAGGAATGGGAAGAGTTCCTTGGGCACTTTGAGAAACGCAAGGTTGCGACCGGGACCTGCGGGCGAGCCTTCGGAACCCCCTGCATCCACGAGCACGCCTGCATCCGCTGCCCGATGCTCTGGCCCGACCCTGCTCAGCATGGCCGGCTCCTTGAGATCCGCGACAACCTCCTCGCCCGCGTCGCCGAGGCCGAACGGGAAGGCTGGCTCGGCGAGATCGAGGGCCTGCAAGTCAGTCTTGCTGGAGCCGAGGACAAACTCGCTCAAGCCCAACGGCGCCGCACCGGCCAACCGACCGTCTCTCTCGGGTTGCCGTTCATCAGGAGAAGTTGAGCATCACCGATACCGCCGGGCATCCCTCCCGGGCGAGTTCAGAGAATACTCCACCGCGGTGCACACCTGCATGCCGGCGGACCCTGCGTCGAAGGGCGGGGTGGAAAACGCGGTGAAGATCGCCAAGGCCGACCTTGTCCCCAAGGACACGAACCTGCGCCCCGAATACGCCT
>JALYYI010000088.1 GCA_030946705.1 Actinomycetota bacterium | reverse complement strand
GCGCCAGGTGGCCGTACCAAATCTGCGCCATTCTGGCCATCATCACAATAATTGTCACGCCCACCGCGGCCAGCACGTAGTTGCTCCACAAGCTCCGCTCCAGGATGGCCCAATAGAATCCGGCCAGCGGAAGGCAGAGGGCCGTGATCAGGTAGGCCCAGAATTCCCACGGCTGGCCAACAATACGTTCCCCCGAAGTGGTGCGGACGATCGAGCCGACCAGGAAGACCAGCAGGAAAAGCTCGACGGCGGCCACGGAGAGCAGCGTAACGTCGTTCGGTGCTTTCTTCAGCAGCGCCGCCACGAGGCAGATCACCGTGGAAACCAGTCCCACGACAAGGGCGGCGACAAACCAACCGTCTACCACCATGGGTCAGGCTCCTTCGTGCGGGCTGAAAACCAGGACCGGTTTGGCGTATTTGCCGGCATCGGACAGCAGCGCCACCAGGGATCCGTCCGGCCCGAAGGCGGCGGCGGGATTCTCCGGGGTGTGGCCGCCGCGGTCGCTGCAGGGGATCCGGCGGCCAAAGGAGAGCTCCACGGCCTCCTCCGCAGTGAGGTCGCGCACCGGCATGAGGGCCCGCGCCGCGTCCGCCATGTCCAGCACCCGCAGTTCCTCCGCGAGCTGGTCGAGGGTGGCGGCCTGTTCCAGCGTGTAGGGGCCCACCCGGGTGCGCCGCAGCGCCGTCAGGTGGCCGCCCACCGAAAGGGCCGAACCCAGATCCCTTGCCAGCGCCCGGATGTACGTGCCGGCAGAGCAGGTGACGGTGACGTCCACGTCGATCTGCGGGACGGATTCGGCCTCCAGCCGGCGGATCTGGTGGACCTCGAAGCTGTGGATCGTGACCGGCCGGGCGGCCAGCTGCACGTCTTCGCCGGAGCGGACCCGGGCGTAGGCGCGTTCGCCGTTGACCTTGATGGCGCTGACGCTGCTGGGGACCTGGAGGATTTCACCCGTCAGGGCGAGGATTCCGGTGCGGATATCCGCATCCGTGACGGCCGCCGTCGTCGTCGTGGAGGTGATCTCCCCCTCCGCATCGTCCGTGACCGTGTTCCGGCCGAGCCGGATGGTGGCCTGGTAGGTTTTCGACGTTCCGACGATGTACGTCAGCAGGCGGGTCGCCTTGTTGATGCCAATGACCAGCACGCCGGTGGCCATCGGATCCAGGGTTCCCGCGTGGCCCACCTTGCGTGTTCCGGCCAGCCGGCGCATCCGTGAGACGACGTCGTGGCTGGTCCAGCCCTGTGGTTTGTCCACGATGATCAGTCCCGAATGCACGCTTTCCAGTATATGGCCGCGGGGATGGCCGTTCGTGCCGGAACCCGGCCTCTCCGCGCCGGCGTTTCAGGGTGCCGCCGATAGTATTCGAGGTATGCCTCGTCTCGCCGCTCATGTGCAAACCCTGCCCGCCAACCAGATCCGGGAAATCACCGAAGCCGCCTGGGCGCGGCCGGGCAGCATCGTTTTGAGTATCGGCGAGCCGGGGTTCCCCGTTCCCCACCATGTGCTGGACGCGGGCATTTCCTGTCTGGAACGGGATGAGACCAACTACACGCCGAACGGGGGAATCGCGCCGCTGCGCGCCGCCTTCGCGCAGCGGTTCCTGGAGCACAACGGGGTTGCGGTGGAGACATCACAGGTTTTTGTCACGGCCGGCGCCCAGCAGGGTCTGCATCTGGCCATGAGCCTGCTGCTGGAACCCGGCGACGAGATTCTGGTGCCTAATCCGGGCTACCCCACTTTCGCCATGACCGGCAGGCTGCTCAACGCCGTGCCCGTCCCGTACCCGCTCTACCCGGAACATGGCTTCCAGCCTCAGCTGGCGGACCTCGAATCCGTGCTGACGGACCGAACGCGGGTCCTGATGCTGAATTCGCCCTCGAACCCGCTCGGTGCCGTCTTCACGGCCGAGCTGACCGAACGGCTGGTGGAATTTGCACGGCGCCACGACCTGTGGGTGATCTCGGACGAGTGCTACGAGGCGTTTACCTATGACGTCCCGCACGTCAGCCCGGCGGTTTTCGATACCGACGGACGCGTGTTCACGTCCTTCACCACCTCCAAAACCTACGGAATGACCGGGCTTCGGGTCAGCGCGCTGATGACGCCTCCGGGTACGGAGGCAGGGCCGATGGAAAAACTGGTGGCCTCGGTGATGGAGTCGACCGTCTCCTGCGTCAGCACGCCGGCGCAGTATGCGGCCCTGGCCGCCCTGACCGGGCCGCAGGATTACGTCCGCACCGCGCACGCTCATTACCGTGCCAACCGCGATGCCGCCTGTGCGGCTCTGCACTCGCGCGGTATCCGGTACCTGGATGCCCAGGGCGCGTTCTACCTGTGGGCGGATATGTCTCACGCCTCGGCGGGGGATGTGCGCGGCTGGGTGCATCGCTTCCTGGCGGACGACGGCGTCGCGGTGGCGCCGGGAACGGCATTCGGCAGCATCGGCGAGGGCTGGGTCCGGATCGCCTTATGTGGGGACAGCGCCGAACTCCTCGAAGGGGTCTCCCGGCTGCCGGCGCCATCACCGTTGAGATAGCAGTTGACGCCC
>JALYYI010000085.1 GCA_030946705.1 Actinomycetota bacterium | reverse complement strand
CCTAGCGGTGCTTGAACTCCGGGGTCCGCTTCGCTGTGAAGGCGTCCATTCCTTCCTTCTGGTCCGCGCTGGCGAAGACGGAATGGAACACCCGGCGCTCGAAGACGACGCCCTGGGCCAGGCCCATTTCGAAGGCCGCGTTCACTGCCTCCTTGGCGATCATCGCCACCGGCTTGGACTTGGATGCGATCACCGCGGCGGCCTTGATGGCCTCCTCGACCACGTCGGCGGCGGGGACCACGCGCGAGACCAGCCCGGATCGCTCGGCCTCCTCGGCGCCCATGCTGCGGCCGGTGAGGATCATGTCCATGGCCTTGGCCTTGCCGACCGCACGGGTCAGCCGCTGCGAGCCGCCCATCCCCGGCAGCACGCCCAGGTTGATCTCCGGCTGGCCGAAGGTGGCGGTGTCCGCGGCGATGATGAAGTCGCACATCATCGCGAGCTCGCAGCCCCCGCCCAGCGCGAACCCGGACACGGCGGCGACCAGCGGGATGCGCAGCCGGGTCAGGTCCTCCCAATGCCTGAACCAGTCCAGGGCATACATCTCCATATAGCCCTTGGCAGCCATCTCCTTGATGTCCGCCCCGGCGGCGAAGGCCTTCCGGGAGCCGGTGATCACCACGGCGCCCACCGCCGGGTCCTGGTCCATCTCCGTGGCGGCCGCCACCAGCTCGTCCATGGTGGCCTTATTCAGCGCGTTCAGCGCCTCCGGTCGGTGCAGCCTGATCAGCCCCACCCGGCCGTGGAGTTCCACCAGGATGTTCTCGTACTGCGGCGTCATGTGACTCCCTCTGCTCTGGCCGCCTGCGCGACCGGTCAATGGCGGACGTGGTTACTCGGACCTGTCCCGGATCGCGGTGATGATACCGGAGAAATCGCGGCCGGCCCCGCCCTCCTCGGCGAACCTATCGTAGATCCGCGAGGCCAGCGGACCCATTTCGGCCGCCACCCCGGCATTTTCCAGCGCGTTCAGGGCGAGCCGGAGGTCCTTGGCCATCAGCGCGCCGGCGAAGCCCGGCCGGTAGCCGCGGTTCGCCGGGCTGGCCGGGACCGGCCCGGGCACGGGGCAATTGGTGGTGAGCGCCCAGCACTGGCCGGAGGCCGCCGAGGCAACATCGAAGAGCGCCTGGTGCGTCAGCCCGAGCTTCTCGCCGAGCACAAAGGCCTCGCTGACGGCAATCATCGAGATGCCCAGGATCATGTTGTTGCAGATTTTCGCGGCCTGGCCGGCGCCGTGCTCCCCGCAATGCACCAGGCGTCCTCCCATCACCTCCAGCAGCGGGCGCGCCGCCTCGAAGTCCTCGGCCGGGGCGCCGACCATGAAGGTCAGGGTGCCCGCCTCGGCACCCGCCACGCCGCCGGACACCGGGGCGTCGACGGCGCGGTGGCCCGCCTCCACGGCGAGCGCCGCGGCGGCCCGTGCCTCGTCGACGTTGATCGTGGAGCAGTCCAGGAACAGTGTGCCGGCCGCGGCCGCTGCGAGCAGCCCCGGGGCACCCACACCGCGGTAAGCGTCGAGCAGGTGCCGGCCGCTGGGCAGCATGGTGATCACCACCGACGCGCCGGCCACGGCCTCGGCCGCCGTCGCGACGGTGGGGACGCCGTGGGCGCGGGCGGCCTCCAGTGCCGCGGGCACCAGGTCGTAGGCCAGGACGGTGTGGCCGGCCGCCACCAGGTTGGCGGCCATCGGCCCGCCCATGTGGCCCAGGCCAAGGAACGCGATGGTCCCCGTCCCGCTGCGCTGCTGTTCGGTCATGTCGTGTCTTTCCTGACGTCGGTGGGTGCATTCGGTGGCCGGTGCCGCGGCGCGGCCGGCGGCAGTCTCAGAGCGGGCCCAGCTCCCGCTCGCCCAACGGCGCGAAGTATGCCTCCACATCGTCCGCGGACACCTGCGCCAGCGTCGGCGGCCGCCAGTGCGGCGTGCGGTCCTTGTCCATGACCTGGGCCCGGATGCCCTCCCGGAAGTCGGGCCCGGCCAGGAAGCGCAGTCCCACCCGGTACTCCTCGGCGAGGACCGCGTCCAGCGTCTTGCCCGGCGCCCGGCGCAGCGAGGCGAGCGTCACCTTCACGGCCGTCGGGGACTTGGCCTCGATCGCCTCCGCCGCGGCGGCGCTGCCCGCGCCCCCCTCGGCGCGCAGCCGGCCCACGATCTCCTCCGCGTCCTCGCCGGCGTAGCAGTCATCTATCCAGCCGCGCTGCGCCTGCAGTTCCGAGGCGGGAGGCTCCTTGGCAAAGCGGGCGACGGCGTCGGCCACGGGCTCTGTCTCCAGCGCCACGGCCAGCCCGGCGAGGCCGCCGGACGGGACGTAGTGGTCGGCCAGTCCCAGGAAGATCGCGTCGCTGCCCGTGAGATGGCAGGCGGTCAGGGCCGCATGCGTACCCGACTCCCCCGGCGCCGCCGAGAGCAGGAGCGTGCCGCCGACATCGGGCACAAAACCGATCCCGGTCTCCGGCATGCCCGTCTTGGTGCGCTCCGTGACAATACGGACCGAACCGTGCGCGGAGATCCCCACACCGCCGCCGAGCACCAGCCCGTCCATGAACGCCAGATAGGGCTTCGGATAGCGGGAGATCAGCGAGTTCAGCCGGTACTCCACCCGCCAGAAGCCCGCTGTCCGCTCGCCCGCGGCGAGCATGTCCCGGTAGATGGCCACGATGTCCCCGCCGGCGCACAGCCCACGCTCACCGGAGCCGCGGACCAGGACCGCGGCGACGCCGTCATCCTGCGCCCAATCCTGCAGCTGGCCCAGCATGGCCGCGGCCATGCCCTGGGTCAGCGCATTGACGGCCCGGGGCCGGTTCAGCGTGATCACGCCGAGCCGGCCGCGGCGTTCGAAGAGCACCTCGGCCCCGGCAGCCGCCGCCGGTTCCCCGTGCTGCCGGGTCGCCTCCGTCATCAGCTGCCCTCGGGCATCACGAAGCTTGCGCCCTCGCGGACGCCGGAGGCCCAGCGGGTGGTGACGGTCTTGGTCTTGGTGTAGAAGCGGAAGGCGTCCGTGCCATGCTGGTTCAGGTCCCCGAAGCCGGAGGCTTTCCAGCCGCCGAAGGTGAAGTACGCGATCGGCACCGGGATCGGCACGTTGATGCCCACCATGCCCACTTCCACGCGGGAGGCGAAATTGCGGGCAGCGTCGCCGTCGCGGGTGTAGATGGACACGCCGTTGCCGAACTCGTGCTCGCTGGGCAGGCGCAGCGCCTCCTCGTAGTTCTCCGCCCGGACCACGCAGAGCACCGGGCCGAAGATCTCTTCCTTGTAGATGCGCATCTGCGCTGTGACGTCGTCGAAGAGCGTGGGGCCGACCCAGAAACCGCCCTCGTAGCCCGGCACCTGGTGTCCGCGGCCATCCACCAGCAAGGACGCGCCCTCCTCGACGCCGATCCGGATGTAGTTCTCGATCCGGTCCTTGGCGGACCGCGCGACCACGGGGCCGAAGTCGGCGTCCTTGTCCATGCTCGCCCCGACGCGCAGCTTGCCGATCCGCTCCCGCAGCTTCTCGACCAGCGCATCGGCGGTGGCCTTGCCCACCGGCACCGCCACCGAGATCGCCATGCAGCGCTCGCCCGCAGAGCCGAAGCCGGCCCCCATCAGGGCGTCGGCGGCCATCTCGAGGTCCGCGTCCGGCATGATGATCATGTGGTTCTTCGCGCCGCCGAAGCACTGGGCGCGCTTGCCGTTCGCGGCGGCCGTCGCGTAGATGCTCTGCGCGATCGGGGTGGAGCCGACAAATCCGATCGCCTTGACACGACTGTCCTCGAGCAGCGCATCGACGGCCTCCTTGTCGCCGTTGATGACGTTGAAGACACCGTCCGGCAGACCGGCTTCGGTCAGCAGCTCGGCCAGCCGCAGCGGCACGGAGGGGTTCCGCTCGGAGGGCTTGAGGATGAAGGCGTTGCCGCAGGCGAGCGCGGGGCCGGCCTTCCACAGCGGGATCATGGCCGGGAAGTTGAACGGGGTGATGCCCGCCACCACGCCCAGCGGCTGGCGGAGCGAGTGCACATCGATGCCGGTTCCGGCGCTGTCCGAGAACTCGCCCTTGAGCAGGTGCGGCGCTCCCGCGGCGAATTCCACCACCTCGATACCGCGCTGGATGTCCCCCTTGGCATCCGGGAAGGTCTTGCCGTGCTCGGAGGAGAGCAGTTCGGCCAGCTCGTCAAGGTTCTCGTTCACCAGGTCCACGAACTTCAGCAGGACGCGGCCCCGGCGCTGAGGGTTCATCGCGGCCCAACCCAGCTGGGCCTTCTCCGCATTGTCGATGACGGTGCGGACCTCGGCGCGGCCGGCCAGCGGCACCCGCGCCTGCACCTCGCCGGTGCAGGGGTTGTAGACGTCGCTGAATCGTCCGGAGGTTCCGTCGGCGCGGCGGCCGTCAATGTAGTGGGAAAGTTCACGCACCATGATTCGAATGCTCCTTTGCAAGTGGAATGCCGGACCCGCATGTGAGCCAGGTCATCTCTGGTCACGAATATACTCGGACTTCCTACTATTTTCCAGACCCGTTGCCGCCCGCCCGCGCGAGGGCGCGCCCGGCGCCCGGGGGGACTGTCCAAGAATTGACTGCACAACTCAGCGGACGCAACGCTTCCCTGCCCCGTCCGTCCGCGAATTCCTGGGGCGGCGCGGCCGACATGGACCGCGGCATGCGCTGTTGACGCGGGCATTCCACGGAACGGGATCGTCAAACTGCGTGACGCAAACGAGCCACTGAGCGGAGTTCGTCGTCACGCAATGCGACTACCCGATCGTCAAACCACGCCGCGCCGGCGGCCAAGCCGGAAACCCCTACCCGGAGTGGGGCCAAATCAAGCGGCAAACCCGGGGCCAAATGAAGTTGCTATTCCCATCGCATACATTCCGCAAGACCCTGGCCGCCATGGTCGATTCCCAGGGCCTTTCTGCCCGGATCGGTGCAGACCAGCTCGGGCATGCATAAGTTTCGATGGCGCAGGGCAAAAAAGGCGCAGGGCAAAAACATGGCCGGAAGGTCACTCACAACGAGGTGCCGGAGCAGCTCAACAGAGCCATACGCTGACGGTTACAGTCGGGCGTTTCGGGCGGGAAAACGGTGGATTTCCGGTGGGTGCGAGCCAGATAATTCCAAAAAGAAAGTGCCTCTGACCAACGTTTCCGCAGGTCAGAGGCACATTACCGCTCCCCCGGCTGGACTTGAACCAGCAACCCTTCGATTAACAGTCGAATGCTCTGCCAATTGAGCTACAGGGGATCGCGCAGGTTCAACGATAACAAAGGAATTCGAGAGTACGAAATCGGTCATCCCGCCCCTCACCTTCGGGCCAGGATCAGTCCCCGCGGAGCTTGCGGCGCCGGATTTCCAGCTCCATCAGTTCCCGCTGCAGCTGCTGGTAGGCAGCCGGATCGTGGACCGGATCCATCCTTTGCAGGGCACCCATCTTTTCCGCCTTGAAGCGGGTGATCTGCATTTCGAACAACCGCCGCATGATGTCCAGGCAGTAGTTGCGCAGCGTCTCGGCATTGCTGGCGGGCAGCGGTGTGACGGCCAGCTCGGAGACGAGGGCGCGAAGCGGCTCCGGAACCTCCTGCCGGACCTCTTCGAGCCACTGGGCCGGGGCGGTGCCGGCGTTTCCTACCGCCCGCACGCCCTGGTGCACGGCGCGGTAGGCCGGAACGGCAAATTCCGCCTCGGAAAAGTTCAGCCAGTCCTCGGTGCTGAGCAGACCGGGCTGCTGCAGCGCCACCTCCAGCGCCTCGCGTTCCATCCGGGACGCCGGGTCCCGCGGGTCGGGGCGGCTGTACAGCGGCTGTGCAGGGGCGGACTGCCACTGGCCCGCGGTCTGGCTGAACCCTGCGGCGTCACGCGGGCCCGCTGCGGCGAACCCGGCCGGTCCCCCGGACCGGGCACCGGCGTTGACGGTGCTGCCGGCGCGGCCGGAGCGGGAAGCATCCGGTGAGGACGAGCCCTGGCCGGGCCCGGATTGGACCCCGCCTCCACCATGGGACGGCTTTGCCGCCGGAGGGCGCTTGAGCACCGTGTTGACGGCCCGCAGCACCTCGTTGGGGTCGGCGATGCCCAGCCAGCCGGCCAGTTCCTGGCTGTACCCCATCCGGGTGGACGCATCCCGGATGGCGGCTACCACCGGGGCGCAGGCACGCAGACCCTGGACCCGTCCCTCAACGGTGCTCAGATCGAATTTCGCCAGGGCGGACCGGATCGCAAACTCAAACAGCGGGCGGCGCGAGCGGATCAGCGAATGCACGGCTTCGTCGCCCTTGCGCTGGCGCAGTTCGCACGGGTCCGCGCCCGAAGGTTCCACCGCGACGTAGGTCTGCGCCACGAAGCGCTGGTCCTCATCGAAGGCCTTCAGGGCAGCCTTCTGGCCGGCCGCGTCGCCGTCGAAAGTGAAGACCACCTCGCCGCCGCTGCCGTCGTCGGAGAGCAGCCGGCGGGCCACCTTGATATGGTCCTCGCCGAAGGCGGTACCGCAGGTGGCGACGGCGGTGTCCACCCCGGCCAGGTGGCAGGCCATCACATCCGTGTAGCCTTCAACGACGACAAGCTGGCGCTTCTTGGCGATGCTCCGTTTGGCCAGGTCGATGCCGTAGAGCACCTGGGACTTCTTGTAGAGGGTGGTTTCCGGGGTGTTGAGGTATTTCGGTCCCTGGTCCTCATCGAAAAGCTTGCGGGCGCCGAAGCCGATGGTGTCCCCCGCGATGTCGCGGATGGGCCAGATCAGCCGGCCGCGGAACCGGTCGTAGATGCGGTCCCGGCTGCCGCCGGCCAACGACGAGGCCGCGTCGGAAGCTCCGCCGGAAAACATGCCGGTGAGCTTGAGTTCGGCATCGGTGAAGCCGCGCCCGCGCAGGTGCTTGAGCAGTGAATCCCAGCCCTGCGGGGCGAAGCCGACGCCGAAGTGATCCGCCGCGGCCTGGTCGAAGCCGCGCTCGTGCAGGAACCTGCGGCCCGCGACCGCACCGGCGGAGCCCAGCTGTTCACGGAAGAACTCGCCTGCGATCTTGTGCGCGTCCAGCAGCCGCTGGCGCTTGCCGACGTCCTCGCGGCGCGGTCCGGTGCCGCCGTCCTCGTAGTGCAGTTCAAAACCGAGGCGCGCGGCCAGCTTTTCCACGGTTTCGCTGAAGCTGCCGTGGTCCATCTTCTGCACGAAGGAGAACACATCCCCGCTTTCGCCGCAGCCAAAGCAGTGGTAGGTGCCCACCTGCGGGCGCACATGGAAGGAGGGGCTGCGCTCATCGTGGAAGGGGCACAAACCCTTGAACGAGCCGATTCCGGCGCCCTTGAGAGTGACGTATGCGTCCACTACCTCTTTGATGTCCGTGCGCGCGCGAACCTCATCAATGTCTTCGCGTTTGATCAGGCCGGCCATCGTCCCAGTCTATGTGACTTAGAGCAGCGTCCTGCGGGTACCCACAAGGCGCTCGTGCAGCGCCAGCGCGGAGACATCGGTCAGCGATGCGACCTGGTCGATGACCACCCGGAGCCTGGCGCCGTCGTCGTCGGCCTGCCGCCAGTCCGAGGCGAACATCGTCTCCAGGTGCCGCTCGCCGGTGGCGCGCAGGACCGAGACCAGCTCATGCAGCACGTCCTGCTGGCGCTGGTAGATGGGCTGCCGGTGGTCGGTGGTCATCACGAACGTGGTCGCCAGGCCCTTCATCACCGCGATTTCGGTGACCGTCCCGACCGGCACGACGACGTCCGCAGCGTAGCGCGTGAGCGGCTGCGGCCCGTAGAGGGTCCGGGTGGTGTCCAGCGCGCTCTGGCAGAACCGGCCGATCAGCTGGCTGGTCATATTCTTCAGCGCCGCCATCGAGGCTCTGCTGCCGTCCGCATGCCGCACCCAGACCGGGGTGGCCTCGAGCCGGCGCAGCGCCTCGTCAATGGCCGCCGGTTCGCTGTGCGGCAGGTACCACTGCTGGGTGTAGCCGATCACCCGGCTGCGCTGGTCCGCATTGTCCAGCCATTTGAGCTGGAAATGCCCGGCCACGATGGCATCCTCCACATCGTGCACCGAGTAGGAAATGTCATCGGCCAGATCCATTACCTGGGCCTCGATGCATGAATGCCCGGCCGGGGATCCATCCCGGAGCCAGTTGAAAACCGGCAGATCATCCTGATAGGTGCCGAACTTGCTGGTGCGGTGCCCGTGGATCAGCGGCGCGTCCGGTGCGGACCAAGGGTATTTGCAGGAGGCGTCCAGGCTGGCCCGGGTCAGGTTCAGTCCCGCCGGACTGCCGTTGCTGTCCAGGACCTTAGGCTCCAGCCGGGTCAGCAGCCGCAGCGTTTGCGCATTTCCCTCAAAGCCGCCGATGGCGTGGGCCAGGTCGTTGAGGACGGATTCGCCGTTGTGGCCGAACGGCGGGTGGCCCAGATCATGGGAGAGACACGCCGTGTCCACCACATCGGGATCGCAGCCGAGCGCGTGCCCCAGATCGCGTCCCACCTGCGCCACCTCCAGACTGTGGGTGAGCCGGGTGCGGACAAAGTCGTCGGTATCCGGGGCCACCACCTGCGTCTTGGCGCCGAGGCGGCGCAGCGCTGAGGAATGCAGCACCCGGGCGCGGTCGCGTTCAAAGGGTGAGCGGTAGCTGCTCTTGGGTTCTTCCGGCACCCAGCGCTGGGCGTCGTGGTCCGTGTAGGCGTGGGCGCCCTGTTCCAGGCCGTGTTCGCCGCCGCCGGCCAGTTGCGGCAGATTGGTTTCAGCCACCGGAGACATCCAGTTCCGCGGCTGCAATACCGGCCTGCTGGCCGGCGTTCAGGGAGTGCTCGTTCAGCCAGCCCTCCGGCAGCGCGGTGCGCTTGGGCGTGCCTGCGCGTCCGCGCGGACCTTCCGCATCCTGGCCGGGATAGGGCGCGTCCTGGTCCAGCAGATCCAGCAGCCCCCGGAGCACCTCAAGGGTGGGCACCGTGGCCAGTTTGGCTCGAAGTTCGCCGCCGACCACGTAGCCCTTGAAGTACCAGGCCATGTGCTTGCGGATATCGCGCAGGGCCTTCTCCTCCTCGCCGAAGGTGTCAATCAGCAGCTGGGCGTGCCGGTAGACGCTCTCCGAGACTTCCTTCAAACCTGGCCTGTGCCGCAGGTCGCTGCCCTCAAAGGCCGCCATCAGGTCCCCGAAGAGCCACGGCCGGCCCTGGCAGCCGCGCCCGATCACCACCCCGTCGACGCCGGTTTCGCGCACCATCCGGATGGCGTCCTCCGCGGACCAGATATCCCCGTTGCCCAGCACCGGAACGTCCGGCAGAGCCTCTCGCAGCCGAGCAATCGCGGACCAGTCCGCCTGCCCGGAGTAGAACTGGGACGCCGTTCGCCCGTGCAGCGCGACGGCGGCCACGCCGCTGTCACGGGCAATGCGGCCCGCTTCCAGATACGTCAGGTGGTCATCGTCAATGCCCTTGCGCATCTTGACGGTCAGCGGGATGTTTCCCTTGCTGGCCTCGCGGACGGCGGTCTGCACGATGCCGGTGAACAGGTCAGTCTTCCAGGGCAGCGCCGCTCCGCCGCCCTTGCGGGTCACCTTGGCCACCGGGCAGCCGAAGTTCAGGTCGATGTGGTCCGCGCGGTCCTCCTCGACCAGCATCCGCACCGCGCGGCCGACGGTCGCAGGGTCCACGCCGTAGAGCTGGACGGAGCGGACCTTCTCGTCGTCGTCGTGGCTGATGATGCGCAGGGATTCAGGCGTGCGCTCCACCAGCGCCCGCGAGGTGACCATTTCGGAGACGTAGAGACCCCCGCCGTACTCGCGGCAGAGCCGGCGGAAGGCGGTGTTGGTGATGCCCGCCATCGGGGCCAGCACCACCGGAGTGTCCACGGTAATGTTGCCCAGTTTCAGCGGCGGCAGTCCCAACCTGGTGGTGCTGGAGGGAAAATCTGTAACAGTCACAATCCAATTCTCTCAAAGACCGGCAAATCCGGCTGGACTGCGAGTCGGGACGCCCCGTCCGCGACCCCTCACCGGTTCGCGAAAGGGCTACAGGAGCCAGCCGTTCTGCCGGGCAATATGCACCGCTTCCGCCCGGGTCTTGGCACCCGTTTTGCCCATCGCGCTGGAGAGATAATTGCGCACAGTGCCCTCGGAGAGGAAGGTGGAACGGGCAATTGCCGCCACGGGGACGCCCCGGCTCGCGGCGCGGAGCATGTCCGTCTCGCGTTCGGTCAGCGGACTTTCACCGCTGGTGAGGGTCTCCGCAGCCAGCGTCGGGTCCACCACCCGCAGGCCGGAGGCCACCTTGCGGACGGCGTCGGCCAGCTGCCGGGCCGGGGTGTCCTTCACCACAAAGCCGCCGGCCCCCGCCTGCATGGCCTGGCGCAGGTACCCGGGACGGCCGAACGTCGTGACCATCAGTACCCGACAGGCCGGCGCGGCGTCGCGCAGCAGTGCCGCAGCCGCTATCCCGTCCAGGCCCGGCATTTCCACGTCCAGCAGGGCAACGTCCGCCTGATGTTCGACGACGGCGGCCACCACCTCCTCGCCGCGGCCCACCTCCGCCATGACCTGTATGTCATTTTCCATCCCGAGCAGGGCCGTGAGCGCGCCGCGGACCAGCGCCTGGTCGTCTGCTATCACCAACCGGATCATGGGTTCAGCCCCTCCCCACGTTCAGACGCAGCTGGAAACCTCCGAATGCCGAACGGCCCACGCTGAGCGATCCGCCCGTTTCCCGGACGCGCTCGGACAGACCCCGCAGGCCGTTGCCCGCCTCGCCCGGGCCGGCCACAGCACGCGCGTCCGGCGCGTCCGGCGCACCCACCGGACCGACGCCGTCGTCGTCAATCTGGATGAAGGGCGAGCCGATGGTGACCGTGCACCGCGTCGCGCCGGAATGCCGGACAACGTTGGTGATGCCCTCGCGCAGCACCCAGCCGAAGAGTTCGCGGTCCTTGGCCCGGACTGAATCCGCAGCCCCGGGCAGATCCGCCTGGATGCCGGCCGCGGTGAGGGCGGTGCGCGCGTTGGCCAGTTCGGAGAGTACGTTCACGCCGCGGTAGCCGCTGACCGTGGCACGCACGTCCACCAGCGCTCCCCGGGCCAGGTCCTCCAGCTCGGCGATCTCCACCGCGGCCCTCTCCGGAGCCACCTCCAGCAGCCGGCCGGCCAGCTCCGCCTTGACCGCGATCACCGTCAGCGAATGCCCCAGAATGTCGTGCATGCCCCGGGCGACCCGGTTGCGTTCCTCCAGCACTGCGAGTTCGGCCAGCTCGTGCTGGGTTTGCCGTAACTGGCGAATGGCGTTCAACTGCCTGCTGAACGCCATCATCATCAGTCCGAGGGAAACGATCGTGACGGGCTGCGAAAAACCGATGTCCAAGGGATAGCCGGTGGCGATCTGGATCAGCAGCGCGCCGGCGCCCAGGGCCGCAATCATGGCCAGAGCGATGGCACGCTGGTGCGACTGGACGCCGATGAACACGGCAACGTAGGTCCACACCCAGGCCGCCGACTGGGCGGATCCGGAATAGGCGAAGAATGGCAGGCTGAGGGCAAAATAACCCGCGGTGACCACGATTTTGAACCGCGCGCCCTTGGTCCAGCCCATCGGCGGACCGAGGGCAAAGCAAATGACATACGCCACCAGGTGCAGCCAGATCAGTCCCTTGACGGCAGGGGTCGAATCCCTAGCCGCGATGTCATGCCCGTTGCCAAGGATGAGGAGCAGGCCGGCAATGGCGGCGCCGGCAAGCCAGCGTCGGGTTCCCTCGTCCCGCAGCACTTCGCGGAAGGTGGCGGCGGAGGCCGGCAGCGTGATCGGCTGGCCAAAGCCGGCCGATCCGTCATCTCTGCTGCCGTTGGTCACTGCCATGTCGCTACTCTATTCTTTCGGGGTTCCATTCTTCGGGGTTGCGCATCCTGGGTGGCGCATCGTGGGTGGCGGCCGTTGCCAGGGACCGGGCCGCTAGACGCGCCCGGTGTCGCGGCGGAAGGCCAGCGCCGCACCGATCCCGAAGACCACCAGCCAGAGCAGCACATTGCCCACCGCCAGCCAGTTGAAATCGGCGCCCGTCAGCGGTGCGCGGGCAATCTCGCCCAGGCCGTAGGTGGGCGTCCACACACCGATGTTCTGCAGGGCCGGAGCCATCGTGTTCAACGGCTGGAAGAGTCCGCCGAAGAACGCCAGGAATGCCAGCACCGGACCCATGAACTGCATTACGTTCTCCGAGGGCACCAGGTAGCCGACCAGCAGGCCCAGCGCGGTGAACACCAGCGAACCCAGCCAGGCAGCCAGGCCGGAGAGGATCCAGATCTGCGGGGCCATCCGGACCCCCAGCCCGGCTCCGGCGGCGAATGTGGCCACCACGGCCAGCAGCCCGATGGCCAGGCCGCCGATGATCTTGACGGCAATATTGGCCGCCGGCGTCAGCGGGGTCAGCCGCAGCTGCCGGCTCCAACCCAGCGCGCGCTCAATCGCCACGGCACCGCCGGCGGAGGTGGAGGCCAGCATGGCGCCATAGACCGCCATGGAAATCATGATGAACGCCGCCACCGACGTGCCGCCCGTGCTGACCGGCAACCGCGGGTCGATTGCGGTGTTCTTGTACTGGCTGCCGAAGGCCAGGAACATGATCACCGGGAAGGCGATGGTGAAGAACAGCGTGCGCTTGTTGCGGAAGCGGCGCTTGATTTCGATGCTCAGCAGCGTCAGGTTGAATCCGCCGAACGGCGGCACCTTGCGCTCGGCGGCGATGCTAACGGGAGTGGTGGGGGCGGTCATTTCAGGCCTTCTTTCCATGCAGGCGGTCCGGCTCGGGACCGTCGTCGGCAGCGTCGTCGTGCGCGGCGTCGGAGGTGAGCGCGACGAATGCCTCTTCGAGGTTGTGGGAGGTGATTTCCAGATTGGTGGCGTCCGTCCGCGTCAGCAGGTAGCGGGCGACGGCGTCCGAATCCCTGGTGCGGATGGTCACCCCTTCCGCGCGGGCATCCACGGAATCAACGCCCGGCAGGGCGGCAACGGCGGCGTGGTCCAGGTTGCTGACGGCGGCCCGGACCGTGCGCCCTGCGGCCAGGCTCTTGATTTCCGCGGCGGTTCCGTCCGCCACGATGC
Source organism: Actinomycetota bacterium (assembly GCA_030946705.1). Taxonomy (GTDB): domain Bacteria; phylum Actinomycetota; class Actinomycetes; order Actinomycetales; family Micrococcaceae; genus Arthrobacter_M. The sequence continues at coordinate 4,610 of JALYYI010000085.1, read as the reverse complement.
GGCCGCGGCGGAGCAGGATGATCCGGTCAGCGTAGGCATCGGCCTCATCCAGATAATGGGTGGCGAAGACGACCGTCCGGCCGCGGGCCGCGTCGGCCCGGATGGCGCTCCAGAAGTCGCGCCTGCCCTCGACGTCCATGCCCGTCGTCGGCTCATCCAGGATCAGCAGACCCGGATCGGAGAGCAGTGCCATGGCAAAGCGCAGCCGCTGCTGCTGGCCGCCGGAGCACTTTTCTACCCGGCGGTCCGCGATCTCCCGAATACCGGCGCGCTCCAGCACCTCGTCCACCGGCTGGCTGTCCGCGAACAGTGAAGCCGTCAACGCCACAGTTTCCCGCACGCTGAGATCCTTGAGCAGGCCGCCGGTCTGCATCACCGCCGAGACCTGGCCGCGGGAATGGCCCCGCGCGGGGTGTTGCCGTAGATGCTGATCCCGCCGCGGTCCGGCGCGGACAGCCCCAACAGCATGTCAATGGTGGTTGTCTTGCCGGCCCCATTCGGGCCCAGGAAGGCGACGATTTCACCAGGCCTGATCTGCAGGTCGATGCCGTTCACCGCCTGCACCTTGCCGAAGGCCTTGTACAGTCCGCCGGCGTCGACGGCGTGGATGGCGTTGGCGGTGGTGGCGGCGTGGGCACTACCACCGGACGCGCCGAGGCGGACTTCCGGCCCGCTCTGGGATAGGACTTGCTCGGACATAATGATCCTTCGGTTCGGGCTGACGATCGGTTGAGGACTGTTAACTAGACGGGCTGCAGCCGGAGCGACCCCCGGCGCAGGGTTGCGAAGCGCTGGGCAGCCAGGGCCACGCCCAGGTAAAGAAGGATCCCGGCCAGGCCCGCAGCGGCTGCGGCGCCATGCTGGGATGTAGGGGCCAACGCCACACCCACCTGATCAAGGCCAAGGTGCACAGCCAGCCCCGCAATCCAGAGCACCACGGTCAGCCAGTTTCCCTGCCGGAACAGCTGCCCGTCCTGGCGCCAGACATGGACCAGGCGGCCGCGGACCCATCCTAAGACGGCGCCGGATCCGAGCCCAATCAGCAGGGCGGCGTAGGCCGTGGCGGGGATCTGGACCTTCCCGGCCACCTGGGCCAACTGGTAAAGACCGACGACGGCCAGGACAACCGTCACGCGGTAGGCGTTCCGCTCCCTGACGGGTTTGGCCCGCAGCTGCTGGAAGAGGATCCAGAGAAGGGCCAGTACGGCAAGAAGAACAATTGCCGTGTTCTGCGTGGGCATTTTGGGTTCAGAGCTCCTGTGGGGAAGAGATTTCCGGTGGCCCGGATCAGGCCGATACGTTTATCCTTCCGCTTCCGGAGCCTCCATCCCCCACACGTCCGTCACCAACCGAGCATGACAAATGTCATCGGTCCGCATTGCGCAGTCGAACTACCCCGCACCAACTGCAGTTTGCCGTGCTTTTTCGTGCACTATCTGCGGGACAGTTGCATCGCCGCAAAGCCCTGCGCCCATTGTTTTATCCGTCGGCGTCCTCTAACAATGGAACATGACGGTCACGTTGAGGTCCTTGGAAACCGCTGTTCCGCCCACGCTGCTCGTACAGGACCAGGCCCGTGACGTCTTCGCTGCCCAGCCCGGGCTAACGAGGCTGGGAACCAGGCTGGTCAATACCTGCTTCGACTCCTCCGGCATCGACACCCGCTACACCGCGCTCGAAGAGCTCACCCTGGACAAACGGTTCGAGGATCCGGTGTTCTTCGATGCCGCTTCCGGACTGGTCCTGAGCCCCAGCACCAAAGTCCGCAATGACATTTTTGCCCGTGAGGCCACCAAGCTCTTCATCGAGGCGGCGCGCAAGGCCGTGGAGTCCTGCGACGGCATAGAACCCTCGGACGTCACCCATGTGATCACCGTTTCCTGCACCGGTTTCTTCAATCCCGGACCGGACTACAAGGTGGTGCGGGCCCTTGGCCTGGATCCCGCCGTTCAGCGCTACCACCTCGGATTCATGGGCTGCTATGCCGCCTTCCCGGCCCTCCGGGCGGCCAAGTCCTTCTGCGAAGCGGATCCGGAGGCCGTGGTGCTGGTGGTCAGCGCCGAACTGTGCTCGCTGCATGTGCGCACCTCGAACAACCCGGACACCATCATGGGCTCCTCACTTTTCGGCGATGGGGCCGCCGCCGCGGTGGTCACCGCCCGTGATCTTCCGGCGACCTCGGCCGGTATCCGGCTGGACCATTTCGAAACCGTGCTCACCCCCATCGGTGAGGAATCCATGGCGTGGAACATCGGCGACGAGGGTTTTGAAATGGTACTGGGATCCTATGTCCCGCACATCATCGACGAGCACATCATCGGCGCCCTGGCACCCCTGCTGGCCCGCGACGCCTCCGTCAGCGGCCACCCCTACCGGAACATCCGGCACTGGGGAATCCACCCCGGCGGCCGCGCCATCCTGGACAAGGTGGAGGCCAAGCTCGGGCTCACCGAGGAACAGCTCCTTCCCGCCCGCGAGACGCTGCGCAAGTACGGCAACATGAGCAGCGCCACCGTGCTCTTTGTGCTCAAGCACATCCTGGACCAGCCCGCCAGCGAGGATGAGCGCATTTGCGCCATGGCCTTCGGCCCGGGACTGACCGTGGAGACCGGGTTATTCACCAAGGTTTTTCCGCAGCCGGACAGGAAGGCCGATGCGCAGCACGGGGAAACAGGCAACCTGGAACATGCGCAAGGGGACAGTGACCATGCTGAGGCGGCCCAACCGGCCGGCGTCTGAGGCAACAGGCATGGGATTCCTGAGTCGACGGGACCCCGCGGCGGTGGAGGAGATGGACCTGCCGGACTGCGATCCCCAACGCCTTGAGCGCACCTACGCCCAGTTCGGCCTGATCAACGCAGCAGTGGCCGGCTGGAGACAAGTCTACCTCCGGCAACTGCGGCCGCGGTTTTCCGCCACCGGAACCACCACACTGCTGGACATCGGCTGCGGCGGCGGGGACATCGCCCGCGGGCTGGCACAGTGGGCGTCGGATGACGGTCTGGACCTGAGGATCACGGCCGTGGATCCGGACGAGCGCGCCCACAGCTACGCGCTCCGCCAGCCGCCGGTGCCGGGACTTGAATACCGCCGTGTCTTCAGCGCCGATCTGGTCGCCGAGGGAATCACCTTCGACCTGGTGATATCCAACCACGTGCTGCACCATTTGTCCGGGTCCGAGCTGCAGGACCTGATGAAGGACTCGGAGGTCCTGGCCCGGCGCCTGGCCGTGCACAGCGACCTGGAACGGAACACCCTGGCCTACGCGCTCTTCTCCGCCGGCACCCTGCCGTTCTTCCACGGATCCTTCATCCGCGGCGACGGCCTGACATCCATCCGGCGCAGCTACACGGCCGCGGAGCTGCGCGCTGCCGTCCGCCCCGGCTGGCGAGTGGAACGGCGCCGGCCCTTCCGGAACCTGTTGGTCTACCACCCGGACCCGTCCGCCGATGCATGACGTCCTGATCGTCGGCGGCGGCCCGGTGGGCCTGTTCATGGCCGCCCTGCTGCTGCAGCAGGGGCTGGACGTCCGGGTGCTGGAGCAGCGCACGGAGCGCAGCACCCACTCCCGCGCCATCGGCATCCATCCCCCGGCGCTGGATGCCCTGGATTCGGTGGGCGTCAGCGCCGGACTTCTGGTCCAAGGGGTGCAGATCCGCCGCGGCCTTGCCCGCAGCGGCGGCCGGGACGTCGCCGGGCTTTCCTTCGCCACGGTCTCCGCGGCACACCCCTATGTTCTTGCCGTCCCGCAGGAGCGTACCGAATCCGCGCTGGAGGCCCGCGTCCGGGAGCTCTCCCCCGCGGCACTGATCCGCGGTGTGCGGGTCGATTCCATGCACGACGACGGCGGGTCCGTCACGCTGAACGCCGTGCGGAACGGTGGCTCAGCTTTCACGGACGACACCGCCGGGCCGGCCGCCGGCCCGACTGCGGGTCCGGCTGCGGGTCCACCCGATGGCCAGGCGCCGCCGGCCGAATACCGGGCCGAATACCGTGCACGGCTGGTACTGGCCGCCGACGGCGCCCGTTCCACCATCCGGGACCGGCTGGGCATCCCGACCACCGTCCGGGACTACCCGGACCACTATGTGATGGGCGACTTCGCGGACGGCACAGCTGACGGGACCACCGCGGTGCTGTACCTGGAACCCGGCGGCATCGTGGAGTCCTTCCCGCTGCCCGGGAACCTGCGGCGCTGGGTGGTCCATACCGATGGCCCTCTCAGTCAACCCACCGCCGACCAGCTCGCCGGACTGATCCGCGAAAGGACGGGAGCCGCCGTCGACCCTTCCCGCAATTCGATGCTCAGTGCCTTCTCGGTCCGCGCCCGGCTGGCCCGCCGCCTGGTCCAGGGCCGCGTGGCGCTGATCGGCGACGCGGCGCACGAAATCAGCCCTATCGGAGGCCAGGGCATGAACCTCGGCTGGCTTGACGCCGCCGCCTTCGCACCGATCATTGGCGCCGCGCTGGAGGGAGCACCCGTGGGCCGCCGGCTGCGGACCTTTGAGCGCACCCGGCAGCGGGCCGCGGGCCGGGCAGTCTGGCAATCGCACCTGAACATGGCGCTCGGCCGCCCGCTTCCGGCGCCGGTGATGGCGGCCAGGAACCGC
>JALYYI010000047.1 GCA_030946705.1 Actinomycetota bacterium | reverse complement strand
GTGTCAGCATCTATGCGTTTTCCAGCGAGCGGTGTAGAACTGCAAACAAACAGACCAGCAAACACCGCAGAACAGCAAGCAATATAGAACTAGGTAGCAATGACAACACTGATTGAAACGCCCCCCGATGAGGCGGATGGACTCCTTCCCACGAAGAAGGGCAAATCCGGCGGCGGGCTGGGCAAATACATCATGGTCAGGTTCTTACTGATCTTCCCCACCATCCTGATCCTGGTCACCATGGTCTTCTTCCTGATGCGGATCACCGGCGATTCCATCACTGCGGCCCTGGGCGGCCGGCTGCCACCGGATCAGCTGCACGCAAGAATCCACGAGGCCGGCTATGACCGGCCCGTTATTGTGCAGTATTTGGAGTACCTCGGCCAGATCGCAACCGGCAACTTCGGCCGCACCATTTCGGACAACCTCAAGGTCACGGACATGCTGGCCACCTACGGCACGGCCACCCTGGAGCTGGCCATCAATTCGTTGGTCGTTGCGCTGCTGATCGGGATTCCGTTGGGCATGCTCGCGGCCCGATACCGGGACAAGTGGCCCGACGCGGTGTTGCGTATTTTTGCCATCCTGGGCTATGCCACCCCGGTTTTTTTTGCAGGCCTGCTGCTCAAGCTGATCTTTTCCGTCGGCCTGGGATGGCTGCCCGTCGCCGGCCGAGCCACGACGGTGAACGAAATCGCACTGACCTCGCTGGCATCGCCCACCGGGATCTACTGGCTGGATGCTATCCGATCCGGCAACATGGCTGCCCTCGGCGACGTGATCTCGCACGCCGTGCTGCCCGCGATCGCCCTCGGCCTGCTCACCGGCGGGGTGTTCCTGCGGCTGGTCCGAACCAACGTCATCGGTACGCTGAGCAAGGATTATGTCGAAGCGGGGCGCTCACGAGGCGTCAGCGAATACCGGCTGTTGACCAAGCACGCTTTTAAGCCGGCGCTTATACCGATTATCACGGTTATGGGACTGCAGATCGCTGTATTGCTCGGGGGCGCTGTGCTGACCGAAAGCACCTTCGAATGGAAGGGACTCGGCTTCCAACTTGCGCACTACCTGACCGCCCGCGACTTTGTCGCCGTTCAGGGAATCGTTGTGCTGCTGGCCGTGATCGTGGCGCTGACCAATTTCATCGTGGACATTGTCGCCGCGCTGATCGACCCACGAGTGAGGTACTGATCATGGCTGAGGAATTCCAGGCCAGAAAACGCGAACCCCTGTTGGTCCGCCTGCCCGTTGTCTCACATTTCCGCAAGAGCGTGGGACTGCAGCGTGGCATGCTCGTTACGGGCATCGTCCTTACCGCCGCATTCCTGCTCAGCGCCGCCCTGGCCCCGATACTGGCACCTTACGGCTTCGCCCAGCGCTTCAATACCCAAAAGCCGCCGTCGTCAGCTCATTGGTGGGGAACCACCTCGGGCGGCTACGACGTGCTCTCGCGGGTGATCTGGGGAACACAGACGGCGGTTCTGGTCATTATCGTCGCCGTCGTGCTCTCGATTTTCATCGGTGTGGCCCTGGGGCTCATCTCCGGGTACCTCGGGGGATGGATCGACCGGGTCCTGGTCGTGGTGGCGGACGCTGTCTACGCCTTCCCGACGCTGCTTCTGGCAATTGTCATGTCCATCGCGATCAGCCACGGCCAGTCGAACCTGCTGGGCGGCATCTTCTCCGCCGCCATCTCCATTACCGTGGTTTTCATACCGCAGTACTTCCGGGTCATCCGTGCGGAGACCATCCGGCTCAAGGCCGAGCCCTTCGTGGAGTCGGCTATGGTGCTGGGCGCCTCATCGCTGCGCATCATGAGCCGGCACATCTTCAAGAACGCCACCCGGACGCTCCCGCTGATCTTTACGTTGAACGCCTCCGAGGCGATCCTGACGCTGGCGGGCCTGGGCTTCCTGGGCTTCGGCATTGAACCGACGTCGGCAGCGGAATGGGGCTACGACCTGAACAAGGCCCTCTCCGATACCACCGCCGGTATCTGGTGGACGGGGGTTTTCCCCGGCATCGCCATTGTGCTCACAGTGTTGGGCCTGACTTTGGTTGGTGAGAGCATGAATGATCTCAACGATCCGCGGCTGCGTGGCCGCCGGCGTGCCGGCAAGACCGCGCCTTCCGCTCCACCAACGGATAACGACATCGAAAATGAGGTGACGGCATGAGCCACGCCGTGGGAGAGCCCGAGAACATTGACACGGTGAGCACACCGCGCGGTCCGCAGGGCAGCGAGGATCCGGTGCTGAAAATCGAGCATCTGAAGGTCACCTTCGCAACAGACAGCGGCGATGTAAAGGCAGTCGACGACGTTTCCCTGTACGTCGCGCCCGGCGAGGTTCTGGCCATCGTCGGCGAGTCCGGCTCCGGAAAAACAGTGACCGCGAGAACCATTCTGGGCATGCTGGCGGAGACCGCCGTCAGTTCCGGCGCAGTACTCATCAGCGGCAACGACGTACTCAGCGTGACCCCGGCGCACCTGCGCCAGATCCGCGGGGTCGAGGTGGCCATGGTATTTCAGGAGCCATCCACGGCGCTGAACCCAGTCTTCACCGTGGGTTGGCAGATTGCCGAGGGTCTGCGCGCCCATGCGCCGCATGGAAAACGCGTCAGCAAGAAGGAAGCGCGACAGCGCGCCATCGAGGCGCTGGGCAAGGTGGGCATCCCGGAGCCGGAGAAGCGGGTGGACTATTACCCCCACCAGTTCTCGGGCGGGCAGAAGCAGCGCGTAGTGATCGCGGCCGCGCTGGCGCTGAATCCGGGGCTGATAGTGGCGGATGAACCGACGACGGCGCTGGACGTCACGGTGCAGGCAGAGATCCTTGAGCTGCTGAGGGACCTGCGGGACATCTACGGCACCTCCATCGTGCTGATCACGCACAACATGGGCGTGGTGGCGGACCTGGCAGACCGCGTGGTGGTGATGTACCAGGGCGAGGTAGTGGAAGCGGCGGATGCCACCACGCTGTTTGCCTCCCCCCGGCAGGACTACACCCAGAACCTGCTCGCCGCCGTGCCGCATTTGGGGCGGAACTCGGCCTCGGCCGGGCTGACCGAACGTGCGCACCAGGGTGCGGAGGTGCTGGTCGAAGCCAAGCACCTGGTGATCGAGTACCCGGGCCGTCTCGGCAGCCCCGCCTTCCGGGCCGTGGATGACGTCAGTTTCAGCATTTCCGCGGGCGAGGTCTTCGGCCTGGTCGGCGAGTCCGGTTCGGGCAAGACCACTATCGGCAGGGCCATCGCGGGCCTGAACCGGACCACGGGAGGCTCGCTGAAGGTGCTCGGCTATGAGATGCTCAATTTCCATGAGCGCACCTTCCGCCCGCTGCGCAAGGACATCGGTTTCGTCTTCCAAGACCCGGCGGCCTCGTTTAACCCCCAGCTGAACATCGGTGAATGCGTGGCCGAGCCCATTCTGATCCACGAACGGCGTTCGCCGGTGGAGGTGGAAAAACGTGTTGCCGAGCTGCTCGAAGCGGTGCAGTTGCCGCGCGCCTATGCTGAGCGCTTCCCACACGAGCTCTCCGGTGGCCAGCGCCAGCGTGCCTCGCTGGCACGCGCCCTGGCGCTGAACCCGAAGCTGCTGATTGCGGACGAGCCGACCTCGGCGCTGGACGTATCGGTGCAGGCGAAGGTGCTGGAGCTGTTCAAGGAAATCCAGGAGGAGTTCGGCTTTGCCGCCCTGTTCGTCAGCCACGATTTGGCCGTGGTGGACATCCTCTCCGACTGGGTCGGAGTGTTGTACAGGGGCAAGCTGGTGGAACAGGGGATCGGCAGCCAGGTGATGGGCAATCCGCAGGACCCGTACACCCAGCGGCTGATTGCCTCGCTGCCCGTGCCGGACCCGGCCGAGCAGGCCAGACGGCGGGAGGCTCACAAGGCCCTGCTGCAGGCCTGACCGTCCTCCATGACCGAGGTCGTGGGAGAGCTGCCCGGTCGCCGTAAATTCCCGGCGGCCGCGCAGCTTTCCCGCTGCCTCGAGCGCGGTTGGGTTTCAGGCGGAGACGATCCTGATGTTGAATTTGCTCTGCTCCGTCGACATCATCAGCCGCAGCCACAGCGGAAGGTACATCTCGAGGCCGCGCGCGGCGTCGAGTCCGCCCAGATCCCGGATGTGCTCGGCTCGCCAGCCGATCTCCCGCAGCAGGCCGACGA
>JALYYI010000161.1 GCA_030946705.1 Actinomycetota bacterium | reverse complement strand
GGTGGACACGGCGAAGGGTGTGGTGGTACCTCCGGATAAGGTCAACTTGCAGGCCGAGGGGTTCACCAACCTGGACCTGGCCAAGAAGGAGGTGGATAAACTGACCGCGCTCCGGGACAAGATGAATGCCAATCTGAAGGCCGTCGGCCTGGCGGAAGCGGTCAAGTTCCAGATCGATGCGCGCGGCCTGACGGTGCGGCTGGTCAGCTCGCAGACCTTCTTCAACCCCGACGACGCCACGCTCACCGGGCAGACGGTCCAGGTCCTGGACTCCATTGCCCCCGTGTTGGCCGGAATCAGCCTCAACGTCTCGGTGGAGGGGAACGCGGCCCTGGTCCCGCCGCAGTACCACGATCCGCAGTACTGGGAGATTTCCACCGCCCGTGCCACGCATGTGGTGCGGCACCTGATCGAGGCGGACGGCATCGACCAGAAGCGGATGGCCGCCGTCGGCTTCGGTGCGGCACGGCCGCTGGGAACCACCAACAGTGCCCAGGATCTGGCGATGAACCGCCGGGTGGATATTGTGGTCCTGTCGGACCAGCCGGAGGATGTCCGGTCCCTGATTCCGCAGGTGCTCAAATCCCGGGGCCAGTAACTGCCGGTAACTGCTAACGGACGTTACCGGGGCGCCGATAGTGCCCACTGTGAGCGAAATGCAAGTAGACCCCGGTAGCACCGCCGGCAGGCAGGCCAAAACCGTTGAGGTCGTCGATTTCGCCCGCCCCACCACTCTGGGCCGTGAACACAACCGGATCCTGGATCTGGCGATGGAGACGTTCGCGCGCCAGTGGGGTACACACCTGACCGCGCGCGTGCGCGTGAAGTCCCGCGTCACCTCCGGCCAGGTCGTGATGCAGACCTACGACGAATACTCCGCCTCGCTGCCGGTCACCACCACCATGGTGCTGTGCAATCTGGGCGGCACGCAGTCCAAGGCGGTCATCCAGTTCCCCACCACCGCCGGGCTCAGCCTGGTGCTGCTGATGCTGGGCGGTAACGGAGGCCAGTCGGTGCCTAACCGTCCCTTCACCCAGATTGAGCAGAACCTGGTCCGGCGCCTGATGGAAGATGCGCTGGAGAACCTGCGCTATTCGCTGGATTCGCTGCTGACCACGCCCATCGCGCTGGACACCATCCAGTACAACTCGCAGTTCGCCCAGGCGGCCGCCCCCTCGGATCTGATGATCGTGACCTCCTTTACGATCGAGGTGGGCGGGCAGGTGGAAGCCGCCTCGGTCGCCATTCCGGCCGAGATCCTGCTGCCGAGCCTGGGCGCGGCGAATCCGGTGGACACCAAAACGGACTCGCGCGAGCTGATCCGCAACCAGCTGGCCCATGTCCCGGTGGAAGTGTCGCTGCAGCTGGCGTCCACCCGGATCCGGCCCAGCACCATCCTCCATCTGTCCGTGGGGGACGTCCTGCCCCTGCCGCACCCCAAGCACCGGCCGGTTGACGTAGCCGTGGACGGACAGCGTCTGGCCCACGCGGCGTTGGGGGCAAAGGGCTCCCGTTTGGCCGGCGTCATTGTTACTAACGAGGAGAACCCGCGATGAGCGCGAACCAGACCCTGCACACCTCCGCCGCCACCGCGCTGACCGAGCTGCTGCCGACGGTGACCCCGCTCAGTGCCGCTGTTTGCGCTGACCGCGGCTCGCTGCAGGGCAAGCTGGCCGCCGCCGTCACCGCCTCCTTTGTGGGCGCGCTGTCCGCCGACGTGGCGTTGGTGCTGACCGACGCCGGTGCGCTGGCCGGCGCGGCCGGTGCGGAGTCCGGTCTGGTGTCCCTGGAGGACGTGCTGCGGCCGGCGTTTGAACGCGCGACGGCGGTGCTGGGCGCGGGCGTGCTGGCCGAGTCCCGCACGGAGGACGCTTCCTCCCTGTTCGCGGACCCTGAGACGGTCGTCTTTGAACTGCGCAGCGGGGCCGAGCCGGCCGGCTGGTTCGCCATCCGGATCCGCGAGCACGCCAATGTCACGGCCCTGCGCCCCTCCCAGGAGTCCGTGGTGGGCAAGCTGGGCCGGATCAACAATGTCGAGATGACCCTGACGGTGGAAATCGGCCGGACCCGGATGTCCGTGCGCGATGTGCTGGAGCTGGAACCGGGCCGCGTGATTGAACTGGACCGCTCCGCCGGCGCACCGGCCGATGTGCTGCTCAACGGGCGCCTCATCGCCCGCGGCGAGGTCGTCGTCGTCGACCAGGATTACGCCGTCCGCATTACCAAGATCCTGGACGTCACCGAGGCGGTCGGCTAAATGGACACACTTCTCCTCGCCTTGAGGGTGGTGCTGTCGCTTGGAGCTGTAGTGGGCGTGCTGTGGCTGGTGCAGCGGCGCGTGACCCGCGCTACCCGCGGCCGCGGCCCGGCCGACCCGCTGCGGGTCGTGGCCCGCCGCGGGCTGGGCCAGAAGGCCTCCGTGGTGGTGGTGGATACCGGCGGCCAGCGATTCCTGCTGGGCGTCACCGAGCATGCCGTGAATGTCCTGCACACCTCCGAGGCGCCGGCCGAGGAGGTCGGTGCGGATGCCTTTGCGCGCCTGCTAACGGACGGGCAAAACGGTTCCCAAAACAGTGACGGGCAAGGCGGTCCCCAAAACAGTGACGCCCGACGCGTTGGCCCGGCGAGGGGAATGGGCGGCCCGACGGCGGTCCCGCAGCGGTTCCGGGAGCGCCGGCGCGGCTCAGCCATGGATGGCTCCATCCTGTCCGCGTCCACCTGGAGGCAGGCCGCTGCGGTGATCCGGAAAGGGCTGATCGGGTGATCGAGTCCGTCCAGGCACGCCGGACGGGACGATTGATCCTGTGGCTGCTGCTGGTCCTTGGGACCGCGGCCGCCCTGATGATTCTCACTTCCGCCGTGGCGCACGCCGCCCCGCTGGATCCGGTGGCACCGGCTGGCCCCACGGCTCCGGCGAACCCGGCCGCGCCCACCGGAGGATCCGGCGGAGGATCCGGCGGCGTGACCGTGCAGATCAACGGCTCGGATGGCAGCCCCTCCACCGCCGTCGTCACACTGATAGGCATCACGCTGCTCTCCGTGGCGCCGGCGCTGCTGCTGATGATGACGTCCTTCACCAAGATCTTCGTGGTGCTGGCGATGACCCGCAACGCGCTGGCGCTGCCGAACATCCCGCCCAACCAGGTGCTGGCCGGGTTGGCGCTGTTCCTGTCCTTTTTCATCATGATGCCGGTGCTGACGGACATCAACAACCTGGCCGTGCAGCCCTACCTGAACGGGCACCTGGATTTCGCCGCGGCCATCGACGCCGGCTCCAAGCCGTTGCAGACCTTCATGCTGGCGCACACCCGGCAGGAGGACATCGCCCTGATGACCCGTGCGGCCGGGATGGCGAATCCGGCCGATGCCGCCGCGGTGCCGCTGACCACGCTGATCCCGGCGTTCATGATTTCGGAGCTGCGGGCCGCGTTCATCATCGGCTTCGTCATCTTCATCCCGTTCCTGATCATCGACATCGTGGTCTCCTCAGCGCTGATGTCCATGGGCATGATGATGCTGCCGCCGGTGATGGTGTCCCTGCCGTTCAAGATCCTGCTGTTCATCCTGGTGGACGGCTGGGGGCTGGTCATCACCTCGCTGATCCAGAGTTACCGGGGCGGCTGATGAATACCAATGCCGTCATGGACATCGGCCAGCAGGCGCTCATCTGCGCCGCGCAGCTGGCCGCCCCGGTGCTGCTCACCGCGCTGGGCGTGGGGCTGCTGATTTCCCTGCTGCAGTCCATCACTCAGATCCAGGAGGTGACGCTCTCCTTTGTGCCCAAGGCCGTGGCCGTGGCCATTGTGCTGGTCATTTCCGGGCACTGGATGATCACCGTCATTGTCTCCTTCACGCAGGACCTGTTCGCCCGGATCCCGTCCCTGCTGGGCGGCGGTTAGGATGGGCGTGACCCTCAACCCCGCGTGGCTGGAGGCGGTCCTGCTGGCCGGTGTCCGGATGGTGGCGTTCCTGGTGGTGGCCCCGCCGTTTTCGCACAATTCCATCCCGCTGCGGATCAAGGCCATGCTTGGCCTTGGCCTGGCCTTGGCCGTCTCCCCGCAGGTCGCCGCCACGTATAAGTCCCCGGGCACGGGCGGCTACATTGTGGCGCTCATCCTGGAAATCGTGGTGGGGGCCGCCCTGGGCTTCCTGGTGATGCTGGTGTTCGCCGCGATCCAGTCCGCGGGCAGCCTGATCGACATGTTCGGCGGGTTCCAGATGGCCCAGGCCTTCGACCCGCAGGCCATGCTCAACGGCGCCCAGTTCACCCGGCTGTTCCAGATGACCTCGCTGGTGCTGCTCTTCGCCTCCGACGGCTACCAGCTGGTGATCGGGGGCCTGGTGCGCAGCTTCACGGCCCTGCCGCTGGGCGGCGGCCTGGACCTGAGCACCCCGGTGCAGACCATGACGGCGGCCGTGACCCAGATGTTCCTGGCCTCGGTGCAGATTGCCGGCCCGCTGCTGGTGGTGCTGTTCCTGGCCGACGTCGGCCTGGGCCTGCTGACCCGCGTGGCCCCGGCCCTGAACGCCTTCGCGATGGGCTTCCCGCTGAAGATCTTCCTCACGCTGACCCTGGCCGGCGTGGTCTTCAGCGTGCTGCCGCGCCTCGTCGCGGCGCTTGCCGGGCAGGCCTTCACGCAGCTGACGGGGGTGCGCTGAATGGCTGACTCACAGGAGAAAACCGAACAGGCCACGCAGAAGCGGATGAAGGAAGTCCGCTCCAAGGGCCAGCTTTCCCGCTCCCAGGACGTCACCGCCTGGCTGGGTGTGGGGGCCGCCGCCGTGATGCTGCCCAGCACCATTGCGCGGGCCTCCGAGGCGGCGGCCAACCAGCTGTTCAGCCTGCGCGCCATGGCCGCCAAACCGGATCCCGGCCAGGCCCTGAAAACCATGGGCGAGGGCTTCAGCTCGGTGGGCGGGAGCATGGTGCCGCTGCTGCTGGTGGTGGCCGTGACGGTGCTGGCGGGATCGGCACTGCAGGGCGGCGTGCATTTCAAGAAGTTCGAGGTCAAGTTTGATCATTTCAACCTGCTGACCGGGGTGAAGCGCGTTCTGGGCACCCAGGCCCTCTGGGGCGGGGTGAAAGCGCTGCTTAAGACCGCCGTCGTCGGGCTGGTCCTGTACCTGGTGGTCAAGGGACTGGTGCCGGTGCTGATGAACGCCGGCGGGCTCTCCGTCGCCGCGCTGCTTTCGGCCGCGGGCGGGGGAGTGGTGGCGCTGCTGACCTTCGCGGTGGCGGCGGGGCTGGTGCTGGCCGCCGCGGATGTGTTCGTGGTCTTCCGCCGGAACCGGAAGAAGACCCGGATGAGCAAGCGCGAGGTCAAGGATGAGAACAAGAGCACCGAGGGGGACCCGCTGATCAAGTCGCAGCGCCGCTCCCGGCAGCTGGCCATGAGCCGGAACCGGATGATCGCCGCCATCGCGGGGGCCGACGTCGTGCTGCTGAACCCGACGCACATCGCGGTGGCGATCAAATACGAGGCGGGAAAATCCGCCCCGCGCGTGGTGGCCAAGGGCGCCGGGACGATGGCGGCGCGGATCCGCGAGGAGGCCGAGGCCAGGGGCGTGCCGATGGTCCGCGACATTCCGCTGGCCCGCGCGCTGCACGCCGCCTGCGAGCTGGGACAGGAGATTCCGCTGGAACTGTACAACGCCGTCGCCCGGGTCCTGGCCTTTGTCCTGCAGCTCAAGGCCCGCGGCCGTTCGCGCGGGCCGATGGGCCGGTCCCGGGTGGAAATTTTGCCGACGTCCGCGCTGGGGAGCCAGCCCGGTGGGGGATTTGCCCGATGAGACCGGTGAGACCCTGATGAGACCCGAAGGAAAACCAGAGTGAACCGCAACTTCTCCAAACTCGTCGTCCCCGTGGGCGTGGTGGGCGTCATTCTGCTGCTCATCATTCCCATTCCGGCGGCGCTGCTGGACGTGCTGATCATCGTCAACATCTCGCTGGCGCTGGTGACGCTGCTGACCACCATGTTTGTCCGCAAGCCGCTGGACTTCTCCGTCTTCCCGTCGCTGCTGCTGGTAGCCACGCTGTTCCGGCTGGGGCTGAACGTCTCCTCCACCCGGCTGGTGCTGGGCCAGGCGCAGGCGGGCGCGGTGATCCAGGCCTTCGGCAAGGTCACGGTGGGCGGCTCGCTGATCATCGGCGCGGTCATCTTCCTGCTGCTGGTGGTGATCCAGTTTGTGGTGGTCACCAAGGGCGCCGAGCGCGTGGCGGAGGTGGGCGCGCGCTTCACCCTGGACGCGATGCCGGGCAAGCAGATGGCCATCGACGCGGACCTGAACGCCGGGCTGATCACGGATGTCCAGGCCCGGGAGCGCCGCGCCGAGGTCTCCGCCGAGGCCGACTTCTACGGCGCCATGGACGGGGCGTCCAAGTTCGTCAAGGGTGATGCGATTGCCGGCATCATCATCATCGTCATCAACATCGTCGGCGGCATCGCGATCGGCATGGCCCAGTTCGGCAAGTCCATCACGGATGCACTGAACACCTACTCGCTGCTGACCATCGGTGACGGGCTGGTCACCCAGATCCCGGCCCTGCTGATGGCCGTGTCCACCGGTATGATCGTCACCCGCTCCAACGCCGAGTCGGATATGGGCACGACGGCATCCATGCAGCTGGGACAGTCCCGCACCGCCCTGCAGATCGCCGGTCTGGCGGCCATCGCCATGGGCCTGATCCCGGGCATGCCGATCATCCCGTTCATGCTGGTGGGCCTGGGGCTGCTGTTCGCCTCGCAGCGCATCAAGGTCCGGGACCTGGCCGCCAAGGCCGCGGAGGAAGCGGCCGCGGTGGCGGAGGCCTCCGTGCCGCGGCGGGAAACCACCGAGGACCTGATCGAGCAGATGCGCGTGCACGCTGTGGAGATCTTGCTGGCCCCGGACCTGGTGGACCTGGTCTCCGGCGCCTCCGATGACCTGCTGGCGCGGGTCCGCTCGCTGCGGCACAAGATTGCGATGGATCTGGGCGTGGTGGTTCCGCCGGTGCGCACCCGGGACAGCGTGGAGCTGCCGCTGGCCACCTACGTCATCCGGATCGCCGGGGTGGAGGCCGGCCGCGGGCTGGCCCCCTCCGGGAAGGTGCTGGCCCTCGGCGAGAGCCTGGACGGCCTGCCGGGCAACGCCACGGTGGAGCCGGTCTTCGGCCTGGCCGGGAAATGGATCCCGGCCGAGATGCGGCACAGCGCCGAGATGACCGGTGCCACGGTGATCGACCGGGTGTCCGTGCTGGTCACCCACCTCTCCGCGATCGTCACGGACAACGCCGCCCGGCTGCTCTCCCGCGAGGACGTGCGCGTGCTGACCGACGGGGTCAAGGAGATCAATCCCTCCGCCGTGGACGAGCTGATCCCCGGTGCGCTGAGCCTTGCGGAAGTGCAGCGGGTCCTGCAGGGGCTGCTGGCCGAACAGGTCCCCATCAACGACCTGGCCCGTATTTACGAGGCGCTGACCCTGCGCGCCAAGGTGTCAACGGATCCGGAGGGACTCATCGAGGCCTCCCGGCAGGCGCTGGGCCCCGCCCTGGCCGCCCGGCACCTGGACGGGCAGACGCTGCCGGTCATCATGATCGACCCGCTGCTGGAGCAATCCATGCTCGAGGGTATGCGCCCCTCCGAGCAGGGCACCCAGATCATGATGGACGCCGCCCGCATCGACGCGGTGCTCGGTTCGCTGAAGGAATCGCTGGCCGGCGTCCAGGCCGCCGGGCGCAGCGCGGTGCTGGTCTGCGCCCCGGCGCTGCGTCCGGCCATCCGGCGGCTGGTGTCCGCGCAGGCCGGCGGGCTGCCGGTGCTCTCCTACCAGGAGGCGACGGCGGCCAACGTCGCGATCGAGACCGTAGGGGTGGTGCGCGGTGCCGAGCCGATTTCAGCTTAGGGGCGACTCACTTCAGGGCATCGAGTGGCGGCTCTTCAACAGCCACGGCAACCGGGCCAGGATCGTGGCCGCGGAGAAGGTGACCGAGGGCGGCATCGCGGGGTTCTTCGCCCGGACCTTCTATGAGGTGACGGTGGAACTGCGGGACCATCCGGACGGCGGCGGACCCGACGGCGCTGGCGTTTCCGGCGGTGTCTTCGGCGGCCAGGACGGGATGGACAACGCGCTGACCGGGATCATGATTCCGGACGGTTGGCCGATCCCGGCCGTCCGGCCGCAGCCCGGGTCCCGGATGAGGCCGCGGCCGCACGCGCGGTCGGCATCTCCCGGGTCCGGGGGCCGGGCCGACTCCCAGACGGATTCGCAGGCGGATGCGCAGGCGGATGCGCCGGCGGATCCGCGGCCGGCGCCGTCCGGCATTGAGGCGCTGCTGCGCGATGCCGACGAGGCGGAGGCATCGGCGATGGCCGACGACGGCACGGACCGGGCGGCGGCCGGGACTGGCGCTTTCGAGGCTTCGGGTCCGGCTGGCGCCGGTCGGGCCGGCAATAATTCGCATGCGGCCGGTGACCCGCACGGGGCCGGAAGGCAGCGGAAGTCCGGCGCGGCCGTTCCCCGGGTGTCGACCGGCTCCGGCGACTTCGCAGCGCTCCTGGAGGAGCTCACCTCGACGGTCAGCCCGGACCGGTTCAGCGCAAACCCAACCGTTCCCAGGCTTGTGTCCGGGCCCGGCAAGGTGGTGCTGGTGGTGGGGCTGGGACTGGATCCGGTGGAAACCGCCCGGTCCATGGGTACCGCGCTGGGCGGCGCCGTGGAGATCAGGACGGCCGGAGCACGGCGTGCCGCGGGTATGGATCACGTCGTCGGGCGCAACGGTCTTACCGCCGCCCGGACCACCGGAGCCGCGGCCGGCCGGACCGTCGTCGTCGCCTTTGGGCTGCGAACCGACGGACAGGTCCAGGCTCCCGCACTCAGCGACCTCGATGCCGACCAGGTCTGGCTGGCAGTGGACGCGGCCCGCAAGCCCGCCGACACCGCCTCCTGGGCGCGCAAGGTGGGGTGGGCCATTGAAGTCGACGCGCTGGCCGTGCTTGGCAGCCAGGAAACGCTCACCCCCGGTACGGTGAACGAGCTGGACATCCCGATCGGCTGGGTGGACGGCGAGCCCGCCAGCAAAACCACCCTGTAAGTTGACCCCGGCGACGGCCGTTGCCAAACCCAGTTGCGCACCGCAGACAAGGTAGGCTCAAAGAGTGCTGGTACTTACACGGAAACTCGGTGAGAAACTCCTCATCGGGGAGGACATTGTCATCACCGTCCTCGACGCGCGCGGCGACAGCGTCCGGCTCGGCATCGACGCGCCCCGGGGCATCTCCATCCAGCGCATTGAAGTGGTGGAGGCCGTGACCGAGGCCAACCTGTCCGCCACGAAGGCGGATCCCGGCGCCGAGGACCGGATCAAGGACCTCCTGGGCCAGGTCCTACCCACCAAGCGCCCCTGACTCTTTCCAACTATCCCGCACCAACTGCAGTTTCCAGCGCGTTTTCGTCCACTATCTGCGGGACAGTTGCAAGGCCCGACGGTGCCGCCGGCGTCCGCCTCCAGTTCCGCGGCGGCCACCCAGAAGGTCAACCGGGTTTAGCGGGGGCGGTACAGCTGGCGAGCTAAGCGGCCCGCAAACAAAACCTTGACCGGTGGTGCAGGGCAGGGCTTAGCGTGGTCAGTGGGGCCAAACGATAACGCAGGAGGACGCAGGCGCATGAAGAAGATACAACTGGGATCGAAGGGACTTGAGGTATCGCGGCTGGGGCTGGGGTGTATGGGCATGTCAGCGTTCTACACCGGCAGCGGCCAGGACGAGGCGGGCTGCATCCGGACCATCCACCGCGCCCAGGAGTTGGGGGTGACGTTTTTTGATACGGCGGAGATCTACGGTCCTTACGCCAATGAGGAACTGCTGGCCAAGGCCTTCGCCGGCAGGCGCGACCAGGTGGTCATTGCCACCAAGTTCGGCACCATTCTGCACCGCAGCGATGACAGCCGCGGACTCGATGGCAGCCGGGAAAATGTCCGGCTTTCCGTTGAAGGATCGCTCAAGCGTCTCAATACGGACTATATCGACCTTTATTACCAGCACCGGATGGACCCCGGCACACCGATCGAGGAGACGGCCGGGGCACTGGCCGAGCTGATCCGGGAGGGCAAAATCCGCCACTATGGACTCTCGGAAGCGGCGCCTGAAACGATCCGGCGGGCCCATGCGGTACATCCGGTAGCCGCGCTGCAGACGGAATACTCGCTCTGGTCCCGGGATCCGGAGGCGGAAATCCTGCCGACGGTGCGGGAACTGGGCATCGGCTTTGTGCCGTACTCTCCGCTGGGCCGGGGCTTCCTGACAGGCAAGATCCGCTCGCTGGACCAGCTGGATGAGTCCGATTTCCGCCGGAAGAACCCTCGCTTCGAAGGGGAAAATCTCGCCGCCAACATTCGCATTGTGGAGCAGGTGGATGCCGTGGCGGCACAGGTCGGTGCTACGCCGGGACAGGTCGCCCTGGCCTGGCTGCTGGCACAGGGGAATGACATCGCGCCCATCCCCGGAACCAAGCGGATCAGCTACCTGGAGGAGAACGTGGCCGCCGACTCCTTGCAGCTGAACCCTGAGCAGCTGGCAGCGCTGGGCGCGGTGCAGGCGCCGGTGGGGGACCGCTACGCGGACATGACCCCGCTGAACAAGTAACCCCGGCGCCGGGCGGCGGCTGAACTCCGAGGTGATTTGCATTCCGCAACAGATGGCACCGCCACGGCGCGCATACGCCGCCCCAGCAGCACCAAGGGCACCAGCGGCAACACGATGTGTTGCGGAGTGCAAACGGGAGGCCCATCAAAGCAGCAAAGTGCGAAGGAGCCGGACCATGACCGCCTGGAAGGTCCGCGACTTTCACTCCACCGATCTGGAGGGGATCCTGCATTTGTGGGAGACCCTGAAATCCGCCGGGCTGGACCCTGTTTATGATTTGGCCGAGGTGCTGGCCTCCTGCGAAAAGGACCATGGCGTCGTTGCCGTGCTGGGCGAGGACGTGGTGGGTGCGGCCGTGGGCCGGGCGGCGCATGACCAGGGCTGGATTGTTTTCCTGGCGACGCTGCCGCAGTGGCGCGGCCGCGGGATCGGCACCGCCCTGCTCGCCGGCGTCGAAACCCGGATGGCGCCGCTGGGCCTGACGAAGCTCTCCGCGCTGATGCCGGACACGGAAACCCGTGTGGATGCGTTCCTGAGCCGCGGCTTCGAGGACAAGAAGAACCTGAGGTATTTCGAGCGCCGGATCCCGCTGCAGCGTCAGGAGCTCGGGCCGCTGGGGCAGCTGGGGGGCCGGTTGCTTAAACGCGATCTCTGGGCGAACGTCGCCGGCATGCGGCGGGAGAAGGAGCTGTTGGAGCGGCGGCTGGTGCTGCCGCTGGCCCAGGCCGAGCTGGCGGAGGAATTCGGTGTGGTGCCCCCGCGCGCCGTCGTCCTCTTCGGGCCGCCGGGCACGGGGAAGACCACGTTCGCCAAGGCCATCGCGTCCCGGCTGGAGTGGCCGTTCGTGGAGGTGTTCCCGTCCCGGCTGGCGGCGGATCCGGGTGGGCTGGCCGGTGCGCTGCGGGAGACGTTCCTGGAGATTGCCGAGCTGGAACATGCCGTGGTGTTCATCGATGAGGTGGAGGAGATCGCCTCGCACCGCTCGGGTGAGCCGCCGTCGGCGCTGCAGGGGGTCACCAACGAGCTGCTCAAGATCATTCCCGCGTTCCGCGAGCAGCCCGGCCGCCTGCTGGTCTGCGCCACCAACTTCATCCGCTCGCTGGACTCGGCCTTCCTGCGGCACGGCCGTTTCGACTATGTGATCCCGATCGGGCTTCCGGATGCTCAGGCGCGCCGGGCCATGTGGCAGCGCTTCATCCCGGCGTCGGTGCTGGAGCAGGTGGAGGTGGAGCTGCTGGTGGAGCGCAGTGACGGATTCTCGCCGGCGGACATCGAGTTTGCCGCCCGCAGCGCATCGCAGCGGGCGCTGGAGAAGGCCTTTTACGAGAGCGACGACG
>JALYYI010000045.1 GCA_030946705.1 Actinomycetota bacterium | reverse complement strand
GGACACCGGCTACCAGTGAGCTGGCCGACTTCGTCACGATCTGCACCCTCGGGCTGGACGCGTGCGGCCCATGGCTTCAGGCGCGGGCGCGGAGGCCTACGCCATACGCGTTCCCCTGCTGCCGCGGACCTCTCAATCGCGGCAATGACCTCGTGGCGTGCGACGGCGTCGGTGAAGTCCGGCACGGTGTGGGTCCCGTTGTCGATGTCTGCCGCGAACGCCGCGTAGGCACGCCCGACGTTATAGGCGGGCGATCCTTCCAGTTTGGTGAGCGCGGGCCATTTCTGCCTCAGCGCCGCCGGGACCGCAAGTTCGGCGGGCTCGTTGGGCCGGTGCGCTCCCCAGACGCTCAGGGGGTAGATTTCGGGGTATGCGGCGTCAGCAGCCGACGTATCCGTCGCTGAGCAGCTCCTGGACGAACTGGACCGCCGGGGCCTGGCGGGCCTGCAGCCCGACGGCCGTATGCACCCCCTGCTCGAAATCCGAGAACACCCCTTACCCCGAACGCTTCGCCTTCTGCGCGCGGATTCGGCGTTGTGCCCGGTCAGGGCCCGGATCTCGTAGGCCGGCAGAGCGCGCAGTGCCGGTATGTGGGCGGTGGTGGCCCAGGCATGGCTAGAACCCCAGGGCCTCATCGCAGAGGACGACGGTGATGCGGCCGGGTCTCCACTCGCGATTGATGATGAGGACTTTGTTCACGCCGCTGTGCATGCCGTACGCCGCCTGGGCCCGGGCGTCCTCTAGCGGGAAGACGTATTCGTCGATGCGCCGGAGTGCTTCCCCGAGGTCGTGCACGATCTTCTGTGTCCCGACCACGAGGATGACCTTCCCGGCTCCGGATGCGTACGGGCCCAGTTGGCTGCCGCTCGCGGACGCAGCGACCAGCGACCCGGTCTCGGTGACGGCGTGGACACTGCCGAGCATGACGTCGGGCGAGGCGGTCAGCCGGCGGATCTCGTCGCCCTGCGTCGCCCGGTCCATGCTGAAGACCCGCGGCCGGAGGGACTCGTACCGGCCCGACCCGTCTATCTCGCCAGCGATGCCCGAAGCCTCCAGCGACTGCGACGCGCCGCGGTGCACCTGCGACCCCGCCGGGATGAGATCCAGGACAATGCGTTTCGCTTCCGCCCTGTTCGGGGCGCGCCGGACGGTGATCCCGTTCGCTTCCAGCGCCGCCGCGGCTCGCCTCACGCGGGCCTCCTCCGCCGGCGCCGCGAACGGTTCGCGGAGTGTCCTGTCGAGGTCGGGCTGGACTTCGGTCATGAGACGGTCCTCCTCACCGCTCGGGTGTACTTGCGTTCGCAAGTACATTGTGTGTAACTGGTTGATATGCACGAAAATTCCCCACCGGCTGATGTGGCGGCCCTCTTCGGCCGGCTTGTCGAGGAGTCGCTGCCGGGTCAGCGCGGTGAGAGGGCATGGCGCGCGTTGCTGCACGCTCAGGCCACGCTGATGCGCCAGCTTGATACTGATCTCCGGGAGGTCACCGGCCTACGTCTGGCCGACTTCGACGTATTGGCTCAGCTGGCCGCGGCCGGCGGCGAGCTACGGATGACGGAGCTCGCCGCCCGAACGCTCCTCTCGCGCTCGGGGTTGACGCGCCGCGTCGCCAGGCTGGTTGATGAGGGTCTGGTTCGTCGGGGGAACGCCGCTGAGGACGGGCGCGGCGTGGTTGTCGCCCTGAGCGACTCCGGTGTCACACGTGTGACCGAAACCGTGCCCGTCCATCTGCAGGGCGTGTCGAAACTGTTCGTTGAGCGGCTCGACGATCAGGAGCTCGCCGTTCTCGAGACCGCGCTGAGAAAAGTCATCGTGCCCTGCACGTTCGGCTGAGGCTGTGCATCTACAATCGGAGCCCTGGCTTCTTCACCAGAACGCCAGAATGCTGCCGCCCCCGGGGCGGCAGCATTCTGAGTTGCTGGCTTGCCTCAGTTTTCGACGATCACCTTGCCCACCATGCCCATGTAGTCGTGCAGGGCGCAGATGTACTTGAAGGTTCCCGTCGTGGTGAAGGTGACGGCGAATGTGGACCCCGGGATCATGAACCCCGAGCTGAGATCACCACCGCTGAAGTGCGTGGCGTCGCCCGTCGGAGCAAAAATGTTCGCCGGTTCTGTGCCGAACGTGACGGTGTGCGGGGCACCCATTCCGTTGTTGACGAACCACACCGTCTCGCCGCGGTGTACCGTCACGGTCTGCCGGACGAAGCGCATGATCATCGCCGTGCCGTCGTCGCCCCCTGCCAATACCTTGTGGCTGCTGGACTGCTCGGCCAAGGAGTTGTCCAGTTTGTAGCCGTCCTTGAGGATGGCGCTCTCGTGTGACTTGTTTGACCGATCGTAGTCAGCCTGGGTGTGGGGGTACTTCGATCCTGCTTCCCGGACGTGGACGGTGCCTTTCATCACCATGCCGTGGACCAGGCAGTAGTAGGTGAAATTGCCCTTGTCCGGGAATTTCAGGCTGTAGCTCTTCACGACGGGAAACCCCGGGACGGCAACGTTGGCCAGGATGCCGGAGTTGTAGTACGAATGCCCGTCGTACCAGTCGGCGCCCCGCTTCAGCAATTCATCGGGCACGCTCGGATCGAAGGGCTGCACGGACTCCAGCGACTGGCCGGCGGCCAGGAACGTCACCGTGTGGATCTCCGCAGCGTTGGCGTTCCAGTTGATGGTGTCTCCCGCGTTGATAACAATCTCGGAGGGCAGGAAGGCCATGCCCTGGATCTCCTGGTCCCCTGACTCGGAGCCCACCTGGACTGTCCAGGTCCGGGGACTCCAGCTGGAGGCGCCGGCGGGCCCGGCGAGGGCGACTGGCGTCGCAAGGGCGACCAGGGCAGCAACTATGAATGGCAGATTGTGGAATTTGGGATGGATTCCCTGAGTCCGTCTCATCGGACGTTCCCTTCTTGGACTGTTTTCGGCCAACTCCGGCCGATGTGTCACTGTGACCAGTCCACCCTCGCGGGGTTATTCCTCCCAACCTGGTCACTGTTCCTCGGCGGAGGGATCCGCGGGCGCGCGCTTCATCGGTGCCGCAACCAGCAAGGCCCTCGTGCCGGAACTGCACCACCGGGGTGGTGCCGGCAGGTTTAGATATTCATCCAAGCGCATTCGCCGGGGTGCCCGTTTGGCCACGCCAAAGCGAAGGCGCAATTCCTAGGCTCCTCCTCCGCCCTCGATTTGTCGAGGTCACCGGAGCAGCATCCTTCGGGTTAGGGCAGCACAGCCACTTGGACAAACGGAGCGGAGATGTCGAAGGCGGCGCTGGCGAAGTCGGCGTCGACCTCCCCGTTGAGAAAGGCGTAGTTGAAAGCTACGGACGCATCAATGATCAGGTACTGGCCCGGCGGCACGATGGCCTGCTCGTAGCGCAGGTCAAAGCCGCGGTAGACGATGGCCGTCTTCGTGTGATCGTCGCTGAACCATCCGTGCGAGTCGACGGCCAGGTCCAGGGCGCGCTGGGTCTGGCCCGGCTGGGAGACGGGGGAGGAGACCGGCACCGTCCAGGGCTGGAGGAGATCGACGGCGGCATCGATGCTCAGCTGCGCCTCTCCGCCGTCGGACACGCCGCCGCGCGAATGCACGGTGCAGTATCCGTTCAGCACCAAAAAGGCGTCCACGGTGACGATCGCGGATCTGGTGCCCGTGTTCTGCCAGAGGAAGTAAAAGTGCAGCTCTTCCGTTCCGGCCGCTTCCAGGATGGCGTAGTGCCATCCGTTGCCGTAGAGCTGGCCGTCGTAGCTCACTTTGGCCCGGCTGTTCCACGCGATGATGCTGGAGGAAGTCAGCTGCAGCTGGTCCGTGGTCCAGATCTCCACCGGACTGTCCAGCGCCGTGTACTGGATGGCGATGGGCGGCCCGGGAACGGCCAATGCCTGCAGGGCGGCCTGCCGGTCCTTGACGACGGCGTTCAGTCGGTCCGCCCGGGCAGGGGATTGGCTCATGGCTTCCTGTTTTGCTTCACGGAGCCGACGGCGGTTCTCCTCCCGGGCGGTGGCCAGGTCCCGTTCAACTTTGCCGGTGTCGATGCCGGCCCGGACCAGGTAGTCGGCGGCCAGGGCACGTGCTGGGGTGGAAGCCGGCGGGAACGACCGCCCGGTGGCGGCACCGGCGTCGTCCCTCCGGGCAGCCTGAGCCGCGGCGAGTTTCCGGGCCGCCGCGATGGCCGCCCTGATCTGGGCCCCCTGACCGGATGTCATGGGAGCAGTGCCACCTGGACGAAGGGGCAGAGCACGTCGAACGCGGATCCGGAGAAGTCCACGTCGATCGAGCCGTCCTCCAGGTCGTAGGAGGCGGCGATGCCGACCTCGATGACCACGACGCCCTGGGGAGGCACGGCGAGCGAAGTGTATTGGAGGTCGTATCCGCGGAATACATCGGCGATTTCCACATGGGTGAAGTCCCCGAAGCCGCCGCAGTCGACGGTGAGGTTCACAGCATGCTGGGTCTGGTCCGCCTCGGCGGGAGGCTCGGTGGGTGGCTGGTTCCACCATTCCAGCAGGCGCAGCGTCGTATCCACCTGCAGCCGGCTGAATCTGGTTCCCGGCAGGATCCCACCTTGCGCCAGGGCGTCGCAGAAGCCGTTGAGGACCAGGAAACCGTCCACATTGGCGATGGCGTACTGGGCCCGTGGGTTTTCCCAGAGGAAATAGAAGTTCAGCTCCTCGTGGCCGGTCAGTTCGGTGCCGCCCGAGTTTCCGGCGTGCAGGTGGATCTGTGCCCGGCTGTTCCACGGCTCGATCTGTGATGAATCCAGAGACATGCCGTGCGTGGGCCAGATCAGGAACGGGGAGTCCAGGGCAAAGTACTCCACCGTCCCCGCCGGCCCCGTCGTCGCCGCAGTCAGCTGTTTCAAGGCCTCGCGCCGGCCCTCGACGACGGGGCGGGCGGCTTCCTTGGCCTGAGCCGACCGCCTGGCCGCCGCGGAGCGCTGCCCCTCCACAAAGCTTGCAGCCTCGGAACGGCTATCCGCCAGCAGGGCCTCAAACCTGTCGCCGCTCCAACCGGTCCGGGCCAGGGCGGCCGCGAAAAGGGCCTCCCGCTGCCGCTCCAGACGCCCGATGGCCGCCACCTGGCCAAGGACCGCCGTGGGACGACTGCGGTCCGCCTCCGGCAGGTCCCTGGCGGCCTGCAGTGCCGCCCTGATCTGCGACTCGTTCATTTTTGGCATCGGACACTCCCCAGAACATGCCAGCACACTGATCGACCGCTTCACGGTAGGGGAGCGGACGTTATTGCGGCGTTACGAGGTCCGAGGAGGATCGGTACGGAATTCACGTTTAGGGCACCGGTTGGCGCCGGTGAGGCCCGTGGTCGGTGAACGTTATATCCGGCGTAACCCTCATAGCGACCAGGCGTTTTTCTGGCGGTGAGGTTTTGGCCGTTGGTGGATACGGGCGCAGCCGATCAGTTTCGCCATCGGCTGCTCCGATGTGTCTCGTAACGAACGGTGAATACACCGATTCATTCAGAAGGTTTCGGGGCATGGTTACGGGAATCGCCGGCGGCGGATAAACCCACACGATTCCACGAAAATTAGCGCATTGCCGCCGCAGCGGTCGCCGGGTCGGGTCGACGAGACGCCTCGTTTCCCTAGGGTTGTGAGACAACCTGGCGTGTGGCGTTTAGGGCACCTTCACCGGGCAGTTTTGCGGGCGGGTCATATGGGAAGCAAACCGCGCATGCATAACGGCTTTATCCAAGGGAAGGCATGAAGGTGTCGAGCTGGCCGGTGGGGGACCGGCTTACGGGCGTGCCTTAATCCTCAATTCCGTACTAGGCTCGCCGGGTGTCTACCAGTCAGAATCCCCAAGTGATCGTACTGAACGGCGGCTCAAGCTCCGGTAAATCTTCAATTGCTCGAGCTCTTCAGGAAATCCTCCCGGGCATCTGGTTGACCTTCGGCGTCGACACTTTCATCGACGCACTTCCTGCTGGGGGTGACAGCCCGCGCGCCGGAATCACCTTCGAGCAGGACGGCACCATCACTTTCAGTGCTGAGCATCGGGCCTTAGAACGCACTTGGTACACCGGACTCAGCGGTATGGCCCGCGCAGGGGCCCACCTGATCCTCGATGAGGTCCTTCTGTCAGGGGGAGCGGGACAGGAGCGTCTGCGGTCAGCCTTCAGCGATGTGGAGCTAATTTGGGTGGCCGTGCGCTGCGACCCGGACGTCGCCGTATCCCGCGAGGCACGACGCCTCGACCGCGTCGAAGGGATGGCGCGACAGCAAGCCCTAAGCGTGCACGGCGGAGTTGTCTACGACGTCGAGGTCGACACCACGTATAGGTCAACGGAAGAGTGCGCACGCGACATCGCGCGGCAGCTCTCGTTTGAGGCTTTCGTCCGCTAAGGGATCGTCCATCGCGACACGAGGTGAGGCCGTTCGCGGCCGATAAGCAGTTTTCGCGCACCCGCGCTCCAAGAAAAGAAACTACGCCTCGACGAGAATCACCAAGGTCTCGGGCAGCACGCCGTCATACGCCATCGCCTCGGCCCCTGCCTCGGATTGCATCAGGGCCATGACGGCATCCATGTCGGGAACGTCCATCAGCACCGCGACTTGCGTCGGGTTCTGTGGGTTGACGAACGTCCGGATGTTGGTGACGCCGAGGGGTCCGAAGATCTCTTCGCGTTTCGGTGAGGCAAGCCAATGATCCTTGTCCTTCACATCGTGGTGGCCGATCACGGTTGGCATAGCGCGTCCTCTCGATGGGGGTCAGCGGTCCGCAGGCCCACTGCGCAGAACGTTACTGGTCGTTCCGCACTCAGGCAAGGCTTTTCGTGGTCGCATCTCGCTCGGTCTGCGGGCTGCCCGCAAGGGGATCCCCCTACGGACATGGGAGGGCTGTGCAGACGAGTACTGAAATTTGTGCAGACGACTTCTGAAAGTGACAGATTCGCCGGGTTTCCGGGGGCGCCCGATTCGGCATAGGACCCGCACGAGAAAATGCCCGGTGACGGGGGGATAAACGGTACCTTCAAGACCATGACCGGACTGCTGATCGGATACGCGCGCGTATCCACCAACGACCAAGACCTCACCGCCCAGAAGAATGCCCTGGCCGCTCTGGGGGTGACCCCGGACAAGACCTTCACCGACCACGGCCTTACCGGCGCCAACCGGGCACGGCCCGGACTCCGGGAAGCGCTGACAGCCTGCCGGGACGGGGACACCCTGGTCGTGACCAAACTCGACCGTCTGGCCAGGTCACTACGCGACGCGAAAGACATCGTTAACGAACTCGCCCGCCGCGAAGTCAAGCTGAGTAACGGCGGCTCCGTCCACGACCCGGGCGCGGACCCGGGAAAGCATGGCTGTTGCCAAGGCCAAGGGCCGCCTGCGTGGGAAGCAACCCAAGCTCTCCAGGAAACAGGAAGCACACCTGGTCTCCGTTGACCGGGGCCGGGACACACACGACGGCGGAATTAGCCGAACTCTTCTCCATCGCACGCTCAACGGTCTACCGCGCCATCAAACGAGCCGGCCACACCGCAGTTTAGATCCCTGCCGGAATCACGAGCGGTTCGTCCTTGGTGCGCATTACAGCGCCGTCCTTTCAGACACTGGCTCCATGCCGACGCTCTGCTGGGGAGCTCAGATCTAGCGGGACAACAAACGTACTTGTGCGCTGGCTGGTGCTGGGTCCTTACTGGTACTAGGAACCGCACCGCCCGGTGTGCTTGTCGCGCGCAGGCAGTTCGCGGTCCGGGCGAGTTTGTCCGCTCCGCATGGTGCAGATTAGTCGGCAAGCGGGTTCCGGCACGGGATCATTGGAGGAATTAACGATGTACGCCAGAGTCAGCACCTATCAGACCGGCCCGGACACCATCTCGGACGCACCCTCGGAAGACACCGTTAGGCGGGCGCGGGAAATGCCTGGATGCTTGGGGATCTATTACTTGAACGGGAAAGAAGCCGGCAAAGACCTGTCCATCACGTTGTGGGAATCCGAGGAAGCCATGACCGAGAGCCGGGCGGCGGCGAATAAAATCCGGGCGGAGGCCAGCGCCGCTGAAAAGACGCAGATCCTTGCGGTGGAGGAATTCGAAGTGACTGTCAGCAATCTTAAGAGCTGAGAAACCCCGACCGCGCCAGCCAAGATTTCGCCGGCCCGCGCGGCCGATGACCGGACCTCGACGCTTCCCCGGAATCAGGAACCGACCGCCGGCCGTACCGCGCGCCCATCCGTATTTCGCAGTGGGGTCGACGGTGCGGTGGCGGTCACGCCACTGCGGGGGCGGGGACCCATTCAGGACATAAGGCTTGCCCGTCAGCGCGGCTCTTGCAGTCGACGACCAGTCGGAGACTGGTAGGGAAAGCGTTGGTTCCAGGCTCTCGAAGGCCGCCCGTCGCTTCGCCTGCGGTTTCGCTCACATTTGGACAGCGAGATGTCTAAACGGGCTGGCCCCGCAGCGTGCACGAAGCGTCGGCGCGCACATCAGCCTACCGGCTCCCAACAAAGGCAAAACGGCCGCCGCGGCCGCCCCGGCCGCGGCCATCACCACCGCCCCCGGCGCCACCACAGGCGGCTCCTGCGCGCTACCTCTCCGCCGTTTCGGCGCTGAAAAGCTGCTCGGCGTCACGGACCTACTACGACCGCAAACGCACCGAAGGCAAAACTCACATCCAGGCCATGCTGTCCCTGGCCCGACGCCGCCTGAACGTCCACTGGGCCATGCTCCGCGACGGCACCACCATCACACGAGTTGCCGCAGGTGCGTCAAGCGTCTCTTGGAGCGCGGAGGCCATTGGATCGTCCTACAAGTCGAGTTTGTTCTCGGACTCAGGGTCGGCGTTCAGCCTAGTCTCGTACTCCGGCCAGGGCAGCTGGAGCAGGTCATTGCAGCTGCTGTTTCCACTGGCTGGCCCCTTGTGCGCCTCTGTGGGAAGTGGTCACATTGGAAGCATCAGGGGAAGGAACTGGAATGCCTAGAGTCGAAGTGGTTGTGGATTGCAGCGTCCCGCCGGCGACGGTACGGGAAGCGCTGTTGAACTTCAGCCCAAGCCGGCCGGACATCTGGCCAGGCATTTACGCGCCACTGTACGAGGTGTACGAAATCGGAGACACGTACGCGGACATCAGGGAAGGGAGCAAAGCTCCCGGCGGTGCGATCTGGGCCAAGGAACACTACGACTGGTCAGATCCCGAGGCAGTGACCTGGACAGTGCGCGAGAGTAATTTCTGCGCACCGGGAAGTTACGTGAGCGCGCGGATCACGCCGAAAGGGTCGGACGGCTCACGGATTCACATCACCTGGAACCGGACTCCAACCAGCATGGCGGGGCGGGTTGCAGCGTTCTTGATTGTCGCGACGCGGGGCGCGCCCGTGGCAAGCTCCCTGCGCATGGGCCTGAAGCGCCTGGAAGCAAAGGCCGTCGATTAATCGCTGACCCGTGCCGGGCTCACCCTATCAATGCGCGACCCCTTGACCGGCCCAGGTCCCTCCGGAGAGGATTCGTGAGGCAAACCCAGAAAAGCGCGTCCTCTGGCGCTGTCGCCGGTAAGTCCAGGGTGCACCGTCGCAGAGCTCCGGACACACTGGGCTTGTTTCCTGCGACTGCATCCGCTCCAAAGCATCCCTGCTGCTGACAGTCCCTTGTCTTTGTCACTGGGCCAATTCGCCCCCTCATCCTCGGGGTCGACAGAAAGCCGTAGACGCGTCCCGTAGAGGGTTCCCCTTGCGGGCGCTTCAAATGAGCGTCGTTCCGCAAGCCGCTGCAGCAGTTCTGGCGCCCGCAGGGCGTCCGTCAGGCGGTGAGCAACGCGAGCGGGATGACCGCTACGCCATCCTGTCGACGATAGGCGTGGGCGCCCGTGTTGATGACGACGAGGTCGGCGATTTGGTCGGGGAGCGACTCCTTCAGCCAGAGCAAGTGGCGAACGTCGTGGTCGGTGATCGCGGATTTAAGCTTCACTTCAATACCGACAGTTTCTGCGTGTCCTCGGTGGATGATGAAGTCAATCTCGTGCCGCCCATCATGGTCGCGGAAGTGGGACACCCGCCCGTCGTTCGCCTCCGCATAGGTCTGGAGGCTGAGGGCGACGAGTGCTTCGAAGAAATCGCCGAGGCGAGTCCGGTCCCCGTTGTTGGTCGCGGGTTGGGCGGCGGACATCAGTTTGACCTCGTTGAGGTTGAGCAGGCGCGCGGAGAGTGCCGGATCGGCGAGAAAGTGCTTCGGCGCGAGGGAAGCTCGTGACAGGAGCTTCTGACTGGGCGACCAGGCGTCGACTTGGTCGAGCAGGTAGAGGCTGCTGAGGACGTCACGGTAGGCGATCGACGTCTTCTTCGTCGGTCCTGTTGGTTCACCTGGGTCGAGGCTGGCACCGATCCTCGCGAACGTGGTTGCGGAGGCGGTGGCCGAGGCGTAACCCCGCAACCAACCCCGCAGCAGTTCAGGCCGGCGGATGCGGTGTCCCTGTTCGGTGAAGTCGTGAGTGATGACTCGCTCGATGTAGTCATCCAGCCAAACTCCGCGGGCACGATCGCTCATCTGCCGAGGCTGCGGGAATCCCGAGGCGACGATTTCGCGGACGTAGTCGCGTAGTTCGACGTCACTGGAACCGTGGATATCGGGGGTGTCTGCGCTGAGCAGATCGCGGACGCGGACGGTGGGCGTTGCCAAGTTGCGTTCCGCGACGGAGAGAGGTCGCATCCGGAATCTGATGATACGGTCGGCGCCGGAGTGGAGGTGGGTGCCAACGGGTGCGGCGCTGCCGGCCAAGATGAACCGTTCGCCGGTCGAGTCACTGTCGACGAGGCGGCGGACACGGTCCCAGACCTCGGGGACTTGTTGCCATTCATCGATGAGGACGGGGGTGTCTACTCTGGTCAAGTACTTGGGATCCGCCCGGATCAACTCCCGTATTTCGGGGAGGTCCAAGTCGAGAATTGTCTTCGCTCGCTGCCTCCCAGTGGAGGTCTTCCCGATCGCGCGAGCCCCATCGATGGAAATGGCAGCGAACGAAGGGAAGAGCTCGTCGATTGAGTCATCGATGATCCGTCTCTTGTACCCGTCCATTGTGAATCGCCCGCGCATCTTGAGTTAGTACACCATTTTGAGCGTTTCCAAGCTACCATTCTGAGCGAGATTAGTCCACCGCATTGAGCGGTGTAGCTCTACCAGTACGAGCGGGACTGGTCCACCGTTTGGAGCGCCCGCTCGAGCTTTAACTCGAGCTTTAAGACGTCCCGCAAGAGGTTCGGCTTGCGGGTGATTTACCGATCTCCGGAACTTTTGCGTCAGAGATTCGTTGTGGCAGGGTTGGAGCCGTGAAGATCGACACAGCACGGCTGACACTCGAGAGGATCTTGCCAGAACTCGCCCGCAGAATTGTCGCGCGTGAGCCTGCCGCTGACGACGCCTGGCATGCCGAGTACCCGTTTGAAGACGAACTCGTCCCGCTGCGAGCCCTGGCGGCAGATCCCGATCCCGACCCGGTATTCACCCTGTACCAGATTCGGCGCCGCGCGGATGGTCTCGCCATTGGCGGTCTCGGCTTCTTCGGGCCGCCCGACGAGTCGGGTCGAGTTCGGATATGGGCTGGTGGCATCCGCGCGAGGCGCTGGCCTGGCAACGGAGGCAGTCGTCGCAGCCTTCACTTTAGCGAGAGCCCACGGGGCGACGATCGCAGAAGCAGACACCGACCTTGGCAACCCTCCCTCTCAGCACGTGATGGTCAAGGCCGGCTTCATCGAGACCCACCGCGATCACGAGAAGATTTACTACCGCAGCAGGCTCCCCGATGCCGTTTCCGATAGCGATCCCGACGAGGATTGAACCCGAGGCCGACCGTCCCGTAGAGGGTTCCGCTTACGGTTCCGGGGTTCCTGTGCAGACAGGTATTGACGTTTTGGAGAAATGGTAGCAATTTTGTGGCCCGCCGTTGCGGGGAGATGCGGGGCTGGTCCTGTGTCAGCGCACGGCTTCTGCTCTATGTTTCTTGAATGGGGATCAAACGCCGTAGTCAGAGATGTTTTGCAGTTCTTGCATGTGCCACTGCTGCCTTGATCGTGTTGCCAGCGTGCACGGAGTCCCAGCAGCCAACGAACGAGTCAGCTCTCCGCGTCCAAAATTCCACGTCAAGCACTTCTGCGGCGTCGCTTGGTTCTGACATCATTCCGCACTCCAAGGGAGCCGAACTTCAATTCGAATGCGATAACCCCATCGGCGTCGGGCCCACCGCAAAGGATCTGGGCGGCGGGTTGGGAACGCCTGGCGTATCGGACGTCATGGCCATCAGCACAGCCGCCACCCGAGCAGACCCATATCAGTGGAACGACGGCGCCACAGCAGGAGGCCTCCACTTCCAAGAAATAGGTCTGGTATTGAAGGCTGGCATCGGCTTCACACTCAGTGTCCCCGCAGAAATGCGCGGCAACATGAAGGTCGGCTGGTCCAATTTCGGGTACACGCTCACCGACGAATTGGTGAATCCCGGCTGCACCTCCGAACAGGCCAACGCAGACTGGCTCGTCTACCCCGGCGGGTTTTGGCTCAAGGAACCAGGATGCATTCCCCTCGTCGTAACTACGGTCCAAACGATCCAGACCATCTACATCCCAATCGGCAAAACCTGTCCCTGACGGTTCGTCCGGCTGCCCCGCTTAGCTTCCGCCTGAGGGCGCCCACATTCACCAGACCAGGCACCATGGAGCGCCGTCGGCGTTGTCCGGGCAATAGTGAAGGCCGGTACCGAATGCGCAACAGCGCATACTGGGAACGAGAAGAATGGCCTACGAGACCGACAGGAGCGCAAGATGCTTCGATTCAGGAACTATTGGATTTATAGTGCTGGCCTGGTTGTGGCCTGGGCGATAGTCCTCACGCTCGTGTTCATAATGTCGACAACGATTGCGCGATTCGTCTACCCACAGCCCAAGCGTTGGGGAGCTACGCAACACGTCGCCTGAACGATGCGCGGGTAGCCGGCACCCCGTTAATCTCCTAAGCGCTCGTGCCTTGATGCCGCAGGCCGACAAACGACTTTGATGTTGCGTTGCACTGGCAAACGCGTCGCCTATGGATATGTCCGTAAGAGCCTTCCCCAAACGAGACCGGCTTACGCTGCGCAGACACCATCTGGCGAAATGTTCACGTTGAGGGCTGTTTTGCCCGCCACATTCGGGCGCGGGCCAGGATCTGCGCAATGACAACGGTTTTCGCCTCCGCATACTGATTCATGTCGGTCCACTGCCGTTGGGCGAGCATCCTTTTCGTGTCGGCATAGAGGGCGCGATCAGATTCGTCCACCCGCAGCCAGTCGCGTAGATCCTGGTAGTTAGGGACGGCATCGCTGTCCGAGGAAAAGACGTGCAGGTGAACGTCTTTCGATGGGGTCCTGAGCATGCGGTGCCCAGGCTCGCGGACCCGGAGCACGAAGCCGGCTCCCTCAAGTGGGGCAACGTAGCCTGCTTCGTCGGCAACGTCGTGGATCGTCAGGAGAATGTCGATAATCGGTTTGGCGGTCAGTCCGGGAACCGCTGTTGATCCGATGTGCTCAACTAGCAAGGCCTTCGAACCGACAGCATGCCTGATGATTTGGGCCAGCCTGCCGAAGCGTTCAGGCCACTCTTGGTCATAGTCCACGAGGACGATTTCTCGGCGCTCCCGCCCGCCAATCAACACGGCGTCCAAATTCGCTTCTGCTTCGGAATTCATGAGCAAATCATCGCAGTGTTGCACCGGTCTTGGTGACGGGCCGCCTCCCGGACCTCGCTGCGTCTACCCTGGGACAAGCGGTCTTCGCGGACGAGATCACGTCTCCACGAGGAGTTCAGCCCCTGCCCGCTCAGCGTTCCCTTCCTGACACCGGGTTCATGTTGGCTTGCCATCGGCCGTCAACCGCTACAAGCTGACACACATGAGTGATGTTGCCAAGGCGGAGTTGCGCCGGTATTTGCAGGATGGCCGTGATGCGATTGTGTGGAAGCTTGAGGGCCTGTCTGAGTACGATCTACGCCGCCCCTTGACACCGACCGGCACGAACCTTCTCGGGCTGGTCAAGCACCTAGCCGGGGTCGAGGCCGAGTACTTCGGCGTAGTCTTCAACCGACCCTTCGGTGAGGAATTTAAATGGCTTTCGCCCAATGCCGAGCCGAATGAGGACATGTGGGCGCGGTCTGAGGAGTCCCGCGACGCGATCGTCGGCCTATATCAACGGGTGTGGGTACATGCCGACGCAACAATTTCGCTGCTGCCGCTTGATGCTTCCGGCTACGTGCCGTGGTGGCGTGAGGCGAGCAACCCGGTCAGCCTCGCCCGCATATTGGTCCACGTGACTGCCGAAACGCATCGGCATGCCGGTCATGCAGACATCGTGCGTGAGTTGGCCGACGGCAGCGTCGGACACCGGGATGGCAACGACAATATGGCAGCCGGAGACCCGGCGTGGTGGCACGAGTACTGCGATCACCTAGAGTCGGTTGCGCGCGGTTACGGGGGCCAGACCCAACCG
>JALYYI010000037.1 GCA_030946705.1 Actinomycetota bacterium | reverse complement strand
GCCTGGGCCTTGGCCGGCTGGGCGGGCCGCGCGGCGGCAGCCGTGGCTGCTGTCACGGCGGCCGCGGTGGCAAAGCCGGCGGCGACGGCGGCGACCGAGCCGGCGGAGAGGCCCTCAGCCACACAGTGCTCCAGCGCGTAGCTGCCGCGTCCGGCACCGATCACCTGCTGGCCCTTGACCACACTGGCGGGAACAAAGCCGACCAGCTCATCGTCCCAGCGCAGTTTCCCCTGCCGCTGGCTGTGCAGGTGCACCACCGGCGACCAGCCGCCGGCGACGGCCAGCAGATCGCAGGAGATCTGCTCGGGGGCCGGGGATTCGGCGCGGCCCCCGGTCGGGTTGCCGTCCGCGTCGATGACGCTCACGGTGACGCCTGCCAGCCGGCCGGAGGCGTTCGCGGCGGTGTTGACGACGGCGGAGCCGGTCAGCACCCGCACGCCGGTGCTCCCGGCAACAGCGCCGGCCAGCTCGGAGAGCTCCGGCCGGGCATCCAGTACGGCGGCCACCCCGATGCCGGCGGCCACCAGGTCCTGCACCAGGGCGTAGGCCGAGTCGTTGGTGGTGCTGACCACCACCCGGGATCCGGCGGCGACGGCGTAGCGGTTCAGGTAGCTGCGCACCGCGGAGGCCAGCATGATGCCCGGGCGGTCATTGTTTTCAAAGACCAGCGGACGCTCGTGGGCGCCGGGCGCCAGGATCACCTGGCGGGCGCGGATGTGCCAGATCCGCTGCCGGGAGACCCCGGGCGCGGCCGGTGAGCTCAGGTGGTCGGTGCGGTTCTGCGCGGCCAGGACGTAGTTGCTGTCGTAGGAGCCGAACGCGGTGGTGCGGTTGAGCACGGTGCACTCCTCGGCCGCAATCAGCTCGGCTTCCACATCCGCCACCCAGTCCAGCGCCGGCTGGCCCTCAACGGTGTCGGCGTTGCCGGCGAGCACGGAACCGGAGAGCAGCGTGCCGCCGAGCTCGGACTGGTCATCGATCAGGATGACGCGGGCCCCGGTCCGGACCGCGGCGCGGGCGGCGGCCAGGCCCGCGGGCCCGCCACCGACCACCAGCACGTCGGTGTGCACGAACTTTTTGTCATAGACGGCCTCGTCCTCGGTGGGATCCAGCTTGCCCAGCCCGGAGAGCAGTTCCACCCCGAGTCCGTCCACCAGGGACACCACCGTGGCGGGCAGCATGGATTCCGCCGCGTGACCGGGGAACCGGCTGGCGACCTTCACCAGCGCATTCGGCTCTTCCACACCGGCGGCCATGATGCCGCGGGGACGGTCCTCGTAGAGGGAGTTGCCGACGTCGATCCTGCCATGGGCCAACAGCGCAGAGGCGATGGTGTCCCCCGGATGGCCCGAATATTCGGCGCCGTCGAGGGTAAAGCGCCAGCTTATGCTGCGGTCGATCCGGCCGCCGTGGCGGATTCGGAAAGGCTGGCCGGAAGTCTGCGCGGTCATGGCTGCGGTCCTTTCTGCGTGGTTTGAGCGGTGCCGGACGGCGCCTGTCCGGATCCGGCAGGTGGCGTACCGGATGGCGCCCGGTCGGGCCTCCCGTCACCCATCCTGTAGACGGCTTTGATTTCGTAGCTCACGGTGTCCCGGAGCATGTTGAACCATTGGCGGCAGCCGGTGCTGTGCACCCAGCGCTCGGCAAAGTCACCCCTGGTGTTGTCGCGGTAGAACAGGAACTCGGACCATTCCTTGTCCGTCAGCTCGTCGGCGTTCTTGGGATAGGGCACGTGGGCCTGGCCGCCGTAGTGGAACTCGGTTTCGTCCCGGGGGCCGCAGTTGGGGCATGCGATCAGCAGCATGGCGCTACTCCTTCTAGTGGGCCACGGCGGCCGCGCCGTGTTCGTCGATCAGGGCACCGGTCTCGAAGCGTTCCAGTGCAAAGGGCTTGTTCAGCGGGTGCGGGCTTCCGGTGGCGATGGTGTGGGCAAAGGTCAGGCCCGCCGCCGGTGTGCCCTTGAAGCCGCCGGTCCCCCAGCCGCAGTTGACGAACATGTTCTCCACCGGCGTCGTTCCCACGATGGGCGAGGCGTCCAGGGTGGTGTCAACGATGCCGCCCCAGGTGCGCAGCACGTGCGCCCGGGCAAAGATGGGGAACAGCTCGACGGCGGCAGCCATCTGGTGCTCGATCACATGGAAAGACCCGCGCTGGCCGTAACCATTGTAGGAATCCACCCCGGCACCCATCACGAGTTCACCCTTGTGCGCCTGCGAGACGTAGACATGCACGTGGTTGGACATCACCACCGTGGGGTGCACCGGCTCGTGCAGTTCGGAGACGAGGGCCTGCAGCGGGTGCGACTGGATCGGCAGCCGGAATCCGGCCATTTCCGCCAGCACCGAGCTGTGCCCGGCCGCGCACAGGCCCACCTTTTCGGTGTGGATGGTCCCCTGGCTGGTCTGGACCCCCACCACCTTGTTGCCGTCCTTAAGGAAACCGGTGACCTCGCAGTTCTGGATGATGTCAACGCCCAGCTCATCGCATTTGCGGGCGAAGGCCCAGGCCACATGGTCGTGCTTGGCGATGCCGGCCCGCGGCTGGTAGGTGGCGCCCATCACGGGGTAGCGGATATTGTCGCTGATGTTCAGGATGGGGCACAGTTCCTTGACCTGCTTCGGGTCCAGCCATTCGGCGTCCACCCCGTTGAGCCTGTTGGCCCCTACCCGGCGGACGCTTTCGCGCACATCGCCCAGGGTGTGGGCCAGATTCATCACGCCGCGCTGGCTGAACAGGAAGTCGTACTCCAGCTCTTCGGGCAGGATCTCCCAGAGTTTCAGGGAGTGCTCGTAGATGGCGGCGCTTTCATCCCAGAGGTAGTTGGAGCGGATGATGGTGGTGTTGCGGGCCATGTTGCCGCCGGCCAGCCACCCCTTTTCCAGGATGGCGATGTTGGTCAGCCCGTGGTTCTTGGCCAGGTAGTAGGCGGTTGCCAGGCCGTGGCCGCCGCCACCGACGATCACGGCGTCGTAGGAGGCTTTGGGCTCGGCATTCCGCCAGAGGAATTCCGGGTGCTCGGGAAGATGTTCTGATGTCACTTTCCGGCTCCAATCAGGTCTTCCGCCACCGCTGCTTCGCTGCCGTCGCGGCCCAGGTTGGGGTAGAGGGGGAACTGCGCCGCCAGGGCGGTCACACGCGCGCTCAAGGCGGAGGCGGCGTCGTCGTTCAGCTCGCCCCTAAGCGCGGCGGCGATGATATCCGCCACCTCGATGAATTCGGCGGCGCCGAATCCCCGGGTGGCCAGGGCCGGTGTGCCGATCCGCAGTCCGGAGGAAACCATGGGTGGCCGCGGGTCAAAGGGCACCGCGTTGCGGTTGACCGTGATGCCGATCCGGTGCAGCCGGTCCTCGCCCTGCTGGCCGTCAAGCTCGGAATGGCGCAGGTCCACCAGTACCAGGTGGACGTCGGTGCCGCCGGTCACCACCGAAATGCCGGCGGCAGCAACGTCGTCGGCCAGCAGCCTCTCAGCCAGGATCCGGGCGCCTTCGAGGGTCCGCTGCTGGCGCTCCCTGAACTCTTTGCCAGCGGCGATCTTGAAGGAGACGGCCTTCGCGGCGATCACGTGTTCCAGCGGGCCGCCCTGCTGGCCGGGGAAGACCGCGCTGTTGATTTTCTTGGCCAGCTCCGCCTTGCTCAGGATCACCCCGCCGCGCGGGCCGCCCAGCGTCTTGTGCGTGGTGGTGGTGACGACGTCGGCATAGGGCACCGGGTTCGGGTGCAGTCCGGCGGCCACCAGGCCGGCGAAGTGTGCCATGTCCACCATCAGGTAGGCGCCCACCAGGTCCGCGATGCGGCGGAACTCGGCGAAATCCAGCTGCCGGGAGTAGGCGGACCAGCCGGCCACAATCATTTTCGGGCGGTGCTCCAGCGCGAGCGCTTCCACTTCGGCCATATCCACCAGATTGTCGGATTCCCGGACGTGGTACGGGATGACGTTGTAGAGCTTGCCGGAAAAGTTGATCCGCATGCCGTGGGTCAGGTGGCCGCCGTGGGCCAGATCCAGTCCCATGATCGTGTCGCCGGGCTGCAGCAGGGCAACCATCGCCGCCGCGTTGGCCTGCGCGCCGGAGTGCGGCTGCACGTTGGCGGCCTCCGCGCCGAAGAGCGCCTTGATCCGGTCGATGGCCAGCTGTTCGATCACATCGACGTGTTCGCAGCCGCCGTAGTACCGCTTGCCCGGGTAGCCTTCCGCGTACTTGTTGGTCAGCACAGAACCCTGCGCCTCCATCACGGCCGTAGGAGCAAAATTCTCCGACGCGATCATTTCCAGCGTGGACTGCTGCCGGTTCAGCTCCGCAGCAATTGCCCGATCCACCTCAGGGTCCGTTCCGGCCAGGGAAGCGGTAAGTACATCCACCATCAATCTCTCCTTTGAAACATCGCGGTCCCCGATCCTGCGGCGCCGTCACTGGCGCCATCCATATCGACCGGTCCGCGTCGGGTCTGTCTGAACTACAACTAATCTCTAACTGATATATTAGAACTGGTGCAATAGTATGTTGTACCTCACAGCTAGTCAATGGGGGCTGTGGAACATTAATCGAGAGCGTCGGCAAGGCCGGCGGAGGGGAGCCCCGATGAGCGCGACACCGGAGGACGTGCCGCCGGGAAACCCCGACGTTTCCCTCGCCGAACATGCCTACCGGCAGCTGCGTGACCGGCTTATCATGCTGGAGATCCGCCCGGGCGACCCGATCAACGACGGGGCGCTGTCATCCGAACTCGGCATCGGCCGCACACCCGTCCGCGAGGCGCTGAAACGGCTGGAGAGTGACCATCTGGTGGTTTCCTACCCCCGCCGCGGGACCTTCGCCACCATCGTGGACATCACCGAACTGGCCGATGTCTCCGAGATCCGCGAATCCCTGGAGCCCCTTGCCGCCCGGCGGGCCGCCAAAATGGCCAATGCCCAGATGCGTGCGGAACTGCGCCAGGTAGCCTCCGCCATCGCCGCCATCGACCCGTCCGCGGACGACCAGCGCGAGCTGATGCGCTACGACATCACCGTGCACCGGCTCATTTACCGGGCGGCGGCCAACCCGCATCTGGAAGACGTCCTGATCCGCTACGACAACCTGGCCACCCGGATCTGGTGCCTGGTCCTGGACAAGGTCCCCTCGGTGGCCGGACACATCACCGAACACAAGGAACTGCTCGAGGCCATCGCCGACGGGCGCGCCGACGATGCCGCGCAGCTGGCCCTGGAACACGTCACGAGTTTCGAGAAAACCATCCGCGGCGTGCTCTGACAACTGCATCATTGCGGCCCCCTGAACAATCCGGCAGCGATGGCGGGCTTGCGGCGGCCAAGGTCGCCAACCATGCCCGTTCGATTGCGGTTCGCAGCCAGACACGCCTCGGCTTCACCATCCCCGCGGCGGCCATCCCGCCAAGCTGATCGGCGCGCAAAATGCTAGCATTGATAGCATTGGAGATGGTTCTCGTGGCTTCAGTCAGCATCAGAGACCTCGATGATGAGGTCAAGGAACGTTTGCGCGTCCGAGCGGCCGAAAATGGTCGATCAATGGAAGCAGAGATCCGTGCGATCCTCGTGGCAGCGGTGAACGAGCCAACGGGGTCCAAAGGGCTGCTCACGGCCATAGCCGACCGATTCGGTGCCCTCGGCGGGGTGGAGTTGGATCTTCCGCAGCGAGCGACAACAGCCCGTGCGGCAGATCTTGCGTCGTGATCATCGTCGATACCAATGTGGTTTCAGAACTCATGAAACCCTCGCCGTCTTCGACGGTCGTGGACTGGGTGCGCAATCACGGAGCCCGTGAGCTATATACGACCTCGATCACGCTGGCCGAAATTCGTTACGGCATCGAGAGGCTGGATGCCGGCCGTCGCAAGGACCTGTTCAAATCCACGGCAGAGGAGATATTTGCCGCTTTCGATGACTTCGTCCTTCCCTTCGACCGGGCGGCGGCGATTCGCTACGCCACGATCGTGAGCGGCCGCGACCATGCTGGCCTGCCCATCGATGGATTCGATGCGCAGATCGCCGCCATCTGCGTCACCAATGAGGCGGTATTGGCCACACGTCATGTCAAAGACTTCCGAGATACTGGGATTGAGATCACCAACCCCTGGCAATCAGCCTGACCGCGGAGATCCGCCCCGCCCGGGACTGGGGTGCCTAAGTCTGATGGAGTGGCCTTTGGGCGCTTTTAGCTGGCTTCTTCGTCATCCTGCTGGACACGACGATCGTCGCCGTCGCAAGTCCGAGCATCCAGCGGGATCTCGTAGCGGACGTCGCCGGGCTGTTCTGGGTCACGGCAGGATACCTGTGGGGCGCTGAGCATGGCGGGCCTCGCGCTCGTGGTGTGGGCGCTGCTGGCGTGGCGCCTGGCGGCGTCGACGACGGTGGCCGCGGCGGGCGTCATAGCGGCTGCTCTGCTCGTGGTCTTTGTGCGCCACGAGCGGCGTCTCGGGCCGGCCGCCCTGGCCCCGCTGGGGATCTTCCGCCCGGGCGGCTATACCGCCGCGAGCTGCGCCATGGCGCCCGACGCCATTGTGGCCGCGATCCTCGTGGCCAACGCCGTCGCCTGGTCTCCGCTGTCCGCGGCCGCGATGGCAGCCGTCAGCGCCGCCGACGCCGGTGCAGCCTCCGGCATGTTCAACATGGTGCGGCAGGTCGCAGCAGTAGCTGGCGTGGCGGTGATCGGCGCCCTACTCACGGGACTCGGCGAGACTGGACATGTCCCAACGCAGCTCGACGAGCTCCCCTGCTTAAGCGGCAGTTGCCGGTCCTCGTCCGAAACAGGCCACCAAGCGTCCCGGACCGTAATGGGTCCGGGAAGCTTTCATGATAAGCCGGTCGGCGGCGCGTCGTCCGTCTGGTTAGCGATCCCCTTCCTGAAGACGATCCGCCGGCTCATCGATGAGCATTGGCGCGCCAACGCTGTCCCCGCCGTACACCGCTACCGC
This sequence comes from Actinomycetota bacterium, assembly GCA_030946705.1. Lineage (GTDB taxonomy): Bacteria > Actinomycetota > Actinomycetes > Actinomycetales > Micrococcaceae > Arthrobacter_M. The sequence goes on along the minus strand of JALYYI010000037.1, from coordinate 551 downwards.
GAATCTGACCCAGCGAGGTGGTCTGACTACATTGCCGAGGCCGAGGAGACGTCGGGCGCCGATGCCCCGATCACCGATGAGTGGACGGTGAGCAGCGGTTGAGCCCACCGGCACCTCGGCGACCAATCGAATCGGGGCAGGCCTGGACCGTCGACTTCGATCCCGCACGAGGTCGCGAGCAAGCCAAGGACCGGCCTGCGTTGGTGGTCTCGTCGCGCTTCCACCTTGATATCGCCTTGGGTCAGCTGGTCCGCGTGCTGCCATTGGCCAGTGTCGAACGGCGTGGATGGATACACCGAATCCAGATGGCCTCCAGCGGGGAACGGGTCATCACCGAACAAAGTCCCGGATCGGGATTCCGGCGGCTGTTGCGTTTGTGCTGCCCTTCTGCAACCAAGACCCGCGTGGGGAGTAACGATACGCGGCATCAAGAGCATCGGTCACCGCGCGAAGAGCCGCTATTTGCAACCCCGTTGCGTTTATAGCAACTATCCTTCGGGAAATTCTCGGCATTTGCTCACAAATCTCTTGACGGGTGATCTGAAGCACAC
>JALYYI010000016.1 GCA_030946705.1 Actinomycetota bacterium | reverse complement strand
GTCCCCGACCTGGGTCGGGGACACAGCTGTTCGAGAGGGCTTTCCAAGGAACTGTTTCGCTTCAGATTTAGCGCTTCAGGTCGATCAGTTCCTGCAGTACGGTATCCGAGGTGGTGATGATGCGCGCATTGGCCTGGAAGCCGCGCTGGGCCACGATCAGGTTGGTGAATTCCTGCGACAGGTCCACGTTGGACATCTCCAGCGAACCGGCCACTAGCGTGCCCAGTCCGGCGCTGCCGGCGGTCCCCAGGGAGGCGGACCCGGAGTTGGCGCTGGCCCGGTACGACGACGACCCGGCCTTTTCGAGGCCGCCCGGGTTTGTGAAGTTGGCCAGTGCGATCTGGCCGACGGCCTGCTTGGCGCCGTTGCTGAAGGAGCCGACGATGGTGCCGTCCTTGGAGAGCGTGAAGGATTCCAGCGTTCCCGCTCCGCCGCCGTCGTCGGCTTTGGAAGTTACGCTGCTCAGGCCGGCGTAGCTAGTGATTGCACCCACGTGGATGTCCATGCCATTCAGCGTGACCTTGGTATCGACCGGGACTGGAGGGGTGCCGGGGGTGTCCTGGCTTCCGTTTGTGAAAGGCATTGTCGTGGGACCTGCTGTGGTCGTTCCGTCCGTCGCCGAGACAGTCCAGGCCGCAGGACTACCCGACGCAGTAAACGTCAATGTCACGTTTTGTGCATTTCCCAGCTTGTCGAAAACTTGGACCTCACGGATCAGGGGCGAGCCGGATCCGTCGGAAGGCAGGTTGCCAGTCGCGGTTGCTGATTTAGTCTGCTGTGGCAGAGACAGGATCTGGGACGACAGGACCATGTCTTTGACCGGCCCGCCATTGGACACCTTGCCGTTTGCGTCCGCGGGCCATCCCTGCAGGATAGCGCCGTCGGGGGTCACGAGTCGGCCCTGGGCATCCTGGCCCAGCGAGCCGGCTCGGGTGTAGAGCGTCTCCCCACCCTGGTGCACCACAAAGAACCCGTCGCCGGAAATCATCATGTCCGTGGCCTTGCCGGTGGCCTGAGAGGAGCCTTGCGTGAAGTTGGTGGCGATGCCGGCCACCTGCACGCCCAGGCCGACCTGGGCTGCGTTGGTACCTCCGCTTGTCGCGGACGGCGCCGAGGCGCCCTTGGTCATCTGCGAGAGGGTGTCCTGGAATTCCACCGAGGAGGCTTTGAAACCCTGGGTGTTCACGTTAGCGATGTTGTTGCCGGTGACATCCAGCATGGTCTGGTGGGCGCGGAGTCCGGAGATTCCGGAGTACAGGGAGCGAAGCACGGTGGTTTCCTTTCGGTGAAGCTTTGGCGGTGCGGGGCGTGGTGCGGGGTTTTTAGGCTGACGCGGTTGGAGCAACGGAAGCAGGTGTAGCTGCTGGATCAGTGGCGGCCGTTGGATCCGTAGCGGGCGCGCCGGCCGTGCCGGGTGCTGCAGGCGCCGCTGCGGCAACCCCCGAAACAGCATCCAGGGCGATGGTCTTCCCGTCGATGGTGACCTGCGGCACCGAACCGGCATAGGAGACGGCGGTGGCCTGACCGGTGACCGTGCTGCCGTCCTTCCCGGTGTAGGTGATCTGCTTGCCTACCAGGGCAGCCGCGGCAATGCGCATCTGCAGGGAGAAATTCTCCTGGCTGGTGGTGGTCTGTTCGGTGATTTTTTCCATCATGGCCAGCTGTGTTGTCTGGCCGATCATCTGGTTGGTGTCCATGGGCGAGCTTGGGTCCTGGTTTTGCAGCTGGGTGACCAACAAGGACATGAACATATTGCTGTCCATGGTCTGTTTGGGCGCAGCAGTTGGTGCGATCGCGTACAGGCTGCTGCCGCCTGATGCGGATACGGGATCGATGCTCACTGAATGCTGCTCCTTCTTTCAGGCGAGGACGTCAAGGCTGGAATCTGCGGACCGGGGACTTCGGGTCCCGGTGACCGCCCCGGCTGCCGGACCACGCCGGCCATCCGGACTACCAGCACTGAGCTGGGGTGGCGCGCCACGGGAACTCTGCCCGTTCTGGGCACCCGCCTGGCTTCCGGGTTGGCTGCCTGGCTGGTTCCCGGGCTGGTTGCCGGAGGCGAGGTCCAGATTGGCGTTCAGACCCGTCCCGGCGAGGTCACGCTTCAGATCGGGCAGGATGGCCCGCAATGCATCCCGTCCGGCGTCGTTCGGGGCGAACAGTTCCAACCTGACGTCCCCGGCCGAAATGTGGGCCCGGACCGTCACCGGTCCCAGATTGTCAGGGGTGACGCTGATGGTCATCGTGTGCTCGCCCGGTTTGGCCCCCGCCAGCGAAAACAGCGGACCCGAAATCTGGCCGGTAAGTGGAGCCGGAGCCTGTGCGGGGGCATTCGCCGGTGCCGGCACCGTGGCAGCTGCCACCGTGGGGACCACCGGCGCCGATGTTAGCTGGACTCCCTGCGCGGCGGCATTGAGGGCCCCATCTCCGGGGTCGGTCTGCACGGCAGCTGCGTTCGCGCCCGGCGACGGGGACGCCTGGCTGGTGTCGCCGGGGGGCTGCAGCGCCGCCTGGACGCGCGCAAATGCCGCGGCGGACGCACCCTCGGCGGTGCCTCCGGCCGATGCCTTGGTCGAAGCCGGGTCCGCTGTTGAAGTCGTTTTTGCTGCGGGAGATGAACCGGCAACCGCGGGCGTTACTGAAGCGGTCGTTGCCGGAGTACCGGAAGCGGTCGTTGCAACAGCGGACGCTACCGCCG
>JALYYI010000253.1 GCA_030946705.1 Actinomycetota bacterium | reverse complement strand
AACGAGCGCAGCGGCCGAAAGGAACCCCAGCCCCGCCCGGGCGACGGTTCAGTTAATGTCCATTCACCGGACAGGAAGTCCATATACTGAGACGACGGTGTCTCCGGTTGACACTCTGCGACGGTAAGCGGAACACTACAGATATGGAGCTCGTATCCGTAGTCCTTCTTACCAAGCGCGTGACTGGCTAGCTTTACAAAAGCTGCAGTCCGACTGGTAAAACTACCTCACGCGCAAACCCCTCGCAGAGCCTCACCGGCTGAGGGGTTTTTTTGTTTCCACTATCCCGCGGCAACCCCGACGTGAATGAAGAACAACTAGTTAACAGAAGAACGACTAGTTAAACCTAGACAAAATTGACTAGACAAAATTCAGCAGATAAATACTGTGAACATTTGTTCCACTAAGGAAGTATCCGATGAGTAAAGGATCGCCCATCAGCCCGTCGCTGATGGCCACCAAGTCGCCAGGCCTCGCGGCGCCGGCCGCGGAAATCGCAGTACCTGTTACGCCGGCCGCCGTTTCCGCCGTCCAGGGCCCCGGCAACATCGTCGCCCCGATGCAGATGACCGGTTCGCAGGCCATCGTCCGCTCCCTTGAGGAGCTGGGCGTCAAGGACATTTTCGGTCTTCCCGGTGGCGCGATCCTTCCCACCTACGACCCGCTGCTCGCCTCCTCGATGAACCACGTGCTGGTCCGCCATGAGCAGGGCGCGGGACATGCCGCGGAGGGCTATGCCATGGTGACCGGAAAGGTAGGCGTCTGCATTGCGACCTCCGGACCCGGCGCCACCAACCTGGTGACGCCCATTATGGATGCGCACATGGATTCGGTGCCCCTGGTGGCCATCACCGGCCAGGTTTCCAGCGGCGTGATCGGCACGGATGCCTTCCAGGAGGCGGACATCGTGGGGATCACGCTGCCCATCACCAAGCACTCCTACCTCGTGACGAAGGCGAGCGAGATTCCGCGGGTGCTGGCGGAGGCTTTCCACCTCGCCGCCACCGGCCGCCCCGGACCCGTCCTGGTGGATATTGCCAAGGATGCCCAGCAGGGCCAGATGACCTTCTCCTGGCCGCCCACCCTCGACCTGCCCGGCTACCGCCCGGTATTCCGCGGCCACTCGAAGCAGCTGCGGGAGGCGGCGCGGCTGATCGGCCAGGCCAAGAAGCCGGTGCTCTACGTCGGCGGAGGTGTGATCAAGGCCCACGCGTCGCGGGAGCTGTTGGAGCTGGCCGAGCTGACCGGCGTGCCCGTGGTCACCACGCTGATGGCCCGCGGTGCCTTCCCGGACTCGCACCCGCTGCACGTCGGCATGCCGGGCATGCACGGTTCGGTGTCCGCTGTCACGGCCCTGCAGCAGTCGGACCTGCTGATCACCCTGGGAGCGCGCTTCGATGACCGCGTCACCGGCGTGTTGAGCACCTTCGCACCGAACGCGAAGATCATCCACGCGGACGTCGACCCGGCGGAAATCTCCAAGAACCGGGTGGCCGATGTGCCGATTGTCGGCTCCCTGAAGGAGATCATCCCGGATCTGACGCAGGCGCTCAAGGCGGAGTTCACGCAGAACGGCAAGCCGGACCTGGGCGATTGGTGGGCTTTCCTGGGCAACCTGCGCGACACCTATCCGCTGGGCTGGACCGAGCCCGACGACGGCCTGTCCGCCCCGCAGCGCGTCATCAAGCGGATCGGCGAGCTGACCGGTCCGGAGGGCATCTATGTGGCGGGAGTGGGCCAGCACCAGATGTGGGCCTCGCAGTTCATCAAGTATGAGCGCCCGCATTCCTGGCTGAACTCCGGCGGCGCCGGCACCATGGGCTACGCCGTTCCGGCGGCCATGGGTGCCAAGGTGGGCGATCCGGACCGGGTGGTGTGGGCGATCGACGGCGACGGCTGCTTCCAGATGACCAACCAGGAGCTGGCCACCTGCGCCATCAACAAGATCCCGATCAAGGTGGCGGTGATCAACAACTCCTCACTGGGGATGGTCCGGCAGTGGCAGACGCTGTTCTATGAGGGCCGGTATTCAAATACGGACCTGAACACCGGCCACAACACCGTCCGCATCCCGGATTTCGTCAAGCTGGCCGAAGCCTACGGCTGCGCCGGCCTGCGCTGCGAACGGGACGAGGACATCGACGCCACCATCGAGGCCGCACTGGCCATCAATGACCGGCCCGTCGTCGTCGACTTTGTGGTCAGCCCCAACTCCATGGTGTGGCCCATGGTCCCCTCCGGAGTGAGCAATGACCAGATCCAGGTAGCCCGCAATATGACGCCGGCGTGGGAAGAGGAGGACTAAGATGACGCGGCATACACTCTCCGTCCTGGTCGAGGACAAGCCGGGCGTGCTCACGCGCGTTGCCAGCCTCTTTGCCCGGCGGGCCTTCAACATCAATTCTTTGGCCGTGGGCCCCACCGAGATTCCGGGCGTGTCCCGGATGACGGTGGTGGTCGACGCCGAGGGTGACCTCATTGAGCAGGTCACCAAACAGCTGAACAAACTGATCAACGTGATCAAGATTGTTGAGCTGGTATCCGATAATTCCGTGCAGCGGGACCACATCCTGGTCAAGGTACGCGCGGACGCCGCGACGAGGCTGCAGGTCACCCAGGCTGCAGACCTCTTCCGCGCATCGGTTGTTGACGTTTCCACCGACTCGTTGACCATCGAGGCGACCGGCCACCCCGAAAAACTCGCGGCACTGCTGAACGTGCTGGAGCCCTTCGGCGTCCGTGAAATTGTGCAATCCGGCACGCTGGCCATCGGGAGGGGATCCCGTTCGATGAGCGACCGGGCACTGCGCACCATCAGCGCATAGGTAACCACACAGATGAACGTGCAGTACGCAGACAGCAACTATCTAGGGAGTAACAAGTGACCGACATGTTCTACGACGATGATGCAGACCTGTCCATCATCCAGGGCCGCACCGTCGCCGTTATCGGCTATGGCAGCCAGGGCCATGCACACGCACTGAGCCTGCGCGATTCCGGCGTCGACGTCCGCGTCGGCCTCAAGGAGGGCTCGAAGTCGCGTGCCAAGGCCGAGGCCGAGGGCCTGCGCGTGCTTAACGTCGCCGACGCCGTCGCCGAGGCGGACCTGATCATGGTCCTCACCCCGGACCAGGTCCAGCGCCACGTCTATGCGGAGGACATCGCCCCGAACCTGCAGGCCGGCGACGCCCTGTTCTTCGGCCACGGCTTCAACATCCGCTACGGCTACATCAAGCCGCCGGCCGATGTTGACGTCGCGCTGGTCGCTCCGAAGGGCCCGGGCCACATCGTGCGCCGCGAGTTCGAGGCCGGCCGCGGCGTGCCGGACCTGATCGCCGTCGAGCAGGACCCCTCGGGCAAGGCCTGGGAACTGGCACTGTCCTATGCCAAGGCGATCGGCGGAACCCGCGCCGGCGTCATCAAGACGACCTTCACCGAGGAAACCGAAACCGACCTCTTCGGCGAGCAGGCCGTCCTCTGCGGCGGAGCCTCGCAGCTGATCCAGTACGGTTTCGAGACACTGACCGAGGCCGGGTACAAGCCCGAGGTTGCGTACTTCGAGGTGCTGCACGAACTCAAGCTGATCGTTGACCTGATGGTGGAGGGCGGCATTGCCAAGCAGCGCTGGAGCGTTTCCGACACGGCCGAGTACGGCGACTACGTCTCCGGTCCGCGCGTCATCGACGCCCGGGTCAAGGAAAACATGAAGGCCGTGCTCAAGGACATCCAGGACGGCACCTTCGCCAAGCGCTTCATCGACGACCAGGATGCCGGCGCACCGGAGTTCGCGGCGCTGCGCAAGAAGGGCGAGGACCACCCGATCGAGGCCACCGGCCGCGAGCTGCGCAAGCTGTTCTCCTGGATCAAGACCGACGACGACTACACCGAAGGTTCCGTCGCCCGCTAAATCCCGCCTCAGACGGTGACCATCGGTATTCTTCCGGCTGCTGCGCTCGTTCCTCGCGCAACAACGCAGCCTACAAGAATACCGACGCTCACCGCGTAATGTTCGGCAAGGAAGCCGGGCTCCTTCAAGATGGGGCCCGGCTTTCATGCCGCTGGAAGTATTCACCAAAATCCCCACAAGATACCCAGAGAGCTAAAGAGGTCACCGGTGACAGCCACCAAGCCCGTTGTACTCCTCGCAGAGGAACTTTCGCCCGCCACCATCGAGGCGTTGGGCCCCGATTTCGAGATCCGCCAATGTGACGGCGCGGACCGTTCCCAGCTGCTCGCCGCCATCGCCGACGTGGACGCCATCCTGGTCCGGTCGGCCACAAAGGTCGACGCGGAAGCCCTTGCCGCGGCCAAGAAGCTGAAGGTGATTGCCCGTGCCGGCGTCGGCCTGGACAACGTGGACATCAAGACCGCCACCCAGGCCGGCGTGATGGTGGTCAACGCACCCACCTCCAACATCGTCTCCGCGGCCGAGCTGACCATCGGACATATCCTCAGCCTGGCCCGGCACATCCCGGCGGCGAGCTCCGCGCTGAAGAACGGCGAGTGGAAGCGCTCCAAGTACACCGGCACCGAGCTGTTCGAGAAGAAGCTGGGCATCATCGGTCTGGGCCGCATCGGCGCCCTCATCGCCGCGCGTGCGCAGGGCTTCGACATGGAAATCCTGGCCTACGATCCCTACGTCACCTCAGCCCGTGCCGCGCAGCTGGGGGTCCAGCTGCTGACGCTGGACGAGTTGCTGGCGCAGAGCGACTTCATTACGATCCACATGCCCAAGACACCGGAAACCGTGGGCATGATCGGCTCGGCCGCCTTTGCGAAAATGAAGGAAACGGCGTACATCATCAACGTGGCGCGCGGTGGCCTGGTGGATGAGCAGGCCCTCTTCACGGCCCTCACCGAGCACCAGATTGCCGGCGCCGGCATCGACGTTTTCGTCACCGAGCCCAGCACGCAGCTGCCGTTCTTCGAACTGGACAACGTCGTGGTGACCCCGCATCTGGGCGCCTCCACCGACGAGGCACAGGAGAAGGCCGGTGTTTCCGTTGCCCGGTCCGTCCGCCTGGCGCTGGCCGGTGAGCTGGTCCCGGACGCGGTCAACGTGGCCGGCGGCGTGATCGCATCCGAGGTCCGCCCCGGCATTCCGCTGATCGAAAAGCTCGGCCGGATCTTCACCGCACTGACCCACGATTCGGTGACGCAGATCGACGTCGAGGTTGCCGGCGAGATCGCCGTGCACGACGTCAAGGCCCTGGAGCTTGCCGCCCTGAAGGGCGTCTTCAAGGATGTTGTCTCGGAGCAGGTCTCCTACGTCAACGCCCCGATCCTGGCCGAGCAGCGCGGCATCAACATCCGGCTGATCACCACCACGGAATCCGCCGACTACCGCAACGTGCTGACCATCCGCGGCGCACTCTCGGACGGAGCGCAGATCTCCGTCGCCGGCACGCTGACCGGGCCCAAGCAGATTGAAAAGCTGGTCGGTGTGAACGGTTACGACATAGAGATTCCGATCAGCGAGCATCTGATCGTCATTTCGTACCAGGACCGGCCCGGCGTCGTGGGCTCGCTGGGGCGCATTCTGGGCGAGAACGGCATCAACATCGCCGGCATGCAGGTCGCCCGGAACGCGGCCGGCGGCCAGGTGCTCGCGCTGCTGACCGTGGATACTTCCGTGCCGCAGCAGGTACTGGACGCGATCAAGGCCGAGATCGGCGCCTCCATGGCACGCGAAGTTGACCTCGAGGACTGATTTTGCCCCCGAATCCGCGGGAAGCCTGCCCGGTCGCCGAACATTTCCGGCAGCCCGGCAGGCTTCCCTCGAACTGAATGCGGCGCCGGTCCCGCAACTTGAGGGATCGCTAGTCCCTGACATCCAAAACCGGGATCCCATAGCCGGAAAACAACGCATCAGCGGTAACAACGCTCAGACCGTCCGCCTTCGCCTGCGCAATGATCAGCCGGTCAAAGGGGTCCCGATGCAGGAAAGGCAGGCTCTGGACGATGGCCAGGTGCCGATCCTCGATTCCCAGCCGGGTGGCGCCGTGGGCCTGCAGGGTCGCCGCCAGCTCGGGAACTGGCGCTAGTTTCTTCAGGGACACCTTGATGGCAACCTCCCACAACGAAGCCACGGAAAAAAGTACCTGTTCCGCCGTTTCCAAAGCCCCCCGGACGCTTGGACCAACCCGCTGGTCTCCGGCAGCAATCCAAAGCATCGCAGTCGTGTCCAGCAGCAGTTTCACTCGCTGCCCCGGGCGGCCTGCTCAAACATCCCGGCAATCTCCGCATCCGCATCGTCGTAGTCGGACGAAAACCGGATCTTGCCGCGCAGCGCGCCGAAGAGGCCCGCAGTGGAGGGCAAAGCCTCGGGCTTGAGCACAAACCGGTTGGCGCCCGGGCCGCGGCGGGTGATGACCACTTCTTCGCCCCGTTCGGCCGCGTCGAGCAGCCTGGAGAGATTTGTCTTCGCTTGGTGAACGTTCGCCGTAACCATGTAGCTATTGTAGCTAGCTCGTCGTTGGATCCGCGGATAGGGGAAAGTCGGCTAAAACAGGGTAATTTCTTAAGGTGACATCTTCTCCGGCGCGCAAGACGCCCTTCTACATCACCACCGCCATCACGTACCCCAACGGCGTTCCTCACATCGGGCACGCCTACGAGTACATCGCCACTGACGCGATGGCCCGGTTCAAGCGCCTGGACGGCTATGACGTGATGTTCCTGACCGGCACGGATGAGCACGGCATGAAAATTGCCCATACGGCCGAGAAGGAAGGCATCACGCCCAAGGAGCTGGTGGACCGCAACGTCGAGGCCTATAAGGCAGCGCATGCCGCCCTGGACATCTCCTACGACCGCTTCATCCGCACCACCGACGCCGACCACTACGCGGCATCGAAGGCCATGTGGGCCAAGATGGAAGCGGCCGGGGACATCTACCTGGGCAAGTATGAGGGCTGGTACTCCGTCCGCGACGAGGCCTTCTACGGCGAGGACGAGACCGAGCTGCGTGCAGACGGCAAGCGCTACTCCAGGGTCACGGACACCGAACTCACCTGGACGGAGGAGGAGAGCTACTTCTTCCGCCTCTCCAACTACCAGGACAAGCTGCTGGCCCTGTATGCGGAGCACCCGGACTTCGGCGCCCCGCGAAACCGCTTCAACGAGGTCATCAGCTTCGTCAAGGGCGGCCTCGAGGACCTCTCCATCTCGCGCACAACGTTTGACTGGGGCGTCCCGGTGCCGGGCAACGACAAGCACGTCATGTACGTCTGGGTGGATGCGCTGACGAACTACCTCACCGGTGTGGGTTACCCGGATGTGGAGTCGGAGAGCTTCAGGAGGTTCTGGCCCGCCGACGTGCACATTATCGGCAAGGATATCTCGCGCTTCCACGCCGTGTACTGGCCGGCCTTCCTGATGTCCGCCGGGCTGGCGCTGCCCAAGCGGGTCATGATCCACGGCTTCCTGCAGAACAACGGGGTGAAGATGTCCAAATCCCTGGGCAACGTCGTCGCACCGGCGGACTGGGTGGCGCAGTACGGCCTGGACCAGGTGCGCTTCTTCCTGCTGCGCGAGGTGCCGTTCGGTGCGGACGGATCGTACAGCCATGACGCCGTCGTGGGCCGGATGAACTCAGACCTGGCCAACAACCTGGGCAACCTGGCCCAACGCTCGCTGTCCATGGTCGCCAAGAACTGCGAGGCCAAGGTGCCGGAGCCGGCCGATTTCACCGCCGCGGACAAAGCGCTGTTGGACCAGGCGGGCGCGCTGCTGGAGCAGTCCCGGGCGGCTTATCAGCAGCAGGACTTCCACCGCTCGCTGGAACAGATCTGGACGGTTTTGGGGGACACCAACGCCTACTTCGCCGAGCAGCAGCCGTGGGTCCTGCGCAAGACGGACCTCGAGCGGATGAACACCGTGCTGTACGTGACGCTGGAGGTGCTGCGCATCGTCTCCATCCTGGTCCAGCCCGTGATGCCGACGTCCGCCAGCCGGCTCCTCGATGCGCTGGGGCAGGGGACAGCGGCCGACGACGGCGAGCGCCAGTTCGCGGCGATCGGAACTCCGCTGGTGCCCGGTACACCGCTGCCGGCCCCGGCGCCGATCTTCCCCAAATACGAAGAGCCCGCCCCGACCGACGCCTGACCCCGTCGGAGTCTCGACCCCGTCGGGGATATCCACCCGGCCGTGACCGGCGGTGGCCGGGCCTTCTCCGGCACCGGTGGTCGACCGAGCGAGCTCTGCGAGCGCGCCGAGACCCGCGCGGAGACCAGTGCGCAGGGGCGTGCCGGTGCCAAAGACGGTCAGCCGGGGGAGACGATGCCGCTTTCGTAGGCGATGAGCACAACCTGCACGCGGTCCCGGGCGCCAAGCTTGCCCAGGATGTGGCCCACATGGGTTTTGACCGTGGCCTCCGAAACGAACAGGTGCACGGCAATCTCCGGATTGGACAGCCCCTGGGCGATCAGTGTGAACACCTCCCGTTCCCGGGCGGTGAGGG
>JALYYI010000243.1 GCA_030946705.1 Actinomycetota bacterium | reverse complement strand
CGTCCCATCGCGACCGGGTCGGTCCGGGTGGCACCCTCGGCCCGTGGTTCCCCGGCCAGGGCCTGGAACACGGCGCCGGTGAGGATGGTTTCCAGCCCGTAAAACCCGTTCGGCAACGCCCCGAAGGTCTCCTTTGAACACTCCAACAAACCGGTGGCCCCCAGGGCGGGCAGCGCCAGCAACAGCCCGGCCAACGGCACCCGGGCCGCCGGAGCGAACACCGGGACCGCGCACTCCAACAGCCCGGACCGGGCCCACGCTGTTATGCGTCGCCTTCTTTGGTGTTGGGGCCGTCATAGTCGGTGATGATGGGCCGTTTTTGGTCGGGAGTGTTGATTTAGAGTCGTCGTCGGCGTCAGGCTGACGATGAACTGTCGATATCCCCTGTTAAAAACGAGCGGCCCGACATTAGTTTCCGAAGCTCTATGCCGTGCCGCTCTCACGCGATAGGACCGCGCTGATGCTTACGGTAAATGATGATGCTTGTGCTGTCGAGTCGGATCTGGGCGGCGGGGGTGTATCCTGCCCGGATTGCTCGGGGGTGCTGGGCCCGTGGGGCTGGGCCAGAGAACGGCTGATCCGCCATGGAACAGGGAACGCCCTGGCGCTGGTAGCGCACCGGCCGCGCCGGTCCCGGTGCCGGGGGTGCAAGATCACCCATGTGCTGCTGGACTGGGCCCTGGCCGCCCGGCGGGCCGATACCGCCGGGGTGATCGCCGCCGCTATCGGGGCCAAGACAACCACGGGGTGTGGCCACCGTCCGATCGCGGCATGGCTGGGGCGGCCGGAGTCCACGGTGCGGGGCTGGCTGCGCACCTACGGTGCCTGTGCCGGTGCGATCACCGAGGCCTTCACCGGACTTATCCACCGCAACGGGCCCGATGCTGCCGCGCTCTGGCCCGCCCCGGTATCAACAGTGGCCGCATCGGGCCTGGCCGCGATCGCGGCCTACGCCCAGGTCCTGATGCGGCGGTTGGGCGTCGCCGAGCTGCCGTGGCAAAAGGCCGGGCTGGCCGCTGTCGGGCCGTGGCTGTTCAGCACGGTGCTATGGGGTAGCGGTCCGCTACACCAATTGGCCCTTATCCCGGGCCCGGTACTGGGCGAAGCTGTGCACAGCCCCGGCTAAACCCGGTCGGGGCCATGTTTTTTGACCTTGTAAAGGACACGTGCCCCTATGACAGCACCTCAGCCGCTTCGCGGCGCCCTGGCCCGTAAGGACCGGGTGGAGAAGATTGCCCTGTTTCGGTACCAACTCATCCGCGACGCCGCCGACGACTCGCTCACGTCTCGCCAACGCGGCCCGGTGGTGCGTGCTCTGGCAGTCGCCGAGCATGCCGGCCCGTTCGGGAACCCGGTGCACGTCTCGCGGGAGAGCCTGGACCGGTGGATCCGGGCCTGGCGCACCGAGGGCTTCGACGGGCTCAAGCCCAAGGCCCGCTCCGCCGATCCGGTCACCCCGGTCACAGTTTTGTCGTTGGCCGCGACGCTGAAGATCGAGCGCCCTAACCGGACCGCGGCCCAGATCCGCCGGATCATGACCGAGACCCTCGGGGACGCGCCGTCCGAGTCAACGCTGCTGCGCCACTTCAGGACCCTGGAGATCCCTACCGGCACCGCTGCGGCCGCGACCGGCCGCTTCGAAGCGACGGCCCCGAATGAAATCTGGGTTGGCGACGCCCTACACGGCCCGCGCCTGGGTGGCCGGAAGACCTATCTCTTCGCGTTTTTGGATGATCATTCCCGCATGGTCACCGCGGCCCGCTGGGCCTTCGCCGAAGACTCCGTACGCCTGGCCGCCGCCCTGCGCCCGGCCCTGCAAACCCACGGCATCCCCGCCCATTGCTACGTTGATTAAGCCGAGAAAAACGCTAAGCCGAGAGACGTTGGCTTTGTCCGGGAGTTCCGGCGTTCTTGGAACCTTTCCTCGGCTTAGCGATTTGACTTGATTTTGGCGTTACTTTCGTCGTATCCGTATGGCTAGCGAAGGGAATGCATCATGGGGACGACAGTTATCGGGATTGGTGAGCTGGTGGTGGCCGCCTTGGAAGCGGCGGGCTACAAGCAGTCGACGATTCTTGAATACAGGAAATGGCTTCGCCGCTTGGAGTTGCTTGCCCGGACACAGGATGGCCTCTATACCGTGGAGTTGGGTGCTGAGTTCGCCTCGATGACCACGAGCCCGCGGACCGGCAGGTTCAGTGACCAGCGCCGAAAGTCGTACGGCCGGCTGGTGAGGTTGCTGGATTCGTACATTCTGACCGGTTCGGTGGATCTTTCCATGATGCCGCGAGGTGGTGGCAAGGCCGCTCCGCGGTCCGAGGAGCTTTGCCGTCTGCTGGCCGGGTGGTCAGTTGAGATGGGGCAACGCAGGCTGGCGGTGAACACCCGGAACTCTTATGACCGCGAGGCTCGCGGGTACCTTCTCTATCTGGAAGGCCAGGGGGTGACGTCGCTTCGGGAAGCCGGGGGTGCCAGCGTTCTGGGGTTCCTTGAATCGTTGCGGGGACGCTGGGCTGAATCGTCGATGTGGTCGGCGGTCATCAATCTGCGGGCTTTCCTGAAATTCCTGGACCGCGACGACCTGCAAGAGGCCCTGTACTTGGCCAACGCCAAACGCCATAACGGGATCATTCCAACCTTGGGCGATGAGGATGATCAGGCTGTTCTCCAGGCCTGCACCGGGGGCCTGATCGCGGCCCGGGATGCTGCCATCACCTTGCTGGCGTTGGTGACGGGCCTGCGCGCGTGCGACCTGATCGCCCTGCGGCTGGGTGACATCAACTGGCGGGAATCGACGATCGGGATCGTGCAGCAAAAAACGGGCAACCCGCTAACGCTTCCCCTGCTGCCGGCGATCGCCGAAAGGCTTTCGGAGTATGTCGTCACCAAGCGTCCCGATGTCGGTAACGACCACGTGTTCTTGCGTTCCTTGGCACCCCACGCCGAGTTCTCGGATCACTCGTCCATCTATGACGTGACCAGGCGAACCTTCAGTGCGGCAGGAACGGACCGCTCGAAGGTTGGGACGAGGTTGCTGCGCCACAACGCCGCCACCCGGCTCCTGCGTGCGGGAACCCCGTTGCCGACGATCTCGGCAGTGCTGGGCCATGCGGACCCGGAATCCACCAACGCATATCTCGCCACCGACACCGAGCACATGCGTGCGTGCGTCCTCCCGCTTCCGGCGCTGCAGGGAGCCGGACAATGAACAAGCCCCGGTTTACCAGCGTGTTCGCCCCCGACCTCGAGCGATACCTTGCATTCAAGGAAAGCATGGGCATCCACGGCAGCTCCAGGGTTGCGTACTTGCGGAGCTTCGACAGCTACTGCGTCGAACATTCTCTGGAGAACGTTGACCGGGCCACCGTTGAAGACTGGGTTTCTTCCCGGATAGCATGCCTCCCGAACGGCAGCCGGTCGTGGATGTCATACATCAGGGACTTCGGTCGCTGGGAACGGCTCAATGGCAATGAGGACGCCTACGTCCTGTCTGACCAGTGGAGATCCGATCTGGTCCGCCCGCAGCCATACCTGCTGACGACCGAGGAGATCACCAGGTTCTTTGACGCCGCGACACGGTTGAAAACCAGGTCCCCGTGGAGGTGGCAGGGGTCCGCGTTCTTCGCCCTCATGCATTCGTGCGGGTTGCGCACCTGCGAGGCGCGAGGGTTGGAGCCGGGGGACGTGAACCTGGCCGAGGGCATCATCGACGTGCTCTGGTCCAAGGGCAACCGCAGCCGGCGGCTTCCGATCACCGATCAGATCGTTGACGTTCTGGCTGATTGCGACCGTTCTTCGCGAGGCGCCTTCGGCAACGAGCGGGCGGCCTTCTTCGTTTCCTCCACCGGCACCCCGGTACGGCCGGAGGCTGTTGGGATCGCGTTCCACAGGATCTGGGACCAGGCCGGACTGCCGCAGCCCCTCGGAGGAAAACAACCCAATCCCTATTCCTTCCGCCACCACTTTGCCTATGCCAACATCGAACGCTGGATGGCCGAAGGCACCGATGTCAACGCCATGCTGCCCTACCTGTCCCGCTACATGGGCCACGCCTCACTGGGGAGCACCTGCTACTACATCCACACCTCCCCGGATTTCATGAACGGCTACGCCGACATCGTCCGTGAAGGCCAGGGACTGCTTCCCGAGGTGGGATTCGAATGAAACGCAACAGCAGCACCAACACCCCGAATTTTTGGGGATACGCCCGGAACTACCTGCACGAGTACATGCCCCGGGCCAGGAACTTGTCCCCGAAGACCGTTGAGGCCTACCGGATTTCCCTGGAATGCTTCGTGGGCTACCTCGTTGACGAACAGCAGATCCAGCGCAAGGACATCGGCTTTGACCACTTCGAACGGAAGTTCCTCAAGGCCTGGTTGATCTGGGTGCGCGAGACCAAGAACTACCAGCCAAAGACGCTGGGCCTGCGTCTGACCGCGATCAAGGCATTCCTGCGCTACGCCTCCCAGGAGGACCTCGACTGGTGGCTTTGCACGAGGCCGCCAAGGCGCTCAAGGCCCCTGCCGTGCCCAGGAAGCCCATCGACCACCTGCAGGTGGACGAGACCGCGGCGCTCCTTGCCGCCTTCACTGGTTCCACCCCGAAGTCGCGGCGCAACCGCATGCTCCTGATCCTGCTCTACGAGTCTGCGGCACGCGTCAGCGAGATCACCGCACTGACCCTCGGGGACCTCAGCCTGGTGAAACCGGCGCACCTGACGCTGACCGGGAAAGGGAACAAGAGCCGCGTGGTGCCGTTGGGCGACAGGACAGTCGACCACCTGCTGGTCTATCTCGCCGAGTTCCATCCCCGGCGTGCGGCCCTGCCGGCAACGCGTCCCCTGTTCAACAGCCTGCACCAGGGTGAACCGACCCGGCTTTCGGAAGACAGCGTCACGGCGATCCTCAAGAAGGCTGGGAACACCGCCCGGGGCTCCTGTCCTGCGATCCCGGCCAGGCTGTATTGCCACATGCTGCGCAAGACCAAGGCGATGGACCTCTACAAGCAAGGCATCCCGCTGCCAATCATCATGCAACTGCTCGGACACGAAAGCATGAGCACCACCTCGGCGTTCTACGCCTTCGCAACCTTGGACATGATGAAAGCAGCCATGAACACGGCAGCTCCCGGCATCAGCCAGCCGACCGTGGAATGGCTCAGCGAGGAAAACCTGCAGAAGCTCTACACCCTCCGATAACCACCAAATCGCTAAGCCGAGGAAAGGTTCCAAGAACGCCGGAACTCCCGGACAAAGCCAACGTCTCTCGGCTTAGCGTTTTTCTCGGCTTAATCCGAGCTAAGCCGAATTCGGCTTAGCTCGGATAACGGGTCGGCTTTTGTTGACTCCTCACTCATTCGGGCCTGCGCGAAGCTCGGGATGAAGCTGATCCATTCGAAGCCCTACCGGCCCCAGGGAAGGGGCAAGGTGGAGCGTTTCTTTGGGTCGGTCCGCTCCCAGTTCCTCTCCGAAATCAGCGTGCTCGAAGCCCCGGTTCAGACCACCGTTCCCGGCACCGGCGCCGGGCCCGGCGAGGTTGAGGCCGGCAGCGTAATCGCGTCGTTGGAGG
>JALYYI010000224.1 GCA_030946705.1 Actinomycetota bacterium | reverse complement strand
ATTCCAGCGTGTTCCCCAGCCCGAGGCCGAGCAGGCCACGGCGGATCTCCGGGGAAAAACTCCGAGAAGGCCTTACACCAGTCTTGACGTCAATGTCGGTCATGATTGCTTCTTTCGCCAGCGCCGTTGGGCGCATGAGGGTACAGACCATCGCCGTCACGCGCACGCGCAACGATGGCTAACGGAACTATCAGATGTTTTGGGCCGGCCGGTGGCCGCACAGCCTCACCAGGTGGGGGGCGAATTAACCCAGATAGCTACGCAGGTCTCTTCGTAGCGGTTGATATACCAGTGCGGGATATTAGAGGAGTACGTGATTGAATCCCCCGCCTCAAGGGTGTGGCACTCGCCGTCGAGGTAGACGTCCTTACGTCCGGAGAGAATGATGCCGAATTCCTCACCGCCGTGCCGAAACGGAGTGTCACTGGTGTTGTGGCCCGGAGGACTAACGATCCAGTGGGCTTCAATGACACCGTTCAGATCCGGGGTCAGCAGCTCGTAAACCGCTTCGCCCACTGCCTTGCGGGCAACTCCCTTCAGATTGCGCCGTTGGTCCTTGCGGACGACGGGTGACCTGATCTCATCCTGGCCCAGAAAGAATCTTCCGACCGGGATTTCCAGACCACGGGCCAGCTGCGCCAGGGTCGTGAAAGAAGGGTTCGCCAGCCCCGCTCAAATTTGGCTGACGATGGCGGGGCTGAGCCCCGTCAACTCCGAGCGTCAGCCCGGTTTTCCTGGGAGTGAGTTGGGTGCCGGGCTTGAGTCGCCGGTCCGGGCAAACCGGGCGTGCGCAACACCTTCGGAAGCAGTGAACTCTACTAGCTCCAAAAACTGCGGACCGCCGTCGAGGTTATCAAAGAGTCTCTCGCCGCCGCCGAGCAGGATCGGTACCACCGCCACGTGCAGTTCATCGACCAGCCCCGCCCTCAGGTACTCCTGGATGGTCGCCGCCCCGCCGCCGAGCCGGACGTCGGCTCCTGCCGCCGCATCAAAGGCCTGCTCAAGGGCGGATTCGATGCCGTCGGTCACGAAGTTGAACGTCGTGCCGCCCAGCATGGTCACGGTGGGCCGCGGATGGCGGGTGAGGACGAAAACCGGATGATGGTAGGGCGGATTGTCCCCCCACCACCCCTTCCACTCGTCGTCGTCCCAGGCGCCTCGGATGGGCCCGAACATATTGCGGCCCATAATGGTGGCCCCGATGCCGTGGTCTCCACGCTCCAGGAAGTCGTTGTCGACGCCGGTCGTGCCGCCGTCGTCGCCCATCATGCGCCGCCCCGCGGCCGTGGCGAACACCCATTCATGCAGGCGCTCCCCTCCCACCCCCAGCGGGTGATCGGTGTCCTGGTGCGGACCGGCCGCATAGCCGTCCAGGGAGATGGCAATGTTGTGGACCCGCAGCTTCGGCATTCGGCACCTGCTTCCAGTAGTTTGTGGCTGTGGTTTCGCGGCCGCCGCGAACGTGCGTCAGCGGAAAAAGTCCAGGAGAACCGGAGCGACCGCCGCCGGTGCCACGCCGTGATCCTGGCCTTCGATGATGTGCTGCCGGCCGTCCCGGACGGATGAGGCAACCGCCGCGGCCGCGGCGCCGGCCCATGCCGGACTGGCGCCGCCGTAGATGGCCAGAACCGGTGCGGAAATGCCCGAAAACCTTTCCGCCGGCACCACGGCGTCCGCCGTGAGCGTCAGATCGTAGGGCAGCGTTGGCGCCAGAGCCACCAGTGCCGGCCACCACGGGGTTTGTGTCATCCCGGGGTCAAAGTCGGCCCCGGTGTGCCGGATGAACTCCTCAACGGCCTTGTCCCCGCGGCCCCCTTCCGCCAGGGTCCGTACCTTGTCCGCGAAATCCTGCCAGCGCTCACCGGCTCCCCCGCCGGTGAAATACGGCGGCTCATAGGCAGCGATTTTGCCAACCGGGACGCCCGCGGCGGCCGCCTCGAGCGAGAGAATGGCGCCGGAGGAGTGCCCGTACAGATGAATGGGGCCGCCCGCGGCATCGGCGAGCGCCCGCAGGTCTTCGATTTCACGTTCGACGGCGTAGGGCGGCGTATCGCCGCTCTCGCCACGCCCGCGGCGGTCGTAGGTCATGACGGCGAACGCTACCGCCAATAAGGGCACCAAGGGCGCGGCCGACTGGCGGTTGTTCAGGGCCCCGCCGACGACGATCAGCGGAGCCCCGCTGCCGGTCTGCTCGTAGGCAATCCTCGTTCCATCAGCGGACTGGACGGTCTGGACCATGTGGGTCTCCCGGGGCTGTGCGAGCCGATCCTGGCAGTTCCCTTTTACGCCTAAGTGGGCGCGTCTTCAAGGGGTGCACGCCGGCCCCGACCGACGGGTCATGCTGCGCGCACCTCGATTTCGCCGGGTTTCGCGGCCGCGCCGCCGAAAACGAGGTGACGGTTGGCGATCTTCTCGCTGAAGAAGCGGTCGTGGCTGACCACCACCACGGCCCCGGGGAAATGGAGCAGCGCCCGTTCCATGACCTGGGTGCTGGACATATCCAGATGGTTCGTCGGCTCGTCCAGCAACAGCACCGAGGCGCCGGAGAGCAGGCACTGCGCCATAGCGACGCGCGCCCGTTGCCCCCCGGACAGATTCCCGATCCGCGCCTTGAGATCGGCCTCGGAGAACTGGAACATCGCAAGGAATCTGTTCACCGACTTGCGTGTCGCGGTGAAGGCCAGGCTGCCCGGCATCGAGTTGACCGCATGGGTGACCGTGTCGTCGTCGTCGAGCCCGTCAAGCACCCGGTTGTAGGACACCATGCCGGGACCCTTGGCCCAGAGCACCTCGCCGGAATCGGCCGGCTCCTCCCCCGTCAGCACCTTCAGCAGCGTGGTTTTGCCACTGCCGTTGGAGCCGAGGACCACAATCCGGTTGCCTCTCCTGATCTCGAAGCTCAGATCGGTGAACAGCGTCTTCTCGCCGTAGGACTTGCTGAGCATCTCCACCCGGCACAGCACGTCCTTGACGTGCAGCCCGCCATAGATCTCGGTGATGATCTGGTCGACGGGCCGGGGAGTGCGGGCCTTTTTGATTTTTGCCAGCTGGTTTCCCAGCTCCCGGCCGCCGGCCTTCGCCGCCTCGCGGCGGTCGGAGATGCCCTCGGCCTCGAACGCCAGCAGCTCGGACTCGTGCACAAACTGCTGCTCGAGCGACTTGAGGCGGAACTGTTTCTGGACCACGTACTCGCCGAAATTGCCCGGATACTCGTGCAGGTGGAAGTTCTCCACCTCGACGATCCGGGTGACGACGGCGTCCAGGAACCTCCGGTCGTGCGAGACGACGATCGCGGCGCCGCGGAAGTCCCGGAACCACGTTTCCAGCCACTCGACGCCGGCCACATCCAGATAGTTGGTCGGCTCATCCAGCAGCAGCACATCCGGTCCCTCGAGCAGGATCTTGGCCAGCGCCGCGCGGTTGCGCCAGCCTCCGGACAACTCATCGATCGCGCAGATCCGGTGGGCTTCGCTGAAGCCCAGCGTGGTGAGCACCGTGTCGATATGGCGCTGGTAGTCCCACCCGTCCAGCCGGTCCATGTCCTCAAACAGTTCGGACTGGCGCCGGATCAGCCGGTCCAGCTCCGCACTGTCCCCCGGGTCCGCGGCGATGGCCGCGTCGATCGAGGCCAGTTCGGATTCGATGGCCTTAATGTCGCTGAACAAGCCATCGAGCACTTCGGCAATGGCGTCTTCGCCGTTCAGTTCGGAGAACTGCGAGAAGTAGCCCACCTTGGTTCCCAGCTCCAGGGCGACGGTCCCAGCATCCGGTGCCACCTGGCCCAGGATGAGCTTAAGAATCGTTGACTTGCCGGATCCGTTCTTGCCGATCAGGCCAACCCGGTCGCCAGGTTCAAGGCGGAAAAATGCCTCGCGCAAGATCTGCGTGTTATCGAAACGGACGCTGACATCTTGCAGCCGGATCAGGCTCATGGGTGGGCTCTCTCGGGTTGGGCCTTTGGGGCCGGACGGTCTGATCGGAAACTGGCGTCTGCGGCGAAGAATGAGCGACGTCCCGGGATGCGGCCCCAAGGTCCGGACAGCAGACCGGCCGCGAACCGAGCTTGGTTGACGGGCGCTGGCGCCGTTCAAGCTGCGTTCCAAGGGCTACGCGTTCTCAGGATACAGGTGGGCGATGGCTTCGCCTGAACGCCGGTTCCGCGGAGGTTCGTGGCACGATTCTTTTAAAGAAGAGCTCCCCGACGCGGCGAGTCCGCCGGTCGGAGAGCTTTTCGATGCGGCCCGGGACCTCCCCTGCCGCCACGCGTTCAGACTTGGCGTCCTAAACGGCGCTTGAGCGAAATTAGCCGGCCGTCATGGTCTTCACGAAGTCCTGATTTTCGGAGATCCATTTGTTGACGGCGGGACCGTAATTGTCGGTCTTCTTGCCGTTGAACATGGCGTTTTCCAATGAATAAAGCGTCTTGGAATCCATCTTGAACTTCTTAAGCCAGCCGGCCAGGGCCGGATGATCCGTTGGGAACGACGTGCTGGAGTAGCTGTGAATGCTCTCAGCAGCGCCCAACGCACCCTTGGGATCCTTCAGGTCCTTCAGCGGGAAGGCATCGTAGGCCCAATGCGGGCGCCACAGCGTGACCGCAATATTCTCGCCGGCGGCGGTGGCCGCCTTTAGCTCGGAGAGCATGGCGGGCGTAGACGAAGTGAGGTATTTCATGTTCTGCAGCCCGTAAGCCGGAATGACCTTCTTGGTGGTGACTTCGGTCAGACCGGCGCCGGGCTCGATCCCAACCAGACGGTTCTTGAAGAGGTCCGCCTTACCGGCCAGCTGGTCCAATGAGTCGATGGGGGCGTCCTTGTTCACAGCAATCGTGAGCTTCGCCTCGTCGTTCCAGGCACCGAGGTCAACCATTTTCGAACCGTACTTGTCCACGTAGCTCTTGTGCGTTGTCGGAAGCCACGTATCCAGGGTCACACCGTAGTCGCCGGTGGACAGGCCCGAGTAGACGGGAGCGGGAGCGGCATAGTCGAGGGTGACGTTGTAGCCCTTTTTGTCCAGGACTGCCTTCCACAGTTCGGAGGCCGCTATGCCTTCATCCCAGCCGTTGAAGACGGCGATTTTGACGTCCTTCTTGTCACCGTTGGACGGCCCGTTCGCGGCCGCGGACGTGTCGGCCGCACCGCAGCCGGTCAGGGACAGAGCAGCAGCAGCACCAAGCGCTGTCAGCATCTTGAGTTTTGCTTTCATAGGTGTTTCCTTTCAAAACTGCGCATGCGCAGGATGGAGCGATGCCACTGGGGCATCAGAAAAAATGGGGCCAGCGATCCGCTGCGCCGTCCGATTAGCCGATGTTCGACGCGGCGCGTTTGCTCAGACCGGCTGTGAGCCGGTCCAGGAAGATGGCGAGAATGACAACTGAGATCCCGGCCTCAAAGCCCAGCGAGGCATCGATTCGGCTCAGGCTCTTGACAACATCGCCGCCCAGACCGCCCGCGCCCACCATGCCGGCAATGACCACCATGGACAGTGACAACATGATCACCTGATTAATGCCCGCCATGATGGTGGGCATCGCCAGCGGTAACTGAATCTGGCCCAGAATCCTCCGCGGACTGGAGCCGAAGGCGTGACCGGCTTCCACGACTTCCTTGTCCACGCCGCGGATACCCAGTTCGGTGAAGCGCACGCCGGGGGCCAGGGAAAAGATGATCGTGGCCACGATGCCCGGCACCACCCCGACCCGGAAAAGCAGCAGGGCCGGGATCAGGTAAACAAAGGCCGGCATGGTCTGCATCAGGTCAAGCACCGGCTTGACCGCAGCGGAGGCGGTCGAGGATTTCGCGGTAAAAATTCCCAGCGGAATGCTAATGGCGATGGCAATGGCACTGGACACAAGAACCAAGGCCAGCGATGCCATGGCGTTCTCCCACTGGTTCACGCCATAAATGAGCCCGAATCCCAGGACAGTACCCAGACCCATCTTCCAGCCTTTTGCCAGGAACGCCAGCAGCGCCAGGATAACGATGACCGCCCAAAAGGGCGGGGCACTCAACAGCCAGCTCAGACCATTGAAGGCTGCCAGAAAAATGGACCGGATAACGTTGAAGAAGTCGCCGGAGGAAGCGATGATCCATGTCAGGGCAGCGTCGACCCAGGTGCCGAGGGGGATGCGGAATAGTGTCGAAGTCATTTACTTTCCCCCTCCCGGAGGCGTCGTTGCCGCTAGGGCATCGGGGTCGGGGGCAGTGGATTCCAGGGTCGCCGTCACAACCCCTTCCGGGATGGGTGCGGGGGCCGCTTCCACTACCGGCATGTCCGAGGTCGTCGAGGGGACGTTCCCAAGGGCAGCCAGCAGGGTGACCCGGGGGATGGCGCCCACCAGACGGCCATCCGCATCGACCACGGCCAGAGGTACAGGGCTTTCAACAGCCAGCCCGAAGAGATCGGCCAACGCCGTGTCGGGGGCAACGAAATCGGTGCCGTTGCGCACCACCGAACCCAGATCGGGATTCCTGTCTTCCACCAGTCGCATAACGTCGCGGTCCCGCACAGTTCCGTGGAAAGTCTTCCTCCGGTCCACCACGAACGCGGCGGATGTCTGCAGATCGCGCATAGTGCGGAGCGCGTTCCGCGGGCCGCCTGTCAGGTTGACCACGGCTCGGGCCGGTTCCATGACGGAACCCGCGGTGAGGACCCTGGTGCGATCGACGTCCTTGACGAAGTGGGCCACGTAGTCGTTGGCCGGATGGGTCAGGATCTCATCCGGGGTCCCGATCTGGACGATCTCCCCGTCGCGCATGACCGCAATGCGGTCACCGAGGAACATTGCCTCGTTCAGGTCATGAGTAATGAACACGATGGTTTTCCCCAAGTCCGACTGCAGGGCGAGCAACTGTTCCTGCATTTCGCGCCGGATCAGTGGGTCAAGGGCGGAGAAGGCCTCATCCATCAGCAGGATGTCGGTTTCCGCGCACAGCGCCCGAGCCAGGCCGACGCGCTGCTGCATGCCGCCCGAAAGCTGGGAGGGCAGCTTCTGTCCCCAGTCCTCCAGGCCCACAAGCTTCAGGGTTTTGGCGGCGCGGTGGAGACGATCGGCCTTTCCAACGCCCTGCACTTCCAGTCCGTAGGCCGCGTTCTCGATGACGCTGCGGTGCGGCATCAGCGCAAAGTGCTGGAACACCATGGAGATCTTTTTCTGACGAACCTGCCGCAGAGCCCTGCCGGACAGTGACGAAATGTCGGTTCCGCCGATATCGACAGAGCCTGCGGAGCTGGGCAGGAGACCATTCAACATGCGGATAAGCGTGGACTTTCCGGAACCGGAAAGCCCCATCACCACAAATATCTCGCCGGGCTTAACGTCGAACGACGCATCGACAACGGCCGCCGTGCCCAGGGCTGAAACGTCCTGGCGGGTCTTACCTGATTTCAGGCGCTTGACGGCTTCGCCCGGCTTCTTGCCGAACACCTTGTAGAGGTTGTTCACGCTTAATGCAGTTGGATGGTTCACTCATACCCTGTCTACGCACGGCCCACCGGCTTGAAAGCGGGGGGCGTCCGTGCGTTTGGATGCTTCGGATTTTCTGCGGATGGAATCCCTTGTTGAACCGGCGCTCACGCCAGATCTCTGTGGCAGGCACAGCTGAGGAAAGGAATCGGATGGAAATGGGATAG
>JALYYI010000210.1 GCA_030946705.1 Actinomycetota bacterium | reverse complement strand
GTGCGCACCGCCCGCAGGCCCTCGCTGCGGGTGGCGCCGCGGCCGTGCACCATGATGGCCCAGGTCCCCAGCGCCGGCTCCGCGCGGATCAGCCACGCCGGCGCCGGGCCGCCGGGGAGCTGCACGGTGACGTCCTCGCCGGCCAGGCCGACGTCCGCCGGGGTGTCAAAAACAACCGCGCTCCACCAGCCCCGCTTGGCCGATTGCAGGTCGCCGGAGAGCACCGCCTCCACGTCCCGGAGCACCGTACCCTCACGAGGGACGTAGGACCGGATGGCCCCAATCCTGGCGTGCCCGGCACCGCCGTCGAAGAACAGGCTGTACGTTCCCTCAACCGTGGTGTCCGCGTTGGCGGGCAGGATGATCTGGAAGGAAAAACCGTTCCGGACCACGGCCAGGATGGGCAGGTCCTCGATGTGGTTCCTGTCCGGGGTGACCACGCGGCGCGCAAAGTACGCCGCCAGCGCGGAAGTGGCGGTGGCCAGCAGTGACGCGGCTCCCGCTCCCATTCCGACCCCCAGCACGGCCCACCTGAACGCCGTCCACTTGACCTCCATCGCTTTCCCACTGGGGGTCTGCCGCTGCCGGCGCACGTTTGTTGGCATGGTCCCATTCTCACGGTTGCGGCGGGGAAGGTCGAACCGGCGCACCCGAAGCGGTGGAAAGTGGATGGATGCATCGTCGTGCCGCTGGCATACGCTTAGGCCATGACTGATTCGATCATCATCCTGACCGAGGAACCCTTGGGCGCGCTGGACGCGGACAATATTGTCCGGCTGTACGACGACGGCGACGACGTCGAGCTGGTGGTGCTGGTGCCCTCCGGCACCAAGCGAAACCTGCTGGTGGACGTGGTGGACCAGCTCACGTTGCTCGATCTGCCCGCGGCCCTGCGTGAATTGCGCGATAAGCCGCCCAGCCGGGAGGTCGCGCAGGCCGAGGCCGGCGCTGAGCTGGCCACCTCGATTGCCGCGCTGCAGGCCGCCGGGGCCAGGGCGAGCGGCAAGGTCGTTGAAGGCAACGCTGTGCGGGCGCTGGTCGCGGAGGTCAAGGCAACCGAGGCACGGCAGGCCGTCGTCGTCACCCTTCCTCATGCGTTGGCGGACACCTTCCGCCAGGACTGGGCCAACCAGGCACAGCACAAGCTGGGACTGCCGGTGCTGCATCTCTACGCCGGCTCGGGATTTATTGGCGACTCGTAGGCGTTAAGCCAGCATGAGCAGCGAAAAAATGACCGGCGAAACGACTCCCGCCACCACCGGTGCGATGGCCAAGACCGAGGAGCAATGGCACCAGGAGCTCTCCGACGCCGAATTCCGCGTGCTGCGCCAGGCCGGCACCGAACGGCCCTTCACCGGCGAGTACTGGGACAGCCACACCGCCGGGGTGTACCAGTGCCGGGCGTGCGGGGCGGAATTGTTTACCAGCAAGGAGAAATTCGACTCGCATTGCGGCTGGCCCTCGTTCTGGGCGCCCCTGGCGGAGGGGACAGTGCGCTACATCCATGACCGCTCGATGGGGATGGACCGGGTTGAGGTCCGCTGCACCAACTGCAACTCGCACCTGGGCCACCTGTTCGAGGGCGAGGGCTATGAGACGCCGACCGACCAGCGGTTCTGCATCAATTCCATCTCGCTGAAGCTGGTCCCGACGGACTAGCAAGCTTCCGGCCCCGGCTGAGATCTGCCAGGTTTGAATCGGCGGATCCGGTGGAGCGTGAGGCGCCAAAAAACCGTGTGGAAGAGGCCAGCATGCCCGCCGCTGTGCCAGCGGCGGGCAGTTGTTGGCTTGAGCACAACAGTTTCTGATGCTTAGGAATATCTGAGATAAGTTTTCCTGTTCTGTTGATACGCTCGCTGAGAACCCGCAACACCACACTGAAAGGACCGTCGACGTGACCCAGACCGTCTCCACGACCCCCTCCTCCTCTCCGCTGCTGCAGCCCGGCATCGCCGGACCCGAAAGCATCGCCGGACCCGGCAATATGGCGGAGATCGCAGCCAGCCGGCAGTGGCTGGCGCTGAAGGCCGCCGCCATGTCCCTGCAGTCGCTCCAGGTCAAAGACGGCTCCGTTCCCGACGCGGCGGACCATGAAGCCGCACGCAGCCAGATCTCCACCATCACCGGTTCCATTACCACCCTGGCCCCGCACTTCCCGCACGACGCCCACTACCTGCGGCAACTGGTGCAGGACTTCGGGCGCTGGGCGGAGGATGGCCTGGGCGTTCCGGATTTCTTGGATTCCCTGCTCGCGTTCCAGCCCCAGCAGCACCGGATCAACGGCCTGGGCCACCTGGTGGTCTTCCCGATGTACACGCAGAACGGCAGCACCAACCGCTTCGTCGAGGCCGTACTGATCGAGGTCGTCTGGCCGGAGTTCGTGGCCGAGCTGGAGGCCGGGGACTATTCCAACAGGCTCTTTGTCCCGATCCGCTTCCTGGACTTCACCGCCGGCTACGATACGAATTCCGCAGTGCTGTTCCCGGAGTCCGTGGCGGTGCGGGAAACCCCCACCTTCACCTGGGGCGGCATCTTTGCCGACCGCGAGGCCGCCCGCTTCCGGCGCGTCGTGCGCGCCGCCGCCGCCGCCACCTCCCTCGAGCTGCCGGCGGACGCCGCGGAACTGCTCGATGACCAGCAGCTAACCCAGGAAACGTTCGTCATGTGGGACCTGATCCACGACCGCACCCACATGCGCGGGGACCTGCCCTTTGATCCGTTCATGATCAAGCAGCGGATGCCCTTCTTCCTGTACTCCCTGGAGGAGCTGCGCTGCGACCTCACCGCCTTCCGCGAGTCCGTGAAGGTGGAGCACGACGACGAGGCCTCCCCCGAAGCGCGCCGGCACGCAAAACTGGTGCAGTACGGCGTCATTTTCGACCGCATCTTCCGCTTTGCCATCACCGGCACCAGGGTGCGCAACTACGACGGCCTGGGCGGCCAGCTGCTTTTCGCCTGGATGCACCAGCACCACGTGCTGCACTGGACAGATACCAAACTCACCATCGACTGGGCGGAGGTCCCCGACGTCGTGATCGCCCTGGGCACCAGGATCGAAGAGCTGTACTGGCGCTCGATCGACCGGCCCAAGTCGGCCCACTGGCTGGCCGCCTACGAGCTGGTTTCGGCCACCGTCACACCGAACCCGGCGTCCGTTTGGGCCAAGGGACCGGACGCGCTGCCGCTCGATGGCGCTCCCCGGGGCCTGACCGACCAGGTGCTCGATGACGAGTTCCCGCTGTCCATGTTCTACGAGGCACTGGAAAAGAAGATGCGGACCGTCATCGAGTCCACCGCGGGCATCACCGGCGAAAGCCCCGAATCCGCTGCCACGGCTTAAGTGGCTAGTGTTGGAGCTGTGACACAGACCCAGGACTCAGGCAAGCTGAACGTACTCATCGCGGGGGGCAGCAGCGCGGCCGGCATCGCCGCCGCGCGCGCCCTGGCGCAGGACGGGTGCCGTGTGCTCTCCGTGGGCTCGGATCCCGGCCGGATCGCCGCCGCGGTTGCCGGCATCCCCGGAGCCACCGGACTGGTCTGCAATCTGGCCGATCCCGCCGACGTCGACGCGCTGGCGGCCCGTGTGCACCTCGAATTCGGTCCCGTGGACGGCCTGATCCACCTGGTGGGCGGCTGGCGCGGCGGCCAGGGAATCGCCGGGCAGAGCGACGAGGACTGGGAATTCCTGCAGCGCAATGTCATCACCACGCTGCGCAACACCAGCCGCACGTTCTATCCGGATCTGGTGGCCTCCCCGGCGGGCCGGCTGGCCATCGTCTCCTCCACCTCGGTGACCCGGCCGACGGCGGGCAACGCCAACTATGCGGCGGCGAAAGCGGCAGCCGAGGCGTGGGTCCAGGCCGTCGCGGACGGGTTCGCCGCCGACGAAAGCCAAGGCGCCGCCGTCGTACTGGCCGTCAAGGCGCTGGTGGACGAGGGCATGCGGGCGGCCGCACCACAGCGTGCCTTCCCCGGATTCACCGATGTAAAATTGCTGGCCGAGGAGATATCGGCCCTCTTCACCCAACCGGCTGCCGGGCTCAACGGCATCCGCAAAATCCTCTAGAAAAGTCTCTGCAGATAGGTATTACTCCCCCATGACTGAGACCGTGAACAGCCAGACTTCCCCCAGCCGCCTGCACGACCCGAACGTGCGCGGCTTTGCCTCGGACAACTATTCCGGCGTCCATCCGGAGGTCCTCGCCGCCCTGGCGCAGGCCAACGAGGGGCATCAGGTGTCCTACGGCGAGGACGCCTACACGGAACGGCTGCAGCACGTCATGGCCGGCCAGTTCGGCCCCGGGGTGGAGGTCTTCCCGGTCTTCAACGGCACCGGCGCGAATGTGCTCAGCCTGCAGTCACTGCTGCCGCGCTGGGGCGCCGTCGTGTGCGCCCAGACCGCCCACATCAATCTGGATGAGAACGGCGCTCCCGAGCGCGTCGGCGGGATGAAGCTGCTGGCCGTGCCGGCGCCCGGGGGGAAGCTGACCCCGGAGCTGATCGACCGCGAGGCCTGGGGCTGGGGCGATGAGCACCGCGCCCAGCCGCTGGCGGTCTCCATCACCCAGACCACGGAGCTGGGGACCTGCTACACGCCCGAGGAGGTGCGCGCAATTGCCGACCATGTGCACGCAAAGGGCATGAAGCTGCACATGGACGGCGCCCGGTTGGCCAACGCCGCGGCGCACCTCGGGCAGCCGCTGCGTGCCTTCACCTCCGACGCCGGTGTTGACGTGCTCTCCTTCGGCGGCACCAAGAACGGCCTCCTTTACGGGGAGGCCGTGGTGTCGCTGAACCCGCAGGCAACGCCGGGGCTGCCGTACCTGCGCAAGATGAACATGCAGCTGGCCTCCAAAATGCGTTTCATATCCGCCCAGTTCATCGCCCTGCTGGAGGGTGACCTGTGGCTGCGCTCGGCCGCACATGCCAACGCCATGGCCACCCGGCTGCGCGCGTCCGTGGATCAGATCGACGGCGTCCAGCCCACCCAGGCGACACAGTCCAACGGCGTTTTTGCCATCCTGCCGGAGGGTGCCGCGGACAGGCTGCGCGAATCCTTCCGCTTCTACGACTGGAACGAGGCCGCCCGCGAGGTGCGCTGGATGTGCTCCTTCGACACCACGGAGGCGGACATCGACGCCTTCGTCGAGGCCATCCGCCGCGAACTGGCCTGACCCGGGACCGCTACCCGGGCAGCGGGACCGTTCTGCTCAGCGAACGGCCGGTCTCGGTGAGCAGAACATGGATCTGCTCACCGAGCGGCGTGGCTCGGAGAGCAGCTTGATCCCGGCCCGCGGCCCGCTCCCTCCCCGAACGGCGCGCCTGCCGGCAATTTTCCCCACGCGGGCATATTCTGCCAATGTGAGCGCGCTAGCACAGGTTCCCTCAGATTTCCTGACCGCCCTGGGAACCCTCCGTAAAGCACATTGCCGCACTGAACTGCGCCTGGAGGAACTTCCTGCCCCGTCCCGGCTGGCACCCTATGCCGTGGCGCTGGGCGCGGAGGTCATCGGCAGAACCGGGGCAACGCCGGTGCACGGTCCGGCCATGATGGCCGCCGCCCGGATCGAGCCGGCGGAACTGGCGACCGGGCGCTTCATCCTGCTGCACGATCCGGACGGCTCACCGCTCTGGGACGGCACCTTCCGCATCGTCACCTACATTCGGGCCCAGCTCGAGGCGGACATCGGCAACGATGCGATGCTCGGTTCCGTGGCCTGGACCTGGCTGGTCGAGGCACTGGAAACCCACAATGCGCCGTATCGCGCCGCCGGCGGCACGGCTACTCGCATCCTGTCGGAGAGTTATGGCACGCTGTCCGACCGGCAGGACTCGATTGATATTGAACTCAGGGCGTCCTGGACCCCTGCCTCGGCGGACGTCCGCTCGCATCTTGAAGCCTGGTCGGACATGGTCTGCACCTTCGCCGGGTTGCCGCCCCTCCCTGACGGCGTCAGCGCCCTCCCCCGCAGGCGCAACTGACACGCTCCCGCAGCGCCCGGCACAGCACCCGCCTGACGCCGTCGGAGCGCTGCAGACGGCGCTCGGTAGACTGGAGGCATCATGACGACGCCAAATACCGAAAAGCGCCCGCGGGTGCGCACCCCTAGATCCGCCAAAGCGGCCACCCCGGATACAGCCCCGTCCGAACCGGCAGCTGGACCCGAAGGCGAGGAAGCCGGCTCGGCTGCCGAGCCCGCAGCGCACCTGCAGGCCGAGCTTGGCCTGGATCTGTCCGCACTTCCGGAGGTGGTCGAACTGGACACCCCGCGTGAGGGCGTGCCGATGGTGATTTCCACCCCCGAAGGCCTGGAACGGGCGGCAGCCGCCCTGGCAGCCGGAACCGGACCCGCCGCCGTCGATGCCGAGCGCGCCTCCGGGTTCCGCTACGGCCAGCGCGCCTTCCTGGTACAGATCCGGCGCGAGGGTGCCGGGACCTGGCTGATCGACCCGGAACCGTTTGAGGATCTGGCCGTCGTCAACGAGGCCCTGCACGGCGCGGAGTGGATCCTGCACGCCGCCAGCCAGGACCTGCCCTGCCTGCTGGAACTTGGCATGTGGCCGGACAAACTCTTCGACACGGAACTTGCCGCCCGGCTGGCAGGCCTGCCCCGGGTGGGCCTGGCGGCCGTGATCGAGCAACTGCTGGGCTTCGGTCTGGCGAAGGAACATTCCGCCGCAGACTGGTCCACCCGCCCGTTGCCGGAGCCATGGCTGCGCTACGCGGCGCTGGACGTCGAAGTCCTGACCGAGCTGCGGGAGGAACTCATCGAGATCCTGCGGGCGGACGGCAAACTCGGCATCGCCGAGCAGGAATTCGCGGCGATCCTGGCCGGGGGCGTAGCCGGTCCCCGGGTGGACGCGTGGCGCCGCACCTCCGGAGTGAATCAGCTGCGCGACCGCCGGCAGCTGGCGGCGGTCCGCCAACTGTGGACGGAACGGGACCAGCTGGCGCAGAAACGCGATGTTGCGCCCGGCCGGCTGATCCCCGATTCGGCGCTCATAGCAGCGGCAAAAGCCATGCCCAGCACAGTCCCGCAGCTGCTCTCGGTGCCCGGTTTCCACGGCCGCGCGGCCAAGCGGGAGGCCCCGCGCTGGCTCCGGGGCATCGCCGAAGCCCGCGAACTGACAGACCTGCCGCCGCTGCACCTGGCCAGCAATGCACCGCCGCCGCCGCGGGTCTGGGCGGACCGCGATCCGGCCGCGGCCGCCCGTCTGTCCACCGCACGCCCGCGGCTGGCCGCCATCGCGGAAAAACTCAACCTGCCGGTGGAGAACCTGCTCACGCCGGACTACCTGCGCCGGCTTGCATGGCGTCCCCCCGCGGAGATTTCGGCCCAGTCGCTCTCCGAGCAGCTGGCCGAGCTGGGCGCCCGTCCCTGGCAGATTGAAAATATCGTCCCAATGCTGTTGGAGGCCTTCCTGACTCCCGAGCCGCTGCCGCCCAAAGAGTCCAAGTCCGCGGCCGACGGCGCTGCTGCCGCCGGCAACGGGGCGGAACGCCAGGAAGGCTAGGACCGCGCCGGGGTCTCTGCCCGGCCGCCCGGCGGCCTCCTTCGGCCGCTGGAACCGCGGTGGCTTGTCAGCTAAGTTACTGACGAGTAACATTTCCTGTGACGCCGTCGGATCCCCGCTGAATGGCAATGCCGACATCCATGTCTCGATGAGGAGTTACAGGTGAACCAGAACCGGCAAGTTAGGGACGTAGTTTTCGTTGACGGCGTCCGCACGCCCTTCGGCAAGGCCGGCGAGAAGGGCATCTATGCCGGCACCCGCGCGGACGACCTGGTGGTGAAGTGCATCCGCGAGCTGATGCGCCGCAATCCCTCGCTGCCCGCGGACCGGATTGACGACGTCGCCATCGCCGCCACGACCCAAACGGGCGACCAGGGTCTGACCATCGGCCGCACCGCCGCCCTGCTGGCCGGGCTGCCCAAGTCCGTCCCCGGCTTCGCGATCGACCGGATGTGCGCCGGTGCCATGACTGCCGTGACGACGACGGCGTCCGGAATAGGCTTCGGCGCCTACGACGTCGTGATCGCCGGCGGGGTGGAGCACATGGGACAGCACCCGATGGGATCCGGCGCGGACCCGAACCCGCGCTTCATGTCCGAGCGGCTGGTGGATCCCGCTGCGCTCAACATGGGCAACACCGCGGAGAATCTGCACGACCGTTTCCCGTCCATCACCAAGGACCGCGCGGACGCCTACGCGGTGGCCAGCCAGGCGAAACTGGCCAAGGCTTATGAGAACGGCCAGATCCAGCCGGACCTGGTCCCGGTGGCGACCATGAAGCCGGAGCAGGGGTGGGCGCTGAACACGGTGGACGAGCCGCCGCGCCCGGGCACCACACGCGGGGACCTGGCCGGCCTGCGCACCCCGTTCCGAGCGCACGGCCGCGTCACGGCCGGAAACGCCGCCGGACTGAACGACGGCGCCACGGCCGCGGTGCTGGCCTCCGCCGAGGCCGCGGCGGAACTGGGCCTGGCGGTGAAGATGCGCCTGGTTTCCTACGCCTTCGCCGGCGTCGAGCCGGAGGTCATGGGCATCGGCCCGGTCCCGGCCACTGAAAAGGCGCTGCGGATGGCGGGTCTGGGCATTGAGGACATCGGGCTTTTTGAAATCAACGAGGCCTTCGCCGTCCAGGTGCTGTCCTTCCTGGACCACTTCGGCATCGCCGACGAGGACCCTCGGGTCAACCGCTACGGTGGGGCCATCGCCGTCGGCCATCCGTTGGCCTCCTCCGGGGTGCGGCTGATGAACCAGCTGGCCCGCCAGTTCCAGGAGGACCGCACCGTCCGGTACGGTATCACCACGATGTGCATCGGCCTGGGCATGGGGGCAACCGTGATCTGGGAGAACCCGCACTTTGTCCCGACCAAGGCTGAGGAGAACCACGCATGAGCGCCCAGGACTTCGAGAAACTCGCCCGGTTCTTCCCGGATGAGATCGTCACGCACTCGTATCTGCAGGACATCGCGCTCCCCGGCGTAGGAGGCCGTCCCAGCGCCGGCACTTTTGCCCTGATCACGCTGGACAACGGGCTGGACCACAAGCGTCCCACCACGCTGGGGCCCAACACGCTGGTGGAGCTGGGGGTGCTGCTCGAAGCCCAGCGCGAACGGGCAGCCAGGGATGAGATTGTGGGTGTGGGCGTCACCGGCAAGCCCTACTTCCTGGTGGCCGGCGCGGATCTTTCCGCCGTCAAAAGGCTCAAGGACCGCGAGCACGGCGTCTGGATGGCCCAGCTTGGCCACGATGTCTACAGCACCCTCAATGACCTGGGCGTACCCAGCTTCGTCTTCATCAACGGTGTGGCCCTGGGCGGCGGTCTGGAGGTCGCCCTAAACGCCAACTACCGCACCGTTTCCACCGGCGCCGGCGCACTGGGCCTGCCGGAGGCCTTCCTGGGCCTGGTTCCGGGCTGGGGCGGGGTCTACCTGCTCCCCCGCCTGATCGGGCCGGCCAACGCCGTGAAGGTCATGATCGAGAACCCGCTGAGCAACAACCGCACGCTCAGCGGCACGGAGGCCTTCAGGCTGGGCATTGCCGACGCACTCTTTGAGCCCGCCGATTTTGTGGAGCAGTCCCTGCTCTGGGCTGCGAAGGTCATCGCCGGTGAGGTGGCCGTGCAGCGGCCCAACGCCGTCGCCGAGCCGCTTTCAGAGGCGGACAGCGCTGCCTGGGATGCCGCCGTCGCCCATGCCAAGGCGTTCGTGGAGGCCCGGACCTCCAACGCCGCCCCCGCCCCGGCCCGGGCCATTGACCTGCTGGAGAAGGGCAAGAACTACACCAAGGCGGAGTCCTTTGCGCAGGAGGACCTTGCGCTGGCCGAGCTGATGCAGACGGACGAGTTCCGCGCCACCGTCTACGCCTTCCTGGACCTGGTGCAGAAGCGCGCCAAGCGTCCCGCCGGGGCCCCGGACAAGTCGCTGGCGCGTCCGGTCACCAAGGTGGGTGTGGTGGGCGCCGGGCTGATGGCCGGCCAGCTGGCGCTGCTCTTCGCCCGCCAGCTCAAGGTCCCCGTCGTGCTGACGGACATCGACCAGGCCCGGGTGGACAAGGGCGTCGGCTACGTGCACGCGGAGCTGGACAAGCTGCTGGCCAAGGGCCGGATCACCGCCGAGGCCGTCAACCGCACCAAGTCGCTGGTCACCGGCTCGGTGTCCAAGGAGGCCTTTGCCGACGCGGACTTCGTGATCGAAGCGGTCTTTGAGGAGCTTGGCGTCAAAAAGCAGGTCTTCGCCGAGGTGGAAGCCATCGTTTCGCCGGAATGTATCCTGGCCACCAACACCTCCTCGCTCTCCGTCACCGCGATGGCCGAGGATCTGGCGCACCCGGAGCGGCTGGTGGGCTTCCACTTCTTCAACCCGGTGGCCGTGATGCCGCTGCTGGAGATTGTGCGCGCCCCGAAGACCGACGACGCCGTGCTCGCCACCGCCTTCGCGACCGCCAAGGCGCTGCGCAAGAATGCTGTGCTGGTCAGGGACGCGGCCGCCTTTGTGGTCAACCGCATCCTGGGCCGCATGTTCGGCGAAATCACCCTGGTCTTCGACGAGGGCACCGACGCCGAGACCGCGGATAGTGCGCTGCGCCCGATGGGTCTGCCGATGACGCCGTTCACCCTGCTGGCCATGGTGGGATTGCCGGTGGGCCAGCATGTGCAGGAATCCCTGCACGCCGCGTTCGGGGACCGCTTCCACCTTTCGAAGAACCAGCAGAAGCTGATCGACGCGGGCCGGGACGGTCTGTGGCACACGGCCGACGACGGCACCAAGTACGTGCCGGCGGAGACATTGGCGCTGCTGGACTTCGGCGACAGCCCCTCCACGGCGGAGCAGGTGCTCACCCGGACCCAGGACGCGCTGGCGGAGGAGATCGGCCGGATGCTGGCGGAGGGCGTTGTGGCCGGCCCGGACGACATTGACCTGTGCATGATCATGGGCGCCGGCTGGCCGATGCACCTGGGCGGCATCACGCCGTACCTGGACCGGGTCGGAGCCTCGGAACGGGTCAATGGCAAGAGATTTCATGCCCCCGGGATCGCGTCGCGGCCCTGACTCGGGGCGGGAACCGTTCTGCTCGTCGAGCCGGGCATCCCGTTGAGCAGAACACGAATCGGCTCACCGAGCGCGCCAATGGCTGAGCAGAACGGGCGGCGGAGCGCAGATTCTTCCCAGCCTTGGCTGGAAGACTGGGGGAATGAGTCCCGAGACCCCGCTGACCCGCCGGTCGCTGCTGGCTGCCACCACGGCGGCGGGAAGCGCCGCCGCCCTCGCCGCCTGCACCGCGCCGCCGTCCGCCGCCCCGCAGGCCGGGGCCACAGCGGCTCCGGCACCGACAACAGGTGGAGCACCGGTCCGGGTCGGCAAGCTGGCCGATGTGGTGGTGGGCGGCACGGCCAGCGGGAACGCCAACGGCAAGAACATCGTCATCTTCCGGCCCGATGACAAAACGGTCCTGGCCTACAGCGCGATCTGCCCTCATGCCGGCTGCACGGTCACCGCGGCGAGCCAGGAGTTCGATTGCCCGTGCCATGGCTCCACCTTCCGGGCCGCGGACGGCAGCGTGATCACCGGGCCTGCGCGGCGCCCGCTGACCCGGCTGGCCGCCGCGATCGACGGCGAGTGGATCACCGTCAGCGTCTGACCCTCCCCATCGGGCGTCCGCCCCCCACCACCGTTGGCAACGCACAACGGCGGCCCCGCCACCGTACCTATCCCAAGGAGTTTGTCAGGCCTGGCCTACTTTCGCCGCCTGACAAACTCCCTTCGTGAAGGTCTTCGCCAGGTCAGCGGATGATGCTTCCTCGCCGGGCGGGCCGGCGCTGCGCGAGGTCCAACAGCTCGGTGCTCATATTGGACCGCGTAGGCACGTCCAGCGCGCTGAACGGCTCGTCCATCATCCGCAGGTCCGGCTCGTTGATCAGGGTGTGCGCCAGCACCGCACGCTGGCGCACACCGCCGGACAGCTGGTGCGGGTAGATGCCTTCAAAGCCGGCCGGCTGCCACATTGTCCAGCACCGACTGCCGCGGCAGGATGGCGTCAGCCTGGAACATGAAGCCGGGATTCGGGGTGATCCCGGCGACCTCCTTGCGGAAGACCTTCACGCTGCCCTCGGAAGCCATTTCCATCCCGGCGGCGAGGGCCAACGTCGTCGACTTTCCACATCCGGTAGGCCTCACGACGGCGCAGAACTCGCCGCGCCCGACGCGCAGATCCAGGTGCGCCGGGGCTGCTGACCCGGTCCCGGCGTCCATTCTTGATTCCGACACAGTGGTCACTAGAATGCCTCCGTTGCTTCCCGTCGCCAGGTTAGCCTGCGTGAGGTCAATCACATATGCTTTGAACAGCTTAGGAAGGGGCTTTCGATGCAGAAAGAGTTCCGGAGTTTCCGCGTCTTTTCAGCGTTATTGATGGTTTAGTGTTATTGGTGGTTTAGTGCAAATTGATCGCGGTATAGCCCGGCTCTGGCGTTCCCGCCCCCTCGCCTCGCAGATCCTGGTGTGGATTCTGTGCATCCTGCTGCTCACCGTCGCCTTGGGTGCGTTCCTCTACAGCCAGATCAGCAACCAGACCCTGCAGCGCCAGTACCAGCTGCGCGCGCTGGGGATCGCCAGCACGGTGGCGCAGATGCCGGAGGTGGCGGCCGATTTGCAGACCGGCGATCCCGGGCGTCAGATCGCGGCCATCGCGAGCAAGATCCAGGCCCAGGCCGAACCGGACTACGTGGTGGTGACGGACCGGGCCGGCGTGCGGTTTTCCCATCCCAACCCCGCCCTGATCGGAGCGAAGCTGGAGGAACCGGTTGCCGTGCTGGACGGCCAAACGCATGTGGGCACCGATGCTGGCAGCCTGGGCCTTTCTGCTAATGCCAAGGCGCCCGTCAAGGCCGCCGACGGGTCCGTGATAGGGCAGGTCTCGGTTGGAATCCTGGAGACCACCGAGAACGATGAGCTGGCCCGGGAGATCTGGCTGATCGTCGGCTATTCGGCCCTGGTCCTGGCGATCAGCGCCTTCGGATCGGTGTTCCTCTCGCGGCGCATCAAGCGTGTGACCTTTGACCTGGAACCGGCGGAAATCGCCTCGCTGCTGCAGGAGCGCGAGGCGCTGCTGCACGGCATCCGGGAAGCCATGGTGGGCTTCGACGACGACGGCCGGGTCACCGTGATCAATTCCGAGGCCCGCCGGCTGCTCGATCTGGAGGGCAACGTGGTGGGTCAGCGCCTGCAGGAGCTGCTGCCGGCCGGCCGGCTGCGCTCGCTGCTCTCCGGCGAGATCGGCGGCGCGGATGCGGTGGCCCTGACCGACGACGCCCTGCTGGTAGTCAACCGGATGTCGGTCTCCCTGGGCGGGCGCAGCATCGGATCCGTGGTCACGTTGCGCGACCGGACCGAGGTGGAGTCCCTGGTCCGCGACCTGCACTCCATCCAGGGCCTGACCCAGGCGCTGCGCGCACAGGAACACGAATACGCCAACCGGCTGCACGTCGTCGACGGTCTGCTGGAAATGGGCGAGGTGGAGCAGGCCCGAAGCTACGTTTCCAAAATCTCCAGCACCTCCGACTCCACCGGTGAGGGATTGCGCTCCCGGATTGAACCGCCGGAGCTGGCGGCTCTGCTGCTGGCGAAAATGACGGTCGCCGCCGAACACGACGTCCAGATCACCGTCACCGACGACTCGCAGCTGACCCAGCCGGCGGCGGATACCCAGTCCTTGGTGACGATTGTCGGCAACCTGCTCGACAACGCGATCGATGCCCTCGCCGAACAGCCCGCGCCGCGTAACATTACCGTCCAGCTGGACGATTCCTCCGGTGTTTTCATCGCCGTCCGCGATAATGGGCCAGGCGTTCCTGCCTCGGAAGTTGGCAATGTTCTGACCGACGGCTTCAGCACCAAACCCGCGCGGCCCGGGATGCGGCGCGGCATCGGGCTGGCGCTGGTCAGCCGCATTGTCCGGCGCACCGGGGGAACCATGGACGTCTTCCCGGGTCCGGGTGGGCGCTTTGAAGTCTGGCTGCCGGAACCCGCCCTGCCGTCACCGCCACCAAGTCCCGCGGCTGCCCCGGCGGGAGCCGATACCTCTGAAAGCAGGGAACCATGATCCGCACCCTGGTGGTCGACGACGACTTCCGCGTGGCACACATCCATGCCAGCCGGGTCAACCGGGTGGACGGCTTTGAGTGCGTCGGCGAGGTCCATAACGCAGCCATGGCGCGGCAGGCCATTGCAGAGTTAAAACCGGACCTGCTGCTGTTGGACGTCTACCTGCCCGATGAAGACGGCATCTCCCTGATGCGCTCCCTGCAGGCGGCCGGGACGCCGGTTGACATCATGATGGTCACCGCAGCGCGCGACCTGCAGACCGTCCGCTCGGCCATGCGCGGGGGCGCCGTCTACTACTTGGTCAAGCCCTTCGGCTTCGAGGCGCTGAAGAGCCAGTTGGACACCTACCGGAAGTGGCGCAGCGATACCGATGCCAAGTCCGTCGTCGACCAGGCAACCATTGACAGCGTGTTCCACCTCCGCCCGGAAGCCGTACGCCCTGTCCCGTCCCGGCGGCTGCCGCCGACCATGCAGAAGGTGTTCGACGCCGTCGGCGCTGCCACGTCCGCCATGGGTGCGGCTGATATCGCGGATGAAATCGGGATCAGCCGGCCGACGGCGCAGCGCTACCTGAGCGAACTGGAACGCAAGGGCCTGCTGGAGCTCAAGCTCACGTACGGCACCACCGGCCGGCCCGTGAACACCTACGTGCCCCAGCACCGCTGACCTGTTGGGTTCGCACTTCGCGCCCATGTTTTTCGGAAACATGGGCGCGAGCTGTCATCTCAGCTGTATTTGGCGCTGCGGGTCAGGGCCGCCAGCACCGCCTGTTCGGTCACCGACAGCGCCGGCCACCGCTATCGGGGGGTGAAGCTGGCGCAGGGCCCGCTCCACCGCCTCCTGGTCGAGGTTGGCCTCGGAGCATCCGCAGGTACCGGGCGTAGGCACGCAGCCGTTGGGCCAGGACTTCGGCGACGAAAGGCATGATCAGGTACGCCAAAGCGCCCCGGCGGCCGCCCTTGCCGACAGACGCGGCATCGGCCGCAGCGGTAAGGACAAAGGCGTCCTGGAAAAGGTCAGACCTACACCACGGAGTTCTCGGACAAGGTCCCGGCCAAGTAGGACCTTCCCGTTGACTTCCAACCCGTTGACTTCGCAGTTGGCGCCCATGTTTTTCAAAAACATGGGCGCCAAATGTCCTCTCAACGTCCGGGGGCGCGGCTGCGGAGCCAGGCGGCCGGTGCCTGCACGCCGAAGGCTTCGCCGGTTGCGAAGCAGTTCTCCAAGACCCGGGCAAAAGGCCCATCCGCCGCTATCCGTCCGCCGCTGAGCAGGACCAGCCGCTGGCAGTGCCGGTAGGCGAAATCCAGATCGTGGGTGACGACCGCCACCGCCGCTCCGCGCGCAGCCTCCGCGGAGATCGCCTCCGCCAACCGGTCCAGGCCGTCCCGGTCCATCCCGACCGTGGGCTCGTCCATCGCCAGCACGGCCGGGTGGCGGACCAGCACGGTGGCCAGTGCCACCAGCCTCTGCGCCGAAGCCGCCAGCTCGTACGGATGTGCCCCGGCCACCTCGGCCAGGCCGCAGCGCTCCAGTGCCTCGTTGACCGCGGCCTCCCGTGCCTGGCGGTCGGCGCCGGAAACGCCGTAGCCGACTTCGCGGGCCACGGTGCGTTCGAAGAGCTGGTCCTGCGGATCCTGGAACAGGTAGGCCACATCGTCGGACACTTTGCCGACCGGTTCACCGGCAATGTCGCGGCCCAGGATTCTTACCGTGCCGGACTCCGGACGCGCCAGCCCGTTGAGGTGACGCAGGAGCGTGGTCTTCCCGGCGCCGTTCGCACCCGCGATGGCCACCCGCTCCCCCGGACGGAGCCTGAGGTCCACGCCGTCCAGTACCTTGGGCGGCACCGGGCCGGCCGGCTTCCGGACGGTCAGGAACGGACGGCGGCGTTGCACCCCGTAGCGGTACACCACGGCGCTGAGCTCCGCAGACGTTTCCGGTAACAGCATCGGGGCCGGTGCGACCGCCGGCCTTGAGGCCGGCGTGACAACCGGCGTCCGGGCGGGCGCCGGGGCCCCACGGGACAGGTTCCCTGAGTCCTCCTTCGGATCAGGAATCACCGGAAGGCGGGCTGCCAGCGTGGACTGCAGCACCTCGGACCGGGGTCCGGACGCAACCATCCGGCCGCCCTCGAGCAGCAGCAGCCGCCCGGCCAGGCGCCCGGCATCGCCCAGCCCGGGTGAGAGCAGCACCACGCCTGCCCCGCGGTCCAACAGCGATCCGATAACGTTTTCCACGGCGCGCCGGGCGTCCGCATCCAGGCCCGCCGTCGGCTCATCCAGGACGAGGGTCGCGGGGTTCAGCGCCGCGGCCGACGCAATGATCATCCGCCGCTGCTCCCCGCCGGAGAGCTCCGACGGCTTGCGACCAAGCAGTCCCGTCAGGCCCAGGGCGCCCGCCGTCCCCTGGACCCGCTGTTTCATCAGTCCGCGATCCATTCCGGCGTTCTCCAGCGCGAAGGCGATTTCCTCCGCTACGGTGGCGGCGACCGTGGAGAGCTGGGCCGACGGAACCTGGCCCACGTACGCAATATGCCGGTTCCAGACCGCCGGGTTGATGCGGGGATTCACTGCAGTGACGCCGGGGCCGCCGGAGGACGCGGTACCGCCGGGGCCGCCGGAAAACACCAGGCTCTGCCCCGCCACCTCGAAGCGGGCCGTCAGCGCTCCGTTATGCCGCCCCGGCACTACACCGGCCAGGATCCGCGCCAGCGTGGACTTACCGGAGCCGGAGCCGCCGGCCACGAGCACACATTCGCCGGCGCCCACTTCCAGCTCGATGCCCTGCAGGGTGGGCCGATCTTCCCCCGGATAATGGAAGGTTTCCAGACTGAGCCGCATCACCGGACACCACCCGGGCCGAACCAGCCCGGCCCGAACCAGAGCAGCAGGAACACCGCCAGGGTGGTCCATGCGAGCCAGCGGAAGATCCTCTGCGGCACGGAGTCCGGCACTTCCCGATAACTGCTACGCGGACCCCGACCGCCGAAACCCCGGGCTTCCAGGGAATCCGCTCGGCTGCCGGCCTCGTGCAGCAGGGCCAGCACCAGCGGCACCGCCTGCTGGCGCACCGCCCGCAACCGCCCCCGGACTCCGGAACCGGTGACCAGCCCACGCGACTGCTGGGCCTGGGCAATTCGGCGGGCGCGTCCGCCGACGGCCGGGGCAATGGTCAGGGTGGAACAAAGAACAAAACCGAGCTGCGGCGGAACCCGGTACCTGGTCAGCAACGCCATCAGATCCGCCGGCTGCACGCTGAAGGAAAATGCCAGGAACACGACCACGAAAACGGCGGTGCGCAGCCCCATATCTGCGGCGAATTCGAGTCCCTCCACCGTCACGCGGGCCGGACCGGCCGACCAAAGAACGGTCCGGCCCTCGTGAAAGAACAGGCCGTGCGTGAGGAGCAGGGACGCCCCCAACGGAACCATGACTGCGGCGGCCGCGGGCAGCACCGTGCGCCCCAGCCCGGCCACCGTCAGCAGTAAAGCCAGCAGCGCCAGAACCGCAGCCGAAACCGCCCAGCTGTTGATCGCCGTCGTCGTTACCGCTGTGACGACGGCGGTGCTCAGCAGGGTGAGCGGGTTCAGTCTGCCAGGAGCTGCCGGAGGGTCGGGAATCAAGGTCGCTAGGAGGTCTTGGTGCCGGCCAGCACGCGGTTGCGCCGGACGAACGGGAACTGCAAGGTGCTGCGGCGGGGCAGGGCATAAACCAGCAGCGCCACGACGCTGAAAACGATCGCCTTGTCCATCGGATCGGACAGCAGCGCCTGCTTGGTGATGGCGCTCAGGAGCGAGTCCCCCATCGCCCGGAAGGCGCTCACGATGGCCCCCGTGGCGACGCCGGAGGTGCCCCCGAAGACAAACGCGGCGATCGGTGCCGAAAAGGCACCGGCAAAAATCCCGGTGGCGAAGCCCGCCACCGGGGCCAGGTAAAACCGCCGGA
The DNA here is from genome assembly GCA_030946705.1 of Actinomycetota bacterium. Classification (GTDB taxonomy): domain Bacteria; phylum Actinomycetota; class Actinomycetes; order Actinomycetales; family Micrococcaceae; genus Arthrobacter_M. The sequence goes on along the minus strand of JALYYI010000210.1, from coordinate 4,841 downwards.
ACAGGCCATACCGTGCCGCGAGCCCGGCCAGGAATCCGATCAGCGCCGCACCGGCCGCGAAGGGCAGGACGGTGGGGTTGAACAGCGACCAGACGATGCCGCTGAGTGCACCCGTTGCCGCACCCGCCGCGGGACCGGCGAGCACCGCGATGAGGACGGTGCCGATGGAATCAAGATAGAACGGCACCAGCGTGCTGCCGACGAACTGGCCAAGGACGATGTTCAGCACCAGTGCCACGGGGATCAGCACCAGCGTCGAGGTGGGAAGGGTGGGGAGCACACCGACAATCAGCAGCACGGTGCCGAGCAGGAAGCCGGACAGCGCCAGCAATGTGGAGCCGCTGGAGAGGCCATTGGTGATGTCGGCTGGCTGGGCCAGCACCAGGTAGATGTAGGTTGCGGCGATGGCCGCACCGCCCAGGATTTCCAGCAGACGGCGGTTGCGGCGGGCCGCCTGTCCAGAGGCGGGCAGGGTCAATGAGGAGGAGGACATCGGAAATCCTTGAGAGTGCGGAAACGGTCCGCCTATGTCACCTTGGCGCAGTTAACCATCTTAGCCGCCCGGCGTCCCGGCCGGGACGCCGGGTTGCCGGGTCGTTGCTTACAGCGTGCCGTCGACGAGTTTAACGATGATCGAGCAGTCCTTTTTGCCATGTCCCCCGTCCACGACGCGCTGAAACAACTGCTGCACATGCTGACCGATTTCCAGCGGGGTTCCGGTGGCCTCCGCTGCGGAGATCGCCAGATTGATGTCTTTGTTGGCGAGCTCTGCGGTGAAGGTAGGGGCAAAACCGTTGTTCACAGCCGCGGTTTCAACGACGCCTTCGATCGGATACCAGGTGCGCAACGCCCAGCTGTCGCCGGAGGAAACCGAGGCGATGTTCCAGAACACCTGCTTGTCGAGGCCGAGGCGGTCCGCAAGGACCGCACCTTCCGACGCTGCCGCAAGGTTGATGAAGAGCATGAGGTTATTGCAGATCTTGGCCGCCTGCCCGGTGGTCGCGCCGCCCGTCGGGATGACGTTAGCCGCCATGGGTTCGATGTACTGGCTGGCGTCGCGCATGGCAGCGGCTTCGCCACCGATCATGAATGTCAGCGTTCCGGCCGAAGCGCCGGATATTCCGCCGGAAACCGGAGCATCCACAAAGCGGAACCCTGCCTGCGCGGCCTCATCGTGCAACTCCTGGGCAGTCCCGATGTCAATCGTTGACGAATCCACCAGCAACGTGTCCAAGCCGGCATGGGCCAAAATGCCGTCCTCCCCGAAGTAGACGGCCCGCACATGCTCGCCCTTCGGCAGCATCGTGAAGATGACTTCTGCACCGTTCACCGCTTCGGCGATGCTGCCGGCCGTGCTGACCCCCGCCTCCTGGGCTGCGGCCAGGGCCGCGGGGCTGAGATCGAAACCGCGTACCTGGTGCCCGGCCTTGACCATGTTCGCCGCCATGGGTCCGCCCATGTTCCCCAGCCCGATCCATCCGACTACCGCCATGCCATCAGCTCCTTCGCTCGTCTTCGCTGCTGCGTGCCCAACATTGAGCACCAAGGCACCAGCGTACGCTTACATCGCAGCGGGCCATCCAGTACCGCAAGCCTAAAATGAGACCTCATACTCGGTAAGGAAGGGTCACCAGGATATGAAAATCAGAGGGGCAGTACTCGAAGAGATCGGACGTGCTCGCCCGTACAGGATCAGCCGCCCGATCACTATCAGCGATTTGGAACTCGATGATCCGGGCCCAGGGGAGGTTCTGGTCCGCATCGAAGCAGCGGGTATCTGCCACTCCGACCTCAGCGTCGTCAACGGCAGTCGGGTTCGACCGGTACCGATGCTTCTTGGCCATGAGGCTGCGGGCCGCGTTGAGAAGCTGGGCGACGGAATCGTAGACCTCGCCGTAGGCCAGCGGGTCGTCATGACCTTCCTCCCCCGGTGCGGCACGTGCCCCGGGTGCCTGACCGGAGGAAGGTTGCCCTGCAGCGTCGGGTCGGCGTCGAACAACACCGGCGTCCTGATGAACGGCGGCGTACGTCTGCACCGCGACGGGCGCGACGTGGCACACCATCTGGGTGTGTCCGGATTCGCCACCCACGCAGTCGTCAGCAGATATTCGATCGTACCCGTTGGCGACGATATTCCCGCCGACATTGCCGCCGTTCTCGGCTGCGCGGTGCTGACCGGTGGCGGCGCCGTGCTCAACGCCGGAAACCCACAACCCGGGGATTCGATCGCGATCGTCGGCCTCGGTGGTGTCGGCATGGCGGCGCTCATCACCGCCGTAGGCCTTGGCAGGGGCGACGTGATCGGCATCGACGCGGTGCCGGCCAAGCTCGTGAAGGCGAAAGCGCTCGGGGCGCGGGCCACGTACTCGCCGCAGGAAGCCCTCGATGCGGGGATCAAGGCATCCATCGTCGTCGAGGCAGCCGGAAACGTGCGCGCGTTCGAGACGGCGGTGGCCGTGACAGCGCCCGGCGGATGCACGGTGACGGTTGGCCTGCCGGCTCCGGATGCCCGCTCCAGCATCGCTCCGCTGGGTCTGGTTGCGGAGGCCCGCTCCATCGTCGGCAGCTACATGGGATCCGCCGTGCCTTCCCGCGATATCCCGAACTACGCGCAGCTCTGGCGTGATGGCGTGCTTCCCGTCGACGAGCTGATTTCCAGGCGCGTGAGTCTTGGTGACATCAATGAGGCGATGGACGAGCTCGCGGACGGCAACGCGATCCGGCAGGTCATCATGTTCGGCGAATGAGCTGCCCGGCCGACCCGTAGAGTTCCCGCGCCAGCGCGCCGACCGAGCCGATCAGCTCCTCAAAGCACTGCTCCGGGTCATTGGCCACCACAATCCGGGCGTTCGGCGCCTTGCCCCAGAGGCCGCGGTAGTCCGCCACCGTGGTGCCCACCAGGAGCGGCGAGGAGGTTTCGACGTCGACCGTCGCCAATCGCGTCCGGCAGGGCGTGCGCCCGGCCGCCACCGCGGCCGCAAAGGCGTCATGCATGTGGGCAATGTAGCCCTGGTCGTAGCGCCGGTGGAACTCCATATAGAAACGGATGGCATCCGAGAGGCAGGCTACCAGCGGGTTGTCCGAGCCGCTGGGCTGCCCTTCAGGCTGCTCCGGCAGCACCAGTTCCGGCGTCGCGCCGGCAACCCGGGCCAGCTGCGCCAGGTGCTCCGGGCGGAGCTCGATCCGTTCGGTGCTTTCCAGCGCACAGACCACCGGCAGCTTCTCCTCGGGCAGCCCGACATAGGCCGCAAAAACCTCCCGGGCCGCATGCGGATCCACCGAGACGTTCCATTCCGCCGTGGGCGTGGTGTTTCCCTGGTAGTTGAAGCAACCGCCCATGATCACCAGGCCCTTCAGCAGCCCGGGCAGCTCCGGCTCGCGCCGCAGCGCCAGGGCAAAATTGGTCAGCGGACCGGTGATCAGGCCGGTGATCTGCCCCGGATGGGCGCGCACCTCATCCACCCAGACGTCGACGGCGTGGCGCTCCGAGATGGCCTGGGCCGGCACCGGAAGCACGGCGTGGCCGATGCCCTGCGGCCCGTGCGTCTCCTCGGTGGTCACCAGCGGAATCTCCAGCGGAACCTCCGCTCCGATGGCCACCTCGATGCCCGCCCTGCCGCAGAGTTCAAGCAGTGCCAGGTTATTGAACGCCACCTGCCGGGCGCCCACGTTGCCGGCGGTGCAGGTGATGGCCTGGACATGGACCTCGGGCCGTGAGAGCAGATACACCACTTCCAGGGCGTCATCTATCCCGGTGTCGACGTCCAGCAGGATGCGGTTCAGTCCCCGCTGCTCCGGGACGGGCATCACGAAACGGCCATCATGAAAACAGCGCGACTCATGAAAACAGCGCGACCTTAGGCGTCACCGGGAAGATCCCATCCAGCTCGGACAGGTCCCCGGTGGACGGCTTCCAGCACACCGCGGCGGCGTTCGCCTTGATCTGCTCGACGGTGGTGGCGCCGGCGATCACGCTGCTGACCGACGACTGTGCGGCAAGCCAGGAGAACGCGACCTGGACTTCGGACAGTCCCCGGGCCTTGGCGAAGGCGCTGAAGCTGCCCAGCTGCTCCCAATCCGCCATCTGAAGAAGATTCGTCCGTGAATGGGTCAGCCGGCTGCCCGCGGGAGCCTGGCCCTTGCTGTATTTGCCGGTCAGCAGGCCGTTGGCCAGCGGGAAGTACGGCAGCACGCCGAGCCCGTAGGCCCCCGCCGCCGGGGTCACTTCCAGCTCGGCCCGGCGGTCCAGCAGGTTGTAGTGGTTCTGGGAGGAGATGAACGGCGTGTAGCCGCCGGCCCGGGCGGTGAACTCCGCCTCCGCGATCTGCCAGCCTGCCCGGTTGGAATGGCCAATGTAGCGGACCTTTCCGGACTTAACCAGCTGGTCCAGGGCCGCCAGCGTCTCCTCCACCGGCGTCAGGGGATCCGGAACGTGGAACTGGTACAGATCGATCCAGTCCGTGCCCAGCCGGCGCAGCGACGCCTCCACCGCCTTGATGACATAGCGCCGGGACCCACGACGGTCCCAGTCCACCCCGTTGGCCCCGTGCATGTCCATGCCGAACTTGGTTGCCACTATAACGTCGTCGCGCTTCTTCAGCAGCGCCTTGCCGAGCATCTCCTCGCTCAGACCGTTGGTCTTGCCGTAGGTGTCCGCAACGTCGAAAAACGTGATGCCCGCATCAATGGCCGCATTGATCACAGTGGCCGTGCCCCGTTGGGTCTCCGTCGGCGTGCCTGGCCGGCCCAGGTTGTTGCAGCCAAGGCCGACGACGGAAACGGTCAATCCGGATTTACCAAGCTGGCGGAATTCAGTCATGCATCCACCCTAATATGTCTTA
>JALYYI010000194.1 GCA_030946705.1 Actinomycetota bacterium | reverse complement strand
CACGACTCTAGGGTCGATCCCGTCCGGATACTGCGATCCGGGACACACACGGGATGATCCGTGAGTTACGTGGTGCCGGTCTCTCCTGCAGTGATGGGCCCGGGATCCTTTCCCAGCAGTGGATGAGGGTCCCAGGGGTGAGCATCAAGGGTGGCCTCCGGAACGGGCGTGGGCCGTCGGGCGGTGAGATTCGGGGCGAATGGCGTCCCGAATCGGAGTCGGTTTCGGGACCTGCCCAACTCTATTCCCAGCGCTGCGAGGTCCGGATGCTGTGTATTCCAGATTACAGATCTCCGTGCCTCGGGCGGCCTACTGTGGATTGGGCCGCCGTCAGTCTGGGGACCCGCGTAGATGCAGAGCGGAACCCGACGTCACTGCGGGCACGCTCAAGCTCTGATGCGGGGTACATCCTGCGCAAACCCGGAAGGAACAGTCATCTATCAAGCCATCTGGAACGACGTCGTACTGGCAGAGACGGATATGACAATCCGTGTGGAGGGAAACCACTACTTCCCGCCGGACTCCCTGAAGTCTGAGTACTTTACTGTCAGCTCCACGACATCCCAATGCCCGTGGAAAGGCACCGCAAAGTACTACACGCTCTCGGTGAACGGGCGCAAGAACGCTAACGCCGCCTGGTACTTCCCGAGCCCAGCACCCGCCGCCGAACATATTCGCAACCACGTAGCCTTCTGGAATGGCGTCCGGGTTGTGCATACCCGGCAGGCCGGCCATGCAAAGGAGAATCCGCTCATGGCCCTGTGCCGCCGGATCACGACGCGCAAATGACGTCCCACGCCCCCGGAACAAAGGCACAGGACGATCCGCACGATACCGAAGGTTCTTCCGGGGCACCTGCGTTCAGGCGTGTTTCACTCGAAGCAGTCGCTGGGTCCTCCGCTGTGGCGCTCGGCTGGGTACTCATGGCCATCACCCACCCGACAACGACCTATCATTTCGCGCCGCTCGTCGTTGTGGTCGTTGTCCCATTCCTCGCACGGGCACGCACTCAGAAATCGATTCCGCTTCGACGCGCTCTGGTTCTCACCTCGGGCGGTGCTCTGCCCGCGTTGATTGCGACGGCTGTGATTGAGAGTCTCAATGCTCTTGGCGGGCCAACTCTGATCAGTGCTGGAGGCGCGCTGGTAGAGACCCTGATAGCCATTGGGGCGGGACTACTCATTGGCATGACCGCGATGATTTCACCCTGGAGGCGGGGGGGCTCGCACCTAAAGCGCACCGCTGGCGGCCAACCAAAAGATCTGTTTCAGGCCGCATTCTCCCGGTTATGGCAGTCCTGCCGGCCGGATCGGCGACGGCGCGACCGCTCTGCGGTGCTGGATGCCACGGAAGCATTACATGTCGGACCGCCAGCGTTGGCGGCCTACATGCGTCTCATTGATTGGTTCTGCAACCCTCCGGTTGGAAGGCCCAGGTTGCGTATAGATGCCCAGATGTCCGCTGTGGAGGGCCCAACTACGAGCCGAACAAAAAACTGTAAGCGATCGACGATATTCTTCAGGCGGCTCTGAGTGTTGACGACTACGTGGGGTTGGAGGAATCACGCCGGTCCCGGAGTACCCGCCGTTTGAATTCCACCCACGCCCGACCGATTCCGGCACCCGAGTCCATCCATCCCGGACGCGCTGTCCGGCAGCGACATTGGAAGCATCTCCGGTGTCCCCGACCGGTGGCTCTCCAGGAGGCGCTTTACTCCGTTGCCGCCTGACGTTTTGGCCTCCGGCCGGCACCGGGTCCGGCACCGCCGCCCTAGCCTCAGTTCAGCCCTGTCCGCCGTGCGCGGCGATGGAGAGCGGCTCCCATTCATTCCAGTTAGCGAGCCTGGATTCGTAGTCGGCGGCGGCGATGCCCAGCGGGGCCTCGCCGAAGAAGATCCGCAGGGGCGGGTTCTCGGCGTCGACTATCTTCAGCACGGCGTCCCTGGTCGCCGCCGGGTCCCCGGGGGTGCCGCGACGGCTGGGCCGGTTGGCGGCCTGCTCGCGGACCTGATCGTAGGCGGGAATCGGTGTGGCGTGTTTAGCCGAGCTGCCGCCCCAGTCGGTGGAGTACCCGCCGGGCTCGATGAGGGTGACTTTGATGCCGAAGCCCGCGACCTCTTGGGCGAGCGACTGGCTGAGACCTTCCAGCGCCCACTTCGACGCGTGGTAGATGCCGACCGTGGGGAATGCGGAGATCCCGCCGATGGAGGAGACCTGCAGGATGTGGCCGCTGCCTTGGGCGCGCAGGAAGGGCAGTGCCGCCTGGGTGATCCAGAGCGCACCGAAGAGGTTGGTCTCGATCTGCTCGCGGGACTCGGCCTCGCTGAGCTCCTCGATCATGCCGAACTGGCCATAGCCGGCGTTGTTGACCACGACGTCGAGCCGGCCAAAGTGCTCGTGCGCGCGGGCGACGGCGGCGAAGACCGACTCACGGTCGGTGACGTCGATGGAGATCGGGAGCACCGCGCCGCCGTGGGCAGCGACGAGGGCGTCCAGGGTGTCGGCGTTACGGGCGGTGGCCACAACGGAGTCACCACGCTCCAGGGCGGCCAGTGCCCACTCCCGGCCGAAGCCGCGGGACGTACCGGTGATAAACCATGTCTTGGCGCTCATGTGATGTCTCCTGAGATGGTGGGGGTCGGGGTCCGGGTTCGGCGCGGTTAGTCGGCACTGATCTGGTGGCGGAAGCGGTTCCGTTTGGTGTGCAGATCCCAAAGGTGCCCGGCCAGCACGTCGGGGTCCTTCTCGGGGTCACCGACGATGATGCGCCCGCCAATGATGAGCTGGGACACCTGGATGCCTTCGTCGCCGAGGACCTCGTTGAGTAGGTGGGCGTATGCGGCCTGCCCGGCAAACGCCACGGACGTGCCGGTAACGTTGCGGCCCGGCTTGACGGCCGACCCACCGTTGACGAACAGAATGGTTCCGCGGTTTTTTCCGAGGAAGCGCATGCCCGGCACTACCTGGTGCACCGCGGCGACGGGTCCGTAGATGGAGAATTCGATGGGTCCCACAAGGTCGGCAGGGGTGGTCTCAAGGACCGGGCGCATAAAGTCTTTCTGCGGCAGTGGGCTGTATTGCAGCACCTCGATGGGGCCCAGGGTTTCGCTCACCTGCTCCAAGGCCTTGGCGATGGACGACGGATCGCGGACGTCAGCGGTGAAACCCTTGGCCTGCACGCCGTCGTTGGCCAGTTCCTTGGCCAATGCGTCCAGGTGTCCCTGGTTGCGGGAGATGAGTCCAACAGCGAAACCCTCCGCGCTGAAGCGCCGCGCCACTGCTGCCCCGAGTCCTGGTCCCGCTCCAATGATTGCGATAGCAGTCATACCGGGTCCAAGGCCCCAGGCCGCTGAAGTATTCCACCGGCTACGCCCAGAGCCGCTCCGTGCGGGCTGCGAGAGGACGCCCGGGACACACCCGGACCGGCACCGACGATGGATCCGTCTTACAAGCCGAGGGACGCAGGACGCTTAGTTCGCCCTTGAGGACGGCAATTAGGAGTGTCGGGTCCTGCCGGTTGCACGGATCCCACTCAGCCCCCGGCTCGTTGCCAGGGCCCCTCGGTAAACTGACGGAATTACGGCGCCAGGTCGGGGATCATTTTGAAGACCATGCCAGGGAGCGGTCCGGTGTACTCCTCGCGCATAGTGAACCGGGTTTCCGGAGTTTCAAGGCTGTGACAGTAGCGTAGCTTCTTTCGGTCAGGCAGGAGCGGGGAGCGACTGCTTTGGGTCTTGATGTTGGCCATTGCAGTGGCTGCCTGCAGGCCCTGGTGTTGCTGTGGGGCCGCCCACGGTTGTAGAACATCTCGATGTAGTTCATGACCCCATGGCGCGCTTGTTGCCGCGTGGTGAAGCTGTAATGGTGGTAGAACTCGTTCTTCAGGGATGAGAAAAGCGATTCGGCCACGGAACGCCCCGGCGATAACGGCCGCCCCGGACGGTCAGGAATCTGAAGCTCAGCCCCACCTCATATCGTCTAAACCACCACCTCATATTGGAGCACCCTGCCTTGTTTTTGGGCGGACGCCAGACCGGAACCAAGGCAGCAGGCCAGCACCCTAAACAGACAAAACAGCGGGCACGAACGAGTGGGAACTTCAGTAGGCTGGACCAAAACCTTCGCAGACGCCAGACTCCGCGCGGCCATCGTGGACCGGCTCACCTTCGGCGGGAACATCGTCGAAACGGGCACGGATTCCTACCGCCTTGCCCACACCCGAACCCAGCAGGCCGTCGGCTAATCCGGTTGCGGGCGGCGCTGCGGCGTGTGGTGCAGGACTGCTTGCAGGCGGGGGCCGGATCGGGGGATAGGAGGCCGTTGAGCGGGCCGGCCGCGGATTGCAGGGGTTGGGACGGCGATGTGCAGGGGCCGGGGAAGTGTTCTCGGCAGCCTGCGCGGTGCCGGCTCCGAAGATCAGCCGGCAAATCGCGACAAGAGCGCCACGGAGGACGAATTTCAGGCGGGAGACAAAACGCAGAATGGTTTCCCTGCGTTTCTGATGCCCGAAGCCTTCCCCTAACACTGCCACCGGATGTACGCTACTTTTGTCTGGGCCAAAAAGGCCCTAACGACGCGGGCAGTCCTTGGTTGGGACTCGCGAGTAGGTTTTCTGCCCCGCCATTTATGAAAATGGATGGAGAACCAAGATGTTTGACCAACGATTCATTACCAACGCCATCGATCGCAGCGCGGAAAACGCGTTGGACCGGCGGCGTTTTTTTAGGGCCGCAGGGGTTGCCGGATTTGGTGCGGGCGCGGCGATCCTGGCCTCAGGTGCAGCAGCAAGCATGGCCCAGGCCGCAGAGGATTCGGGCGGGCCCAGTGATTCGGCGATCCTGAACTTCGCCCTCAATCTGGAATACCTTGAGGCCGAGTTCTACCTCCGCGCCGTCACCGGCTCCGGGCTCCCGGACAACATGACCACCGGGACC
>JALYYI010000192.1 GCA_030946705.1 Actinomycetota bacterium | reverse complement strand
GACGAGGGCCGGCTGCCGGATGCGGCCCAGGTCGGCGGTCGTGAGCGTCGGTTCCGAGCTGAACATGGCGAAACTCTTGCCCATGATGGCTTCGAGGTGGTCGGCCCCGTCGGGTGATCGTTCGATGTACCCGGCGCTCAGCGACTGTACGGCCGGGGACTGCGGGTCCAGCTCAAAGGGCTCCATGCCGTCGTGGTGGTAGTTGGTGCCAATGACCACCAGCTTGCGCACCAGATCCGGTCGCTGGAGCGCGACAAGGAGGGCAACGATCCCGCCGTCGCTCCAGCCCACGAGATGGGCCGGCCCACCCACGACCTGCTCAAGCACCCGAACCGTCTCGGTCGCCATGTCCGCATAATGGAAGGCTGCTTCGGTGTCCGCGGTATAGCCGTGACCGCGGCGGTCGAAGGCCACGACGCGGAAACGCTTCGCCAGGCTGGGTCCAATGCTGTTCAGCAGCTCGTCGCTGTTGCTCAGCCCGCCGTGCAGCAGCAACAGCGGCTCACCGGATCCGCCCCTGTCCTCAAGCCATGTTTGGTGCCCATCGATGTCCACATAACTGGCCATGGTCCACTCCGTCCTGGCGGGTCCGGGAGTACGACGAAAGGTGTCGCGATCCGGACACTGACTTTGTCTTATTCATGCCTCATTTGCGAGAGGACCTGCCGGGGTCGGTGGCACGTCCGCCCATGCCGCCATTGTCCTCCCGGTGCCGGCGACAATACAACGGCCACAATACAACGGCAGCGCCGCGGACCGGGCCCCGGTTCCGGGACCGGGACCGGGACCGGGACCGGGTCGGCTAACCCAGAAGTCCGTCCAGCGTCCGCCGCGCCGCGTCCCTAAGCGCCGGAACCTCCGGTCCGGCGGCCAGGATGCCGCGGCTGGAGGTTCCCAGGACCTGCGGATAGGCTGCCCCGAAGGTGGCCCGCATATCAGCCGCGGTGGCGCCCTGGGCGCCGAGTCCCGGGGCCAGGATGGGGCCGTGGAGTTCCTGCAGGTCGATGGTCAGCTCGGTCAGCGCGGAGCCCACGGTTGCCCCCACCACCAGCCCGACGGAACCCATGGACCCGGCAGGAGCGGGCCCCGTGCCGGAAAGGTAACGGCCGTTTTCCGCGGCGGCGGCGCGGACGATGCGTTTCGCCACCGAGTCCGCTCCGCCCACGTGCTGCACGGAGGCGCCCTCCGGATTGGACGTCAGGGCAAGGACGAACACGCCGCGCCCGGTCTGCGCCGCCAGCTCCAGCGCCGGCCGCAGCGATTCAAAGCCAAGGTACGGACTCAGGGTCACTGCGTCGGCGGCCAGCGTCGACCCATCCCGCAGCCAGGCGTCCGCATAGGCGGCCATGGTTGAACCGATGTCCCCGCGCTTGGCGTCGGCGATGGTGAGGACCGGGGCATGCGCCGCGGCGGCAAGCAGCTCCTCGAGCACCGCCAGACCGGCGGAGCCGTGCCGCTCGTAGAGGGCGACCTGTGGTTTGATGGCCGCGGCCAGCGGACCAACCGCCTCCAATACCGTCTGCGAGAAGCGCTTCAGTGACTCCGGAGTGTCGCTAAGGCCCCAGTCCCTGAGCAGCCCGGGGTGCGGATCGATGCCGACGCAGAGCGGACCATGGCTGGTCATCGCGGCAGCCAGCCGGGTCCCGAAGGGGTCCCGGCCGGCGGGCGCCTCAGACAACGGCCGGCTCCCTCGCGAAGGCCGCTTTAAGTGCGGCCGCATGCTCCTGCAGGCTCGTGACGCTCCACGCGTAGGAGCGCATCGCCTCGATGGCCTGCACGGCGACGTTGAACTCGGCGACGGTGGTGATGCACGGACGGCCGTTGGACACAGCGGCGGCCCGGATCTCGTACCCGTCGCCGCGCGCTTCGCCGCCGGAGGGGGTGTTGAAGATCATATCGATCTCACCGTTGTTGATCAGGTCCGTGATGGTCCCCTCGCCCTCGGCCGAGGTTCCCTCCGCCACCTTGCGCACCGTGGTGGCGTGGATGCCGTTGCGCCGCAGCACGTCCGCGGTGCCACCGGTGGAGAGGATTTCGAAGCCCAGGTCCGCGAGCCTCTTGACCGCCATGATGATGGAACGCTTGTCCCGGTTCGCGACCGAAACGAAGACCTTCCCCTCGGTGGGCAGCGCGTTGTTGGCCGCCGCCTGGCTCTTGGCAAAGGCCGTGTCAAAATGCTTGTCGATGCCCATCACCTCGCCGGTGGAACGCATCTCGGGCCCCAGCAGGGAGTCGACGACGGTCCCCTCCGGGGTGCGGAAGCGGTTGAACGGCAGCACCGCTTCCTTGACCGCCACCGGCGCATCCAGCGGCAGATTGCCGCCGTCGCCCGTCTCGGGCAGCAGGTGGTGCACGCTGCGCAGGTGGCTGATCGAAACGCCCATGCCGATCAGCGCGGCCCCCTTGGCCATCTGCACACCGGTGGCCTTGGAGACGAACGGCACCGTCCGGGACGCGCGCGGGTTGGCTTCGAGTACATAGAGCACGTCCGAGGCCAGCGCGAACTGGATGTTGATCAGCCCGCGCACCCCCACGCCCTCCGCGATGGCCAGCGTGGCGGTCCGGACGCGGTCCAGCACGTTCTGTCCCAGCGTGATCGGCGGCAGCACGCAGGCCGAGTCGCCGGAGTGGATGCCGGCCTCCTCGATGTGCTCCATGATCCCGCCCAGGTACATCTCCTTGCCGTCGTAGAGGGCATCGACGTCGATCTCGATCGCGTCCTCGAGGAAACGGTCGATCAGGACGGGGTGGTCCGCGGTGATCTCCGTGGCGTTGGTGATGTAGCGCGAGAGGTTGGCCTCGTCATAGACGATCTCCATGCCGCGTCCGCCGAGCACGTAGGACGGGCGCACCAGCACCGGGTACCCGATCTCGTCCGCAATCTTTTTAGCGTCCGCGAAGGACACCGCGGTGCCGTTCTTGGGCGCGATCAGCCCCGCCTTCTCCAGCACCCGGCTGAACATGCCGCGGTGCTCGGCCAGGTCGATCGCGGCGGGTGAGGTGCCCAGGATCGGCACGCCGGCGTCGGCCAGCGCCTGCGCCAGCTTCAGCGGCGTCTGCCCGCCCAGCTGCACGAAGACCCCCATCACCCCTCCGGTGCGTTCCTCCGCCGCAATGACCTCCAGCACGTCCTCCAGCGTCAGCGGCTCAAAGTACAGCCGGGTGGAGACGTCGTAGTCGGTGGAGACGGTTTCGGGGTTGCAGTTGATCATCACGGTCTCGTAGCCCGCCTTGCGCAGCGCCATCGAGGCGTGCACGCAGGAGTAGTCGAACTCGATCCCCTGCCCGATCCGGTTCGGACCCGAGCCCAGGATGATCACCGACGGCTTGGCGTGCAGGCCGACCTCGTCCTCCTCATCGTAGGAGGAGTAGTGGTACGGCGTGTACGCGGCAAACTCGGCGGCACAGGTGTCCACCGTCTTGTAGACCGGACGGATGCCCAGCGCCTGCCGGACGCCGCGGACCACGTCTTCCGAATTATGCGTCAGCGCGCCGATCTGTTCATCCGAAAAGCCATGACGCTTGGCCCGGCGCAGCATCTGCGGGGTCAGCGCGGTGGCAGTGCGGATTTCCCGGGCCACCTCGTTGAGCAGCTGCAGCTGGTCCAGGAACCAGGGATCAATGCCGGTGGCCTCGTAGAGCGCCTCGATGCTTGCGCCGCCCAGCAAGGCGCGCTGGACCTGGGAGAGGCGCTCCGTCGTCGGCCGCTTCGAGGCCTCGATGAGGGCCGGGACGTCGAGCTCGTTGATGGAGCTGAAATCCAGGCTGGCGCCCTTCTGCTCCAGCGACCGCAGCGCCTTCTGCAGCGCCTCCGTGAAGTTGCGGCCCATCGCCATCGCCTCGCCCACCGACTTCATGGTGGTGGTCAGCGTCGGGTCCGCGGCCGGGAACTTCTCGAAGGCAAAGCGCGGGACCTTCACGACGACGTAGTCCAGCGTCGGCTCGAAGGAGGCCGGCGTCTTCTGCGTGATGTCGTTGGGGATTTCATCCAGCGTGTAGCCGAGCGAGAGCTTGGTGGCGATCTTGGCGATCGCGAAGCCGGTGGCCTTGGAGGCCAGCGCGGAGGAGCGCGAGACGCGCGGGTTCATTTCAATCACGACGACGCGTCCCGTGCCGGGCTCGATCGCGAACTGGATGTTGCAGCCCCCGGTATCCACACCCACCTCGCGGATCACCGCGATGGAGATGTCCCGCAGCCGCTGGTATTCGCGGTCCGTCAGGGTCATCGCCGGAGCCACCGTGATGGAGTCGCCCGTGTGCACGCCCACCGGATCGAAGTTTTCGATGGAACAGACCACGACGACATTGTCGTTCTTGTCCCGCATCATCTCCAGCTCGTACTCCTTCCAGCCCAGGATGCTCTCCTCCAGCAGCACCTCGGTCGTGGGGCTGTACTGCAGGCCCTGGCCCACGATCCGGCGCAGATCCCCCTCGTTGTAGGCCAGACCGGAGCCGAGGCCGCCCATCGTGAAGGAGGGCCGGACCACCATCGGGTAGCCCAGATCCTGGGCGGCGTGCAGGGCCTCGTCCATGCTGTGGATGATGTGGCTGCGCGCCGATTCGGCGCCGCAGCGCTCCACCACGCCCTTGAACTTCTGCCGGTCCTCGCCGAGCTCGATTGCGGCGATGTTGGCCCCGATCAGCTCCACGTTGTACTTGGCCAGCACCCCGTTCTTGTCCAGCGCAATGGCGGTGTTCAGCGCGGTCTGGCCGCCCAGAGTGGGCAGGATCGCGTCCGGCCGCTCCTTGGCGATGATCATCTCGACCACCTCCGGGGTGATCGGTTCCACGTAGGTGGCGTCCGCGAACTCCGGGTCCGTCATGATGGTGGCCGGGTTGGAGTTGACCAGGATGACCCGCAGGCCCTCCTCCTTGAGCACCCGCAGCGCCTGGGTCCCGGAGTAGTCGAATTCGGCGGCCTGGCCGATCACGATGGGGCCGGAGCCGATCACCAGGACGCTTTTGAGGTCTTCTCTCTTGGGCATTAGTTCGATTCCTTCGTTTCAATCGTGGCGTGGTCGACGTCGGCCCCGCTGACCGGCCTGCCGGCGGCGCTGGCCTGCATCAGGTCAATGAACCTGTCGAACAGGTAGGCCGAATCGTGCGGACCGGCCGCGGCCTCGGGGTGGTACTGGACCGAGAACGCCGGGATATCCAGGCAGCTGAGACCCTCGACGACGTCGTCGTTCAGCGAGATGTGGCTGACCTCCACCCGGCCGAAGCGCTCCTCCGGGGCCTCCGTGGCGCCCTCGCGGGGGGCGTCGACGGCGAAGCCGTGGTTCTGCGAGGTGATCTCCACCTTGCCCGTCCGGCGGTCCATCACCGGCTGGTTGATCCCGCGGTGGCCGTAGCGCAGCTTGTACGTTCCGAAGCCCAGCGCCCGGCCCAGGATCTGGTTGCCGAAGCAGATGCCGAAGAACGGGATCCGGGCGTCCAGCACCTCGCGCAGCAGCGCGACCTGCGCGTCGGCCGTGGCCGGATCCCCGGGTCCGTTGGACATGAAGACACCGTCCGCGTGCACGGCCCGGATGTCCGCAAAGCTCGCCGTGGCCGGCAGCACCTGCACCCGCACGCCGCGCTCGGCGAACCGGTGCGGCGTCATCGTCTTGATGCCCAGGTCCAGCGCCGCGACGGTGAGGAGCGGCTCGCCGGTCCAGCCGTGGTCGGAAGGCTCGACGGCGTACGCCTCCGTTACGCTGACCTCCTCGGCCAGCCGCGCGCCCTCCATCGGCGCACTGGCGCGGACCTGCTCCAGCAGCGCCGCTTCCGGCGCCCCGGCCGCGTCCCCGGAAAAGATTCCGGCCCGCATGGCCCCCCGCTCGCGCAGGTGCCGGGTGATGGCACGTGTGTCCACACCCTGGATCCCGATAATGCCCTGCGCGAGCAGTTCCGCATCCAGCGTGCGCTGCGACCGCCAGTTGGAGGGCCGCCGGGCGGCATCGCGCACGATGTAGCCGGCCACCCAGATCCGGCGCGACTCGGCATCCTCGTCGTTGACGCCGGTGTTTCCGATGTGCGGAGCCGTCTGCACCACCAGCTGGCGGGCGTACGAAGGGTCCGTGATGGTTTCCTGGTAGCCGGTCATCCCGGTGGCGAAAACGGCCTCGCCCAGGGCGGTGCCGGCGGCGCCGTAACCGGTCCCCCGGAACGTCCTGCCGTCCTCCAGCATGAGTATCGCCGCACCGTGGCCGCTGTGATCCTGCACGTTGTGTTCAGTCATTCTCTTTGTTCTTTCCGGTGTGGGCCTGCGGGTCGGGGTCGCTGTGGGC
>JALYYI010000158.1 GCA_030946705.1 Actinomycetota bacterium | reverse complement strand
CGGCGGGTCGCCGCTGCGGGTGGTGGTGGCGCCGGTGCGCGCGGTGCTGCAGCCGCTGGTGGCCGGGCTGGGCGAACTGGTCCCGGTGAAGATTTCGGTGGGGGATGAGGTGCCCTTCACCGAGTTGGTGCACCGGCTCTCCGACGCGGCCTACTCCCGAGTGGACATGGTGACCCGCCGCGGCGAGTTCGCGGTCCGCGGCGGCATCCTGGACGTTTTCCCGCCGACCGAGGACCACCCGATCCGGGTGGAGTTCTTTGGCGACGAGGTGGACCAGATGCGCTGGTTCTCGGTGGCCGACCAGCGTTCCCTGAATATGGCTGGGGTCTCGACGGGCTCGACCAGCGGGGCGGGCCCGGGCAGCGGCCATCCAACTGTGTTGTACGCGCCGCCGTGCCGGGAGATCCTGATTACGCCGGAGGTGATGAGCCGGGCGGCGAAACTCAAGGACAGGATGCCGGCGGCCGCGGCAATGCTGGAGAAGATTGCCGGCGGCATCGCGGTGGAGGGCATGGAGTCGCTGGCGCCGGCCCTGGTCGAGGCGATGGTGCCGCTGGCCGCGCAGTTCCCGCCGGGCTCGGTGGCGGTGGTGATTGAGCCGGAGAAGGTCCGCACCCGGGCCCACGATCTGGAATCAACGAACGAGGAGTTCCTGGAGGCCGCCTGGTCCACGGCGTCCGAGGGCGGTGTAGCCCCGCTGGACCTGGCGTCGCCGGAGGGGCTCGATCTGGCCGCGGCGAGCTTCAAGTCGCTGGCCGACACGCGCTCCGACGCGCTCGCGGCCGGGCTCAGCTGGTGGTCCATCACCTCGTTCAACCCGGACGAGGAACTGGTGCTGGACGTTGACGTCCTGAACCTGCCGGCACGGGAGCCGCGCGGATACCAGGGCGATGTCGCACAGATGCTGGAGTTCATCGGCTCCCGGGTCAGGGACCAGTGGCGGATCGTGGTGGTCACGGACGGTCCCGGTCCAGCGCAGCGCCTGGCCGAACTGTTCCATGACGCGGACATCCCGGCGGCCCGGGTGGATTCGCTGGAGAAGCTGCCGCAGCCGGGGATCATCGAGGTGACCACCGCCGCCGTCGGCCGGGGCTTTGTCTTTGACGGGCTCAAACTCGGGCTGCTCACCGAGGCGGACCTGCTGGGGCGGGCGTCGGTGAGCTCGACCCGGGACATGCGGAAGATGCCGTCCAGGCGGCGCAACGCCGTCGATCCGCTGCAGCTGCACGCCGGGGACTATGTGGTGCACGAGCAGCACGGCGTGGGAAAGTTTGTGGAGCTGATCCAGCGGAAGGTCTCGACAAGCTCGACCGGCGGGGGTCCGGGGCTGCGCGAATACCTGGTCGTGGAGTACGCGCCATCCAAGCGCGGGGCGCCGGGGGACAGGCTGTTTGTGCCCACGGACCAGCTGGACCAGGTCACCGCCTACGTCGGTGGCGACGCGCCGGCGCTGAGCAAGATGGGCGGCTCGGACTGGTCCAACACCAAGAACAAGGCGCGCAAGGCGGTCAAGGAGATTGCCGGCGAACTGATCCGGCTGTATTCCGCCCGGATGGCCTCGCGCGGGTACGCCTTCGGCCCGGACACGCCGTGGCAGCGCGAACTGGAGGAGGCGTTCCCCTATGTGGAGACGCCGGACCAGCTGACCACCATCAACGAGGTCAAGGCGGACATGGAACGGGAAATCCCGATGGACCGGCTGGTCTCCGGGGATGTGGGCTACGGCAAGACCGAGATCGCGGTCCGGGCCGCGTTCAAGGCGGTGCAGGACGGCAAGCAGGTGGCCGTGCTGGTGCCCACCACGCTGCTGGCCCAGCAGCACTTTGAAACCTTCAACGAGCGTTTCTCCGGATTCCCGGTTCGGGTCAAGCCGCTGTCCCGGTTCCAGACCGGCAAGGAATCCAAGGACACCATGGAGGGCATGCGCAGCGGTGCCGTCGACGTCGTCATCGGCACCCACCGCCTGCTCTCCAAGGACGCGCAATTCAAGGACCTGGGCCTGGTGATCGTGGACGAGGAGCAGCGCTTCGGCGTGGAGCATAAGGAAGCGCTGAAGAAGATGCGCACCAACGTCGACGTGCTGGCCATGAGTGCCACGCCGATCCCGCGCACCCTGGAGATGTCCCTGACCGGTATCCGCGAGACCTCCACGCTGGCCACGCCGCCGGAGGAGCGGCATCCGGTGCTGACCTATGTGGGTGCGTACACCGACAAGCAGGCGTCCGCCGCAATCCGGCGCGAGCTGATGCGCGAGGGCCAGGTGTTCTTTGTGCACAACCGGGTGTCCTCGATTGAGCGCACCGCCGCCCACATCCGCGAGCTGGTGCCGGAGGCGCGGGTGGCGGTGGCGCACGGCCAGATGAGCGAGCACCGGCTGGAGCAGATCATCGTGGACTTCTGGGAGAAGCGCTTCGATGTGCTGGTCTGCACCACGATTATTGAGACCGGGCTGGACATTTCCAATGCGAACACGCTGATCGTGGACCGGGCGGACAACTACGGTCTGTCCCAGTTGCACCAGCTGCGCGGGCGCGTGGGGCGCGGCCGGGAGCGGGCCTACGCCTACTTCCTGTACCCCTTCGATAAGCCGCTGGGCGAGGTGGCGCTGGAGCGGCTCAAGGCCGTCGCGGCCCACAACGAGCTGGGCGCCGGTATGCAGCTGGCCCTGAAGGACCTGGAGATCCGCGGCGCGGGCAACCTGCTGGGCGGCGAGCAGTCCGGGCACATCCAGGGTGTGGGCTTTGATCTGTACATCCGGCTGGTGGGCGAGGCCGTGGCGGACTACCGCGGCGAGGCCGAGGAGCGGCCGGCGGAAATGAAGATCGAATTGCCGGTCAACGCGCACCTGCCACACGACTATGTCCCCGGGGAGCGGCTGCGCCTGGAGGCCTACCGGAAGCTGGCCGCGGCCCTGACGGAGGAGGCGATCGGCGAGGTGCTGGCAGAGCTGGTGGACCGCTACGGCGACCTTCCAGAAGCGGCCCTGAACCTGATCGCCGTCGCCCGTTTCCGCGTGGCCGCCCGCGCCGCCGGACTGACCGACGTGGCGCTGCAGGGGAACTTCGTGAAATTCGCCCCGGCGCAGCTGCCCGAGTCCAAGGTGATGCGGCTGCAGCGGATGTATCCGGGCTCCATGGTCAAGACCGCGCTGGACGCCGTGATGATCCCCAAGCCAAAGACCGCACGGATCGGCGGACGGGACCTGGCGGACGGTGAGGTGCTGGAGTGGGGGCAGCACGTGCTGGGCGCCATTTTCGCCGACTGAACATCGGCATTCTTCCGGAATACCGGCTCCGCGGGCGTGGTTCTCCTTATAGCGTTGCCGTGAACCTACCCAGAGGGGGAAGCCGTGAAAGCTGTCCAGTTTGCAAAATATGGCGGTCCTGACGTCCTGAAGGTCGTCGACGTCGAGGAGCCGCACGCCCGCCCGGGCCAGATCCGCATTGCCGTCCGTGCGGCGGGCGTGAATGCCTTTGACTGGAAGCTTCGCAGCGGGGCGCTGGCAGCCTTCATGCCAATAGGTCTTCCCGCCGGCGTGGGGATGGACGCCTCGGGTGTCGTGGACGAGGTCGGCGACGGTGTGGAGGGAGTCGCCGTCGGCGACGAGGTCTTCGGCAGCACGGCCACGGGTGCCGCGGCCCAGTACGCGGTGCTGTCCGAGTGGGCGGAGAAGCCGGAAGGGCTGTCCTTCGAAGAGGCTTCCGGATATCCGATGTCCACCGAAACCGCACGCCGGGCCTTGAATCTCCTGCCCCTGGAGACCGGCGAGACCATCCTCGTCAACGGCGCCGCCGGGGGCGTGGGCCTGGCCGCCGTCCAGTTCGCACTGGCCGATGGCGCGAGCGTCATCGGCACCGCCAGTGAAGGAAACCACCGGTTTCTGCGCTCACTGGGCGCAGTCCCGACGACGTACGGCCCCGGTCTAGTAGACCGTGTGCGGGAGCTTGCCCCGCACGGCGTGGACGTCGCCCTCGACGCGGTGGGCTCCGGGGTCCTGCCGGAGCTTATTGAACTCACGGGCGATGCCGGGAAGGTCATCACGATCGCCGACAACAGGGCCGGCGAGTACGGCGTGCGGTTCAGCGGCGGCCAGGGGCCGGGCCATGCGCCGGAAGCACGCGCCGAAGCGGCAGCGTTGTTCCAGCACGGAAAATTCCGGATGCCGGTCGCGGAAGCCTTTTCACTGGAGAACATCGCTGCGGCGCATGCGAAGAGCGAACAGGGCCATGTGCTCGGCAAATTCGTCGTGACGGTCAGCTGAGGTGCGCGCACCTAAGAGCGGCATATTCTCCGACCGGATTCTGAAACCGCCCCGCAGTTAGTGCACCAAACGGCTGGTTTGCGTGCACTTACTGCGGGGCAGTTGCGGAGCGGGTCTATTCGCCGGCGGAGTCCGAACGCCCCATAAAGGTCATCGGGATGAAGAACGCCAGGCCGATCAGCAGCAGTGCCAGGGCGCAGGGCCAGACGTTCTGCAAGGTCATGAAGGAGAAGGAATAGATGCCGGCCAGGAAAAGCACGAAGGCGATGAGAAAGAGGACGATGCTCGATCCGAGGCTGTTCTCGCGCTCAAGCTCACGGTGTGCCATGGTGTTCCTTCCCTGACCCCGAGGGGTTCGCTTCATTATCCCCGGCCTGCGCCGCAGACAAGCGGCGGGCCGGCAACGGTTCCAACCAAAATCTTAGTACGAAGTGCCGGCTTGCCCACCATTGACGATGGCGATTCCCGAGCTGGCGCCGATCCGGGTGGCGCCGGCAGCGATCATCGCCTGGGCGTCGGCCAAGGTGCGTACGCCGCCGGAGGCCTTGACTCCCAGGTCCGGTCCGACGGTGGCGCGCATCAGCGCGACGTCCTCGACGGTGGCTCCGCCGCCGTTGAAGCCCGTTGACGTTTTAACGAAATCCGCTCCGGCCTCAACGGCTGCCCGGCAGGCCAGCACCTTTTGCTCCTCGTTCAGCAGGGAGGTTTCAATGATGACCTTCAGGATGGCATTGGCGGCATGGGCGGCCTCGGCGACGGCGGAGATATCGTCCACCAGGGCGCCCTTGTCCAACCCCCGGGCCGCGGCAATGTTGATGACCATGTCAATCTCGTCTGCGCCATCCAGCGTGGCACCGCGGGCCTCGAAGACCTTGACGTCCGTTGGCGTGGCGCCGAGCGGGAAACCAATCACGGAGCAGGTCAGTACGCCGCTGCGCTTGAGCGCGTTGTGAACCGTCTTGACCCAGATGGGGTTCACGCAGACGGATTTGAACTTGTACGCCGCGGCTTCGGCGCAGACCTTCAGGACGTCGGCCTCGCTGGCCTCCGGCTTGAGGATGGTGTGGTCGATGTAAGCGGCAATCTCTGAGGCTTGGGGGTGTGCACCGCTGGGGGCGGGGGCGCCGCCGGAAACAGAGGTCATGGTGTGGCCTTCCGGTAGGAATCGTGACTCCCATGGTCCCACAATGGCGGATGCGGGTCCCACGGGCTCGGCCACCGGGCGTCAGAGGCGAAGCCGGTAGCCGCGCTTGACCACTGTCTCCACCAGTGAGGCATCCGGCAGCGAGCCGCGCAGCCGGCTGACCGTCATGTCCAGGGCGTGTTCGGCGCCGCGGTGGTCCAGCAGGCTGGCCAGTTCGTCGCGGGAGAGCACGGATCCGCCCGCGCCCAGCAGCGCCCGCAGCAGCAGCATCGGCGCGGGGGCCAGCTGCACCGGCACGCCGTCGATCCGCAGTGCCCGGCCGCGCAGCTCCACCTGCCCGGCCCGGGTGGCGAGCGTCCGCACGTGGTTGCGGGCCAGATGCTCGCACACCAGCCGGATCAGCGCGCCCATCCGGTAGCGCTCGGGCACCAGCGGGGTAATGCCCGCCTCGAGCAGCGGCTTGGCCGTGACGGGCCCGACGGCGGCGGCCACCACCCCGGTCCGGAAACTGGCGATCAGCTCCCGGTACAGCCCCATCTCGCGGGCGGTGCTCCACAGCGCGTCGACGGCGGGCGCGCTGGTGAAGGTGACAACGTCCAGGTCCTGGCTGCACGCCGTCTCGATGAGCCGGGGCAGCGGGTCCGGCCCCTCCGGCCGCACCCAGCGGTACGGCGTGACGGTCAGGACCGTGGCCCCGGCCCGGCGCAGCCGCTCCAGCTGCGACACATCTGTGTAGCCGTGCAGCTGCACCGCCACCTTCTTGCCGCTGACGCCGTCGGCCAGCAGCATGTCCACCAGCGTGGCCGTGGTCTCATCGGCGCTGATGCCGACGTCGTTCAGCCCGGCCGCACGGACGGCGCCGCGGGCCTTGGGCCCGCGCACGAATATCCGGGCGCCGGCCAGCACGCGCAGCAGCTCCTCGCCGATCCCGGACGCGTCCGCGGCCTCGCACCAGCGCCGCAGCCCGTAGGCGGTGGTCACCAACAGTACCTCCGGCCGGGCGGCGATGACGGCCCGGGTGGCTTCGATCAGCGGCAGGTCCTCATCCACCGGGGCAATCTTCAGCGCCGGCGCGTGCAGCACCTCGGCCCCGCGCCGCTCCAGGGCGTCGATCAGGTCCTGTGAGCGGCGGTGCGAGGTGACGCCGACGCGGAAGCCGGCCAGCGAGAAGCCGGCAGCCGCCGGCTCGACGGCGGCCGGTTCGGCGCGTTCGACCGGTCCGGCGGGTTCGACCGGTCCGGCGGGTTCGACGGCGGCCGGTTCAGCGGCGGGGTGGCGGGAGATGGCGGGCTCCTCTCTCTCGTTCATAAGGTCTGCAGTTCAGAAGGTCAGTCATGCAGTAGGGCGGTCAGGCTGTCGATTTCCGTCTGCACGCCGTGGGCCTGGCCGACCGAGACGACGTCGCCGATCACCACCACGGCGGGGCTGCTGCATTTCGCGGCGGCCGTGACAATGCTACCCAGATCCGCGATCGTGGTGCGCTGGTCCAGCCGGTATCCGCGCTCGACGACGGCGACGGGCATGTCCGGCCGCATGCCGGCGCGCAGCAACCCCGCGGTGAGCTGGGGCAGGGTGCCGATGCCCATCAGGACCACGATGGTCCCGCCCAGCCCGGCCAGGTGTTCGTGCTCCTGATCCGTCAACGGTGCGTGGCCGGAGAGCACCGTAAACATGTGGCTGACGGTGCGGTGCGTGACCGGGATTCCCGCCGCGGCCGGCACCGAAATGGCGCTGCTGATCCCCGGAATCACGGTGACGGGGAGCCCTGCGGCCACGCAGGCCGCCGTCTCCTCGCCACCCCGGCCGAAGACGAAGGGATCGCCGCCTTTGAGCCGGACCACCCGGTGGCCGAGCCGGGCGCTGGCCACCATCAGCCGCTCGATCTCGGCCTGGCTGACCGGGTGGTGGCCGGGGGTCTTGCCGACGTCGATCAGCTGCGCACCGGGAGCCAATTCGTCCAGGTCCTGCTGCGGTCCCAGCTTGTCGTAATAAATGACGTCCGCCTCGCGCAGGGCCTCCAGCGCCCGGGTGGTCATCAGGTCCGTCGGGCCCGGTCCGCCACCGACCAGGGTGACCGTGCGTCCCGGCTTTGCGGCCGGCTCGCGCACCAGCAGTACGCCGTGCAGCCGGCAGGCCTGCGCCAGCGGCGCCCAGGCCGGATCGCCGTCGTCGACCGCCGCCACCAGGATGACCTCATCCAGCACGGCGGTGCGGAAATGGGCGGGGCACTCGATGGTGCGGACCTCCGCACCGGCGGCCAGGTAGCGGCGGACGGCACGGCGTGCGGCGACGGCGGATCCGGTCACCAGGACCGGCTGGCCGGAAAGATCGGCCTGGAACTGCATCAGCGGACCCCGCTTTCCACGGTCCGGGCTCCGGCGCCGGATTCGGCAGGTTCAGCCGGGACGGTTGCGCCGGTCGGGCCGGACCCCGCGCCGGGGCGGATGCCGATGCTGGTGGCGATCAGGACGGACTGCTTTTCCGCTGCCGTGGCCGGGCGGATCTGTCCGCGCTCGGGTACGAAGGCGATCGAATCGTCCGGCGTGCTGGGTGCGTTGACGAAGGAGCGGAAGCGGCGCAGCCGTTCGGGATCCCGCAGCGTCGCAGCCCACTCGTCCTCATAGTTGCCGACATGCCTGGACATCGCCGCTTCCAGATCGGCGGCGATGCCGAGCGAATCGTTAACGACCACGTCGATCACGTGCGCCAGGCCGCCGTCGAGCTCCTCCTGCCAGCGGGCCGTACGCTGCAGCCGGTCCGCAGTGCGGATGTAGTACATCAGATAGCGGTCGATGTAGCTCACCAGCGTGGCGTCGTCGAGGTCCTTGGCGAGCAGCTGGGCGTGCGCGGGCTGCGCCCCGCCGTTGCCCCCGACGTAGAGGTTCCAGCCGTCCGCGGTGGCGATCACGCCGACATCCTTGCCGCGCGCCTCCGCGCATTCGCGGGCGCAGCCGGAGACGCCGAGCTTGAGCTTATGCGGGCTGCGCAGGCCGCGGTAGCGCAGTTCCAGGTTGATGGCCATGGACGCCGAGTCCTGGACGCCGAAGCGGCACCAGGTGGACCCCACGCAGGACTTCACCGTGCGCAGCGACTTGCCGTACGCCTGGCCGGATTCGAAGCCGGCCTGCACCAGGATTTTCCAGATCTCCGGCAGCTGCTCCAGCCGGGCGCCGAACATGTCGATGCGCTGGCCGCCGGTGATCTTGGTGTACAGGCCGAAGTCCTTGGCCACCGTGGCGATCACGCCCAGCTTCTCCGGGGTGATTTCGCCGCCGGGGATGCGCGGGACCACCGAGTAGGTGCCGTCCTTTTGCATGTTGGCCAACGCGCGGTCATTGGTGTCCTGCAGCGCGCCGCGGCCGTCGTCGAGCACGTATCCGCTGTGCTGGCTGGCCAGGATGGAGGCCACCGTCGGCTTGCAGATGTCGCAGCCGCTGGTGGGTGCGGCGGGATCGGCGCTGCCGAAGCGGGCCAGGATGTCATGGAAGGAGGTCAGCTCCAGGGCACGGACCGCCTCGAAGAGCTCCGCGCGGGACATGCTGAAGTGTTCGCAGAGCGCCTTGGAGACGGTGACGCCGGATCTGGTCAGCTCCCCTTCCAGCAGTTTCTTCAGCAGCGGGACGCAGGAGCCGCACTGGGTTCCGGCCCGGGTGCAGGCCTTGAGCCCCGGCAGGTCCTGGACCGGTTCCTGGCCCTCCCGGCAGCCCGTGGCGTGGATGGTGTCCCGGATGGTGCCGGCCGGGACGTTGTTGCAGGAGCACAGGATTGCCTCGTCCGGCAGCTCGGTTTCCGGCGCATCCCCGGCGCCGGCCGCGGAGAGGTAGGCACCGGGCTCGGCGGGGAGTTCGCGGCCAAGCAGCGGGCGCAGGCTGCTGTAGGGCGTGGCGTCCCCGACGAAGATGCCACCCAGCAGGGTTTTGGCATCGTCGGTGGTGACGATCTTCTGGTAGACGCCGCGGGCCGGATCCGCATAAACCACTTCCAGGCTGTTTTCGGTCCGGGCGAAGGCATCGCCGAAGCTGGCAACGTCCACGCCGGAGAGCTTGAGCTTGGTGGCCGTGTCGAAACCGGGGAACGTTGCTGCGCCGCCATGCAGCCGGTCCGCGACGATTTCCGCCATCGTGTTGGCCGGCGCAACCAGGCCCAGACACATGCCGCCGAAGTTGGCGACTTCACCGATGGCCCAGACGTTGGGCACCGCCGTGGAGCAGTCGTTGCCGATCACGACGCCGCCGCGCGGGCCGAGTGAGAAGGGTTCCAGGGCGGCGCGGGGGGTGTTTGCATCATTGGCGGACCCCGGCGATTTACGGAAGAGCTCATCGCGGGGCTTCACCCCGATGGCCACCACCACCAGGTCCGCGGGAATGGTGCGGCCGTCCGCCATCAGGACACCGCTCACCGTGGTCACGGTACTGCCGTGGCCGGGTCCGCCGGTTTCCAGTGTTTCGATGCCGGCCGGGAAAACGCCGCCCTGGATCTCCAGGCCCTTGGCCCGGACCAGCCGGCCCAGGGCCTGTCCCGCACCCTCGTCCAACTGGGTGTTCATCAGCCAGCCGGCGCCGTTAATGACCACCGACTCGGCGCCGAGCTGCTGCAGCCCGGCCGCCGCTTCGAGGCCGAGCAGGCCTCCGCCGATCACCGCGGCCCGGACCGGCCGGCCTAGTTGTTCCCTCAGCCGGGCGACCTCGCGATTGAGGAACCACACATCATCCAGAGTGCGGTAAACGTGGCTGAATTCGGCGCCGGGGATTGGAAGCCGGGCTGCATCCGATCCCGTGGCGACAACCAGCTCGTCGTATTCGTAGCTGTTGAAGCCGGTAGGGGGATGTGCTGCGCCAGCCGGCCCCGCACCGCCGTCGGCCGCTCCGGGCCGCACACCGGAGCCGACGTTCCGGGTGGTGACCCGGCGGTTGGCGACGTCGATTCCGACAGCGCGCTCGCCGGTGCGCAGCACCAGGGCCTCATGGTCCCACATGGCGGCCTTGCCCAAGGTGAGGTCGACGCCGTCGTCCGTCAGGGCCCTGCTCAGCGCAACGCGGTCGTAGGGCAGGTGGGCCTCCTCGGTCAGTACCGTGACCTGGAAGCCGTCGAGCCCCCGGGCATGCATGGCGTCGGTGAAGCGGTGGGCCGCCGGGCCACCGCCGGCGACGACGATCCGACGGGGTCGCCGGCCAGAATCGGGGAGGGATGACATGTCTCGGGTCACGGTTGCGCCTTTCGATCGGGTGGCGG
The DNA here is from genome assembly GCA_030946705.1 of Actinomycetota bacterium. Lineage (GTDB taxonomy): Bacteria > Actinomycetota > Actinomycetes > Actinomycetales > Micrococcaceae > Arthrobacter_M. The sequence goes on along the minus strand of JALYYI010000158.1, from coordinate 7,977 downwards.
GATGCCCCGCGGCCTGTTATCTCAGGCTAGGGCGCCGCAGTTTCCCTGCCGTTTCCCCTATGTTTCGTCACCTTAACTTCTGCATCACGGACGTGTTTCGGGGCCGGTGAGGTCTCTTTTACCTTTCCGATACATGGGCTGCATGCACCGGAAACCAGGCGATTCTAGGCTGAGTGCACTGGAGCGCAACATTTGGGGCCAGCAATGCATTCACGCAAGCAATTCACGCAAGCAAAGTACCCAGAAGGGAAGCCGTCATGTCGACAACGGTGATTGAAGCAGCCGCCACCGAGCGGGACTCGTTCAGGAGCGTCCTTTCCGGGGGCCGGCCGGACTGGCACCGCGTGTGCCGGCTCGATGACCTGGACGAGGCCTGGGGTGAGGCTGCCTTGGTCGCCGGACGCCAGGTGGCCTTGTTCCGCACCGGCGGCGATGAAGTGTTTGCTGTCTCGCATACGGATCCCGCGACGAGGGCCAATGTGATGGCCCGCGGGATCGTTGGCTCCCGCGGGCGGCGGCCCACCATCGCCTCACCCCTGCACAAGGAGGTCTACGATCTGCGGACGGGGGAGTGCTTCGGCGAGCCGGAGCTGGCGCTGGGGATCTACTCGGCCCGCGTGGTGGACGGGTTCGTGGAGGTCGCCATGTAGGGCGCACGACCCTACACCGGTGCTTGCGCCGCGCCGGAGCTCCAGCGCCCATGGGGTGCGTGCTGGGAAGAGGCCATTCGGCAGCCCTGCACTCACAGTCTGTCAGCTGTGCCCGCCGAGCCCCTCAATGAACTCGTCCGCCTGGGCCAGGTTGCGCGCCATCTTTGCCCGCTCGTTGACGGCCCTCGCCAGGAACTCCGCCAACCTGCCGGCCGTTCCGCTGCTTGGCGCTTGGCTGTCCGGTGTGGCCAGGATGCTGAGGATCTCGGCCATTTCCTCCAGCGAGAACCCAAGTGGTTTCATCGCCTTGATAACCATGAGGCGTTCGAAGTCATCCTCCGTGTACACCCGGAAGCCGCCGTCGGTGCGGGCGGTGGCGGGAAGCAATCCGACCTCGTCGTAGTGCCGGATGGTCCGCAGGGACAGCCCGGTCCTGTCTGCTAGTTCACCGATGTGCATGGTCGTGGTGCTGGCCTTTGCTGTCATCTGGGCCTCCGTCCTGTTCCGATTTAAACCCTACCATCACGTTAGGGTAGGGTTTAGTGAGTGGGGTGCGACCTCTAAGCCTAATTCCCACTCTTCCCGGCGCGGCGCTGCGCCCTCAGCCACCCAGAAAAACGAAGCCACTGCCGCGTGTCCTCGTGACCATGAACGGAGCCGGAAATGGCCGTCACAACCACCGGGGCCGCCCCGGCCCTCACTCCTGAACAGCTCCAATCCGTCCGGGGCACTCTGATGTCCCCGCGCCGGCTCAAGACGGAAGTACTGGCCGGACTCGTCGTAGCCCTGGCGCTGATCCCGGAAGCCATCGCGTTCTCAATCATCGCCGGCGTGGACCCCCGGATCGGACTGTTCGCCTCCTTCACGATGGCGGTCACCATCGCCTTCGTCGGCGGACGCCCCGCCATGATCTCTGCAGCCACCGGCGCCATCGCCCTCGTCATTGCCCCGCTGGTGAAATCCCATGGGGTCGATTACTTCGTCGCGGCGGTCATTCTGGCCGGCGTCTTCCAGATCATCCTGGGCCTCTCCGGGGTGGCGAAACTGATGCGCTTCATCCCGCGCTCGGTCATGGTGGGTTTCGTCAATGCCCTCGCGATCCTGATCTTCATGTCCCAGGTCCCCGAACTCCTCGGCGTCCCGTGGCTCGTCTACCCGCTCGTTGCCCTGGGCCTGGTCATCGTCTTCGGCCTGCCGAAACTGACCAAGGCGGTTCCGGCCCCCCTCGTGGCCATCGTCGTCCTCACCCTCATCACCGTCCTGGCCGCCGTCGCAGTTCCCACTGTGGGCGACAAGGGCCAGCTGCCCGATTCCCTTCCTTCGCTCTTCATCCCCAACGTACCGTTCAGCCTCGAGACCCTGCAGATCATCTTCCCCTTCGCCCTGGCGATGGCGTTCGTCGGGCTCCTGGAATCCCTGATGACAGCCAAGCTGGTGGATGACGTCACCGACACCCGCTCCCACAAGACCCGCGAAGCGTGGGGCCAAGGGGTGGCCAACATCGTCACCGGCTTCTTCGGCGGCATGGGCGGCTGCGCCATGATCGGCCAGACCATGATCAACGTCAGAGCCTCCGGCGCCCGCACCCGCATCTCCACGTTCCTGGCCGGGGTTTTCCTGCTCATCCTCGTCGTCGCGCTCGGCGGGATCGTCTCCGCGATCCCCATGGCCGCCCTGGTGGCCGTGATGATCTTCGTCTCCGTCGCCACCTTCGACTGGCACAGCATCCTTCCCCGGACTCTCAAGGCCATGCCGAAGAGCGAAACCATGGTCATGGTCGCCACCGTCACCGTGGTCGTGGCCACCCACAACCTGGCCATCGGCGTCGGCATCGGTGTGCTCGTCGCAATGGTCATGTTCGCCCGCCGCGTCGCGCACTTCGTCACCGTCGAACGTACCGTCAAAACCGTCGACGGCCACGAAACAGCCACCTACGTCGTGGACGGCGAACTGTTCTTCGCCTCCTCCAACGACCTCTACACCCAGTTCGAATACGCGCTTGACCCCGAGCGCGTGGTCATCGACATGCACGCCTCCCACCTTTGGGACGCCTCCACCATCGCCGCGCTGGACGCCATCACCGAGAAATACCACCACCACGGCAAGGACGTGAACGTCATCGGCCTCAACGACGCCAGCATCCTGATGCGCGAACGCCTCGGCGGAAAACTCGGCGCCGGCCGCTAACAAAACCAGGACCACCAGCCCGGAAGGAACCGGCCCGCAACTGGCCGAAGATTAAACATCGCGATGATTTCGACGTCGCTGGGGTGGCAGATCCCTGGGCATCTGCCCCCGCTTAGGGGAAGTGCCGGTATGCGTGGTCGAATAGCATGATCGTGTCGTTCGAGCAGAGAGGGCTGCCATGCGTGCCGCAGACCTGCAGGTTGCGTTACCCGTTGTCCGCAGGGAGACCACCGCCGTGGAGGCCGGTCGGCTGATTGCTGAGGGCAGTCTCGTCGGTCTCGTCGTTGCCAATAATGACGGTGTCCCGGTCGCGATCCTTTCGGCCGTGGACGTCCTGCAGCTCATGCTGCCGGACTACGTTCTCGATGACCCGTGGCTGGCCGGGGTCTTCGATGAGAAAGGCGGCGGAGAGCTGTGGGAGCATCTGGACGAACGTACCATCGGGGAACTGATGGACGACGACGGCGTCACGGTGCGCGGGATCCTGACCATCGAACCCGATGACACGCTGATCGAGATAGCCGCCCGGATGGTCGACGCCCGCACTCAGATCGCACGCGTCAGCGGTTCAGCCAACGATGCCCCCACGTTCGTCACGCTCCCCTCGGTCATGAGCGCCATCCTCGGTTACTGGGCCGGAACGGGCCCGGAGAGCCGTTCGGAGTGAGCGTGCAGATCGTCCTGGCACTGGCGGTCTTTGTCGGAGCCTATGTCCTGATCGTAACGGAGAAGGTACCGCGTGTTACGGCCTCGCTCGGCGGCGCAGCGGCCATGGTCCTGATCGGTGCGACGGATGACCACGGCATCTTTTTCTCCGAGAACAGTGGCATTGACTGGAACGTCATCTTCTTGCTGCTGGGCATGATGATCATCGTCGGCATCCTGCGGCAGACGGGCCTGTTCGAGTTTCTAGCCATCTGGGCGGCGAAGAAAGCACGCGGGCGCCCGTACGCGATCATGGTCATGCTCGTGATCATCACAGCCGTACTTTCGGCGTTTCTCGACAATGTCACGACAGTGCTGCTCGTCGCACCTGTAACTCTCCTCGTCTGCGAACGGCTCGCCGCCCCGACGGTCCCTTTCCTGATCGCCGAAGTGATGGCCAGCAACATCGGCGGCACCGCAACGCTCATCGGTGACCCGCCGAACATCATCATCGCCAGCCGTGGCGGGCTGACCTTCAATGACTTCATTATCAACCTCGCCCCGCTGATAGCGATCCTCCTCCTGGTCTTCATCGTGCTGTGCCGGCTGTTGTTCCGGTCTGCGTTCCGGTACCAGCCGGAGCGCGCGGCACGAATAATGGCCCTCAAGGAGAGGGAAGCAATCGGGGAAAAGGCGCTGCTGATCAAATGCCTCGTCATACTGGGCCTGGTGCTGTTCGGGTTCATCGCCCATCCGCTGACCGGAGTTGCACCGTCGATCGTCGCAATGCTCGGGGCAGGCCTTCTTGTCCTGCTGGCCCGCCTCGAAGCGCGGAAGGTTTTCGGCGATGTGGAGTGGGAGACCCTGTTGTTCTTCGCGGGCCTGTTCATCATGGTCGGATCGCTGGTCAACCTCGGCGTCATGGACACGGTCGGACGGACCGCGGCCGCCCTCGTGGGCGATAATTACGGGGCCGCTGCCATCTGGCTGATGATCGTTTCAGCGGTGTCCTCGGGCGTCATCGATAACATCCCCTACGTTGCGACCCTCGCCCCGATCACCAACGATCTCGTCCAGGCAGGCGGTGCAGCAGCCCACCCCCTCTGGTGGGCTCTGGCACTCGGCGCGGACCTTGGAGGTAACGCAACCGCAGTCGGCGCCAGCGCGAACGTCGTCGTGATCGGAATAGCCAAACGTCACGGACAGCCGATTTCGTTCTGGACCTTCACCAAGTACGGACTCATCGTCACGGCAGTCACAGTAGGAATAAGCGTGCCCTACCTTTGGCTGCGCTATTTCCTCTGACCGCCGCCCGCGGCCTTGACATCCCCTGATTCCCCCTGCCGCCACAGGCCGAACGCGGAATCGCAGACGCTTTCGCCGGTCCGGCAGCGGAACCCTCCAGCCCCGTGCAGGCTGGAAACTACGGCGCCGGGGGAGCGCGGACCTGAAACTGCCTGGCGACGACGACGTCGGTGGAGGAATGGGCGAGGATGGACAGCACAATGACCAGCGCCACGAGATGAAAGAGCTCGTCGGATCGTGACACGCCTGATTCGAGAACAATAAGCCCGTAGACGACCGAGGCGAACCCCTTGGGACCAAACCACATGGCTGCGAGCTGCTCCTTGAGGGGCAGCCGTGTGCCGAGAAAGGAAACAAACAGCGCCAATGGCCGGGCAAGAACGATGGCGAGCACGGCAAAAACCCACCCGGTCCACGCGATCTCCCCGAACAGAAAGGTCGGGGTGATCAGCGCACCAAACACGAGGATGGCAGCCAGTTTAAGCAATTCGGATACCAGCTCACCGAACTGTTCGAATTCCTCCCGGAAGCCCGGACCCGCGGTAGCGACCGTGACGCCGGCCGAGAACGCCGCGAGGAAGAGGTTGGCCCCGGTGACCAGGCAGATGGCCAGCACGAGCAGGCCGATGGATACCGCTACCAGCGGTTGGAGTCCTTTCGTTGCCTTCAAAAACGGCAGCCGCTCAAGCCAGATGACTATCAGTGGGATGAGGACGCCGACAAGCAGGCCGAGGCCGATTTCTTCGGCGAGTACCCCGATTCCGGCGTCCGTGCCGCCACCCAGGGCGAGCAGCACGAGGACGACAGGCAGGGCCAATCCGTCATTGAGGCCTGACTCGACATTGAGGAGGTGGCGCAGGCGTCCCGGAACTTCCTTACGCCCCACAATGGCGGCCGCGAACACCGGATCGGTCGGTGCCAGCACCGCGCCCAGCAAGAAACACTGAAGCCACGGCAGCCCGGAAATGTAGTGGGCCAGCACTGCCGTGACGAGGAGCGTCAGTGGCAGCCCGAACAGCAGTGCCCGGCCAGGCAAACGCCAGACGCGTCGAAGGTCCGAGAGCCCCGCTTTCATTCCGTCGGTGAAGAGGACTGAGAAAAGGGCCAGTTGGGCCAGAACCCCGACGACAGGATCGCCGGACTGCACCGGGATGATATCGAGCACGCCCCGGCCCAGCACGAAGCCGCCCAGAAGAAACAACACCGCAGTGGAAAGCACCGTCCGGCTGGCGCGTTCGGAAATGAGAACCCCCAGCAGCAGCAGCACCGCAAAAGCGAGCGTCAGCACCGGAACCATCGTCATTCCCCCCCCGGTCGATGTCAGTCAGCACGTTCCTTCGCCGCGCCGGCTCATTCACCGCTTCGATTCTATTGGAGTCTCCGGCTCGGGGCCGCGCAGCAGGCGCGACATTCCGTCGGGCCGATGGCGCCGGATTCCGTCCGGCCCCGGCGCCGGAGCCCAACTGGCCTCACGGAACCGACCGCGGCCTCTGCGTACCACAGGCCGAACCGGGCAGGGGGACGAATGCTTCCGGGAGGAGTAACCTGAGATACATCCGTCCTGCACGGACGGATTGCTTCGGTTTTAGGGGATGAAAAACGTGGCTGCTGATCGAGCGCCGAGTCCATCGACGGGACCGCACTCCGCCTCGCATTCGGTAAATAAACCTCGGCCTTCCAGACCGAAACCCCCTTCCCGGAAAGCGTCCTCGGACCCGTCCGGGGCCGCGGACGTGACGCGGGCCGGGATGATCTGGGTTGCCGTCATCGCGGGGCTGGTGCTTCTGGTCTTGCTCATCATCTTCATCCTGCAGAACCAGGATCGCGTGATCGTGCACTATCTTGGCGCGGCCGGCGAGCTTTCCCTGGGCATGGCGCTGTTCATCGCCGCAGTGGCGGGCGGGATTCTGGTCGCGATCGCCGGGGCAGCGCGTATCCTCCAGCTTAGGAGCCAACGCCTCAACCGGCCCGGCCGGCCGTCGGCTTCGCCGGGCCCCGCGACAACCGGCCGGCAGGAACCAACGTCCGGGCCGTGAGTCCGCCGCACTCGTCGTGGCGGTGCTGCAGGGTCTGGAGCTGCCGCCCCGGCACCCGCCTGTCGTGCATGCCACGCGGGCGAGCGGCATCAGCCAGCGTGCACGCCCGGCCGGGTCCTGCATGTCCAGCACACAGACCCGGGTCTCAATTCGGATTCTGTTGGAGATTCTTCATGACGTAGACGAGCTGCTCGGAGGTGAAGGTGCCGGCGTGACGGACCAGCAGCATCCCGTCGGGTCCGATAATGGCGGTGAAGGGCAGCCCGGGGATGCGGTAGGCTCCGGCGGTGGTGCCGTTGGCGTCGGTGAGCAGCGGGTATGTGGTGCCGCTCTTGCTGGCCAGCGCCGCACCGGATTTGGCAGGGTCCGCGACATCAACGCCGAGGAACGCGACGCCGGGGCCCAGCTGGCGGTGCGCTGTTTCCAGGGCGGGCAGCTCCTGGACACAGGCGGAGCAGGTACTCGCCCAGAAATTGACCACGGTGTACCTTCCTTTGGTGGCGGCGAGGGACATGGTTTTCGATGCATCGTTGAGCTGGGGGAGGGTGAAGCCAGGTGCGGGAGCGTTCAGCACGGCGGAGCCGGGGCCTGATGCTGTCGCGGGGACGGGCTCGGGACCGCCGACGGCAGTTCCTGATGCCTGCGGCAGGAGATCGACGGCCATCTGGGCCATGGTGTGGGCGAACGGGGCGGTGTTGGCGGATTCGGTTCCGAACTGCCCCAGCGCGACTTCCTTCCCGGCCGGATCGATAAAGAACAATTCGGAGCCGTGGACCACATCCTGGGTTTTCGGGTCCGCGGTCACCGGGACGCCGAACCTGGCGGCTGTGTCCTTGAGCTGGCCCGGGGTGCCGGTGGCGAATATCCAGTTCGGTGCGTCCGCGAGCCCGTGGCTGTCCGTCCAGTCCTTGACATCGGAGGGTGCCGGGTGGAACGGGTTGGCGTTCACGGAAAGGAAGACCACATCGGTTGCGGCCGGCCCGAGGTCCCGGTTGGCGGCGGCGACGTCCTGGGCGAGCAGCGTACACAGGTCCTCGCACCGGTCGTCGTTGAAGGACAGGACGACTGCTTTCCCGCGGTACTGCGACAGGCTTGTTGGCTTGCCGTTTTGATCCGTCAGGTGGAAGTCGGGGGCGCTGGCGGGGGGTGAGGGG
>JALYYI010000148.1 GCA_030946705.1 Actinomycetota bacterium | reverse complement strand
AATCAGCGGCTTGCCGAGGACCGGGCGGTCGAGGATGGGGAAGTCGTTTCGAATGCGGGATACTTCCGCGGCGCTTAAGACGGCCGTTCCCGCTTGATGAACCTGGGCTGGACCTACGGCCAAGTTTGCCACTCCTCCGGATTAGGACATGTTTGCTTTTCCTTATTGTCCCACGGTCCCGCCGCAGAGTCCCTGCCGGTGCCCATGACCGGTTCCACACCAGGCCGGCCGGTTTGGCGTGGAACGGCAACCTACGCGGGCAGTGCGGGCGCTGATGTAATGATTCACCGCGTACTCGTTGTTACCTGCGGGTATTTTCTCCCATCGGGACGCAGCAGATGCGAGTACTTGAACACGATCCGAGTAGCCGACCGGAAAAAAACCAGGTACCACTGGCCGGCGGAGGCCCGGAAATTGCAGGAAAGTCGGGTACCGGCTACTGGTGCCTCGCGCCGCCGGGGCGGCTTGACTGGGTTATGCAACAACCGGTGTCTAGCACTAGGGGTCACAAATGGCGGAAGTCACAGCGCGTCTCGTGAACGTCAGCGAGAAGCGGCCGGCCGTATCGCCGGAGCGGGAACCTCGGTTCACGCTCACCCCCAGCGCCAGTTCCAATGTTGCGCTCGTCAACCCAACCGGGACGGAGAAAGTTGACACGTCCGCTGCTGCACAGCGGACTCCCCGAACAGAGCTGGCGGCATCAGGGCCCCGAGGGACCGGAGCCCTATCCCCAGTTGCCGCCAGCTCTTTTCATTCTGCGTCCAATCTTTCTGCGTCCAATCATTCTCCCTCCATTCATTCTCAGTCCACTCAATCTGCGTCCAGGACAGTTTCCGGGGGGACCCGATGAGCCAGATCCCGGCGCGTGCGCCCTTCAGCCTCAGATTGCGGACAGCCCGCGGCCTGCACCGGATGGCACCGGCGGCGCTTTCGCCGCGGGACACCGTCAGCGCCACTTCCCCTGCCGGCATCGCAGGCCGGACCTCCGGCCGCGAATGGGTCCGCTTCCTGCGCAACTGCCTCAAGGTTACCGATGCCCTGCTCATCGCGCTCGCGGTTTGTGCCGGTTTCCTGTTCCGGTCCAACGGCATCAACCCCTTCGAGTTCAACGACTACAACGCTCGCAGTGCCGCCATGGCCGTGGTCTTGCTGGTGCTGTGGACCGGGGCGCTTGACGTCTACCACACGCGCGATCCCAAGGTGCTCGGCGTCGGGGCGGATGAATATAAGAGAGTGGCTACCGCAAGCCTGCGGGTCTTTGGATTCCTGGCCATCGTCCTGGTCGTCCTCAAGCTGGAACTGGCAGGGGCTTTCTACATAGCCACACTGCCCGCGGGGCTGATCGCGCTGACGGGCAACCGGTGGGTCTTCCGGCGCTGGCTCACCCGTGAACAGGGCAAGGGCCACTACCTCTCCAAGGCCATCGTCATCGGAGAACCCGAAGATGTCAGGTACGTGATCAAACAGATTGCCAAGAAGTCCGGCGCCGTCTACGAGATTCTGGGGGCTGCGCTGCCAGGCGCCCGGCGCGGGGCAGGGCTGAACGTCGACGGCCAGCATGTGCCGGTCCTCTCCTCGACGGACGACGTCGTCCGGACAGTGAGCCGGACGGGCGCAAACGCGGTGATAGTGGCCGGGCCGGTACCCGGCGGAAACCGGTTCATCCGCGAACTGGGATGGCGGCTCGAAGAGCACTCGGCGGAAATGGTCCTGGCCTCAACACTGACGAACGTCGCCGGACCACGCATCCACTGGCGCCCGGTGGAGGGTCTGCCACTGATGCACGTGGACATACCGCAATACTCCGGCGCCAAGCACGTGCTCAAGCGGGCCGTGGACCTAGCGGCATCCGCGATGGCGCTGCTGATCCTCTCGCCGGTGCTGCTGGTCTTGTCACTCATCATCAGGCATGACAGCCCCGGTCCGGTGTTCTTCTGCCAGGAGCGCGTGGGTAAGGAAGGCCAGCGTTTCAGGATGGTCAAATTCCGTTCAATGGTCACCACAGCGGAAGCAGAACTTGGGGCCCTGATGGCCATGAATGAGGGCGCCGGGGTGCTGTTCAAGATGCAGAACGATCCGCGGATCACCAAGTGCGGGCGTTGGATGCGCAAATATTCCCTCGATGAACTGCCCCAGTTCATCAACGTCCTGCTGGGGCACATGAGCCTGGTAGGGCCGCGTCCGCCGCTGGCCCGGGAGGTCAGCGGGTATGAACGGCACACCCGCCGGAGGTTGCTGATCAAGCCGGGCATCACCGGACTGTGGCAGATCAACGGGCGGTCGGACCTGGCTTGGGATGACGCCGTCCGGCTGGATCTGTACTACGTCGAAAACTGGTCCATCGCCGGCGACATCATCATCATGTGGCGGACGTTCAGAGCCATGTGCCAGCCCACCGGCGCCTACTAGAAAGTTCGAAAGGCCCGCAACGACGCTTACAACGCTGGTCAAAGTCGCTTGTCAAAATCACTCGAATTAGGGGAAAGAAATGGTCTCGATACCGCATCCGTTCCGTCAGCTCAATGACATTGCGCCGGCCGCCAAACTGCGCATCGCCGTCATTGGAGCCGGTTACTGGGGGCCCAACCTGGCCCGCAACCTCAAGGCAAGCCCGGACTGGGAACTGGTGGCCATTTGTGACCTGGACCTGGACCGGGCCCGCCGCCTCGCCGCCTCGGTGGGCGACGTTGCCGTCGTCGAGACCCTCGATGAACTGCTGGACACCATGGATGTGGACGCGGTGGCCATTGCGACACCGGCGCGCACCCACTATGGCGTGGTCATGACGGCGCTGCGGGCGGGCAAGCACGTGCTGGTCGAAAAGCCGCTTGCCGACAGCCGGGATAAGGGGCTGGAGATGGTTGCCGAGGCGGAGGCCCGGGGCCTGATCCTGATGGCCGATCACACCTACTGCTACACCCCGGCCGTGCTGAAGATGAAGGAACTGATCGACGACGGCTCCCTGGGTGAGATTCTCTTCATCGATTCCGTCCGGATCAACCTGGGCCTGGTCCAGCCGGACGTGGACGTCTTCTGGGACCTGGCCCCGCACGATCTGTCCATCCTGGACTTCGTGCTCCCGGGCGGACTGCAGCCGGCCGAAGTCTCGGCCCACGGCGCGGACCCGCTGGGAACCGGCCGCGACTGCGTCGGGCACCTGACCTTCAGCCTGCCCAATGACGCGATGGCCCACGTGCACGTGAACTGGCTCAGCCCCACCAAGATCCGCCAGATGGTGATTGGCGGCTCCAAGCGGACCCTGGTCTGGGACGATCTGAACCCGCAGCAGCGGCTGAACATCTACGACCGTGGCGTCAGCCTGGACCGTCAGTCACGGACCGCGGCGGACCGGAAGGCCTCCGCGATCTCCTACCGGCTGGGGGACACCTGGTCGCCGGCGCTGCCGGAACGCGAGGCGCTGGGACAGGTGGTGGCGGAACTGGCCAGCTGCGTCCGCGAGGGACGCCCCGCGCGCACCAGCGGCGCTTCCGGCCTCCGGGTGCTCTCGGTGCTGGAAGCGGTCAGCCGCAGCCTCAGCGATGACGGCCACGCCACCGCCGTCGCGGGTAACGAGGTCCAGCTGGAGGGAGCACGATGAGCACCCTGCAGGGCGCCGATGTATTGGTCACCGGCGGCGCTGGCACCATCGGCTCCACCCTGGTGGACCAGCTGCTGGCAGCCGGTGCGGCGCACATCGACGTGCTGGACAATCTCGTCCGCGGCCGGCGTGCCAACCTGGATGAAGCACTGGCCGGCGGCCGGGTCCGCCTGATCGATGGGGACCTGCGGGACCGGGACCTGGTACACGATGTGACCTGCGGCCAGGATCTGGTCTTCCATCAGGCCGCCATCCGGATCACCCAGTGCGCGGAAGACCCCCGGCTGGCCTTGGAAGTCCTGGTGGACGGTACGTTCAACGTCTTTGAGGCCGCTGTCGCCCACAAAGTTGACAAGGTGATAGCCG
>JALYYI010000131.1 GCA_030946705.1 Actinomycetota bacterium | reverse complement strand
GCGTACGGTCATGCAGACCGGGGGCCGGGCCCGGGCACTGGCGATGCGCGACACCGACACCAGGTTCGCGACCGTCTTCGTCGCCCGCGCCGGGAGCGGGCTCTCCGGCCCGGGCGCCCTCGCCGGTCAGCGGCTGGCCCTGGGGTCCGCGGACTCGGCGCAGGCCGCCATCCTGCCGCTGTATTATCTGGCCCGGGCCGGCGTGGACGTCGACCGGCTGGAGGTGACGCGGTTCGATAGTGACATCGGCAAGCACGGTGATACCGGGCGCAGCGAGCTGGACGCCATCGACGCCGTGCTCGCGGGCGAGGCCGACGTCGCGGCTATCGGAATCACCACCTGGGAAGGCATCGGCGGCGGGGAGCTGATGCCGGAGGCGCTGGAGGCAGTGTGGCAGACCGAACCGTACTGCCATTGCATGTTCACCGCCCTGGACACCCTGCCCGCCGATCGCTACGAGCCGTGGGTGAACACGCTGCTGGCCATGGACTGGGAACGGCCCGAGCACCGCCGGATCCTGGAGCTCGAGGGGTTGCGGCGCTGGGTCCGGCCCGAACTGGACGGCTACGCCGGGCTGTTCGCCGCCGTCGAGGAACAGGGGGTGACCAAGTGGTGGTGATCCTGGACCTGGTGCGCATGGTGGGAACCCTGGCCGAGGGTGCCACCGGTGAAGTGACAATTGGCTCCGCGACCGAGTTCGACCTGGTCCAGCGCTGGTGCGAACGAACGGGCAACACCCTCATCACCACGTCATGGACCGACGCAGGTCCCGGCGCCGTCGTCATACGCCGCGGCCGCCTGCCCGACCCGGCCGTGACGCTGGGACCGGACCGCCTGCCCGGGGCCCGGCTCTGGCTGTACACGAACTTCCACTGCAACCTGGCCTGCGACTACTGCTGTGTAGCGTCCTCACCCAGGGCCGAGCGCCGGGAGCTCGGCGTCGAACGGATCGCCCGCCTGGTCCGGGCGGGCGCCGACTGGGGCGTCCAGGAGGTCTACCTCACCGGCGGCGAACCGTTTCTGCTGCCCGATATTGCCCGGATCGTCACGGATTGTGTCCGGCTGCTGCCCACCACGCTGTTGACCAACGGCATGCTGTTCCGCGGGCCCGGGCTTCGCGCGTTGCAGACGATGCCGCGCGAGCGCTTCGCCCTGCAGATCAGCCTGGACTCCCCGACCCCCGAGATCCACGACGGGCACCGCGGTGCCGGCAGCTGGGCCCGGGCGGTGGCCGGCATCGGTGTCGCACTCGGGGAGGGTTTCCGGGTCCGGGTGGCTGCCACGATCGCCTCGCCCCACGCGACCGATCTGGCCGCCCTGCACGATTTCCTAGACGGGCTGGGCATTCCGCGGGCAGACCAGGTCATCCGCCCCCTCGCGCAACAGGGCGCCGCCGACACCGGAGTCCAGTTCAGCCGCGAATCGTTGGTCCCCGAAATCACCGTCACCGCCGACGGGGTGTACTGGCACCCCGTCGCCGCGACAGATGACCGGGCCCTGGTTAGCACGCAGATCGAACCCCTGGGACCGGCGCTCAGCGAGGTCTACCGGCTCTTCGCCGAACAATGGGCTGCAGCCGGCGCCGCCGCCAAACTCTTCCCCTGCGCCTAGCCGACCAACCGCCCCCGATCCTCGTCGGCGCGGGGGCCACCTCCGCGGTCAATCGGCGGACCCCCGCAACCGCTGGGATGTACGCCAACCGTAAGGTTCGCCAGCCGGCCAGGACACCACCCCGGGGGCTAAAATGAGTCATGCATCACAGCATCGAAGAACCCGCGGACAGAGCGACGTGGCCCGTGGTCCGGCCGGCCCAACACAATTGTCCGGCACGAAGGCTGGAACGGGGTCAGTCGTGTCTAGGCTGAACGCGCCCGCCCCGCCCCGCCGAGGCGCCCCCAACGAAGGGCTCGATACCGGGCCGGCCACCCGTGCCGTCATCGCCGGCCTTCGAATTGCCGTGGCCCTGCTGTGGATCCAGAACGTCAGCTGGAAGATCCCCCCCGACTTCGGCCGCAACGACCATACGGGTCTCTTCCAGTTCACCAGCGACGCCGTCGAGCACCCCGTCGTCCCGCCGTTCTCCTGGCTGGTCCAGTACTTCGTGCTGCCGAACTTCACACTGTTCGGCTATGCGACTCTGCTGGTCGAGTTCAGCCTCGGCGCTTTCCTGCTCGCCGGCCTGCTTACCCGGTTCTGGGCCGCGATCGGCATCCTTCAGACGCTGGCCATCACCATGTCGGTCCTGAACGCACCCAACGAATGGCACTGGTCCTACTACCTCATGCTCGCCGCGCACGCCGTGCTGCTTGCGACGGCCGCCGGCCGGACCGCGGGGCTCGACGGCCTGCTCCGTCCGCGGTGGCGGACCTCGTCGAACCGCCCGGCCAAGCTCGCACTGAGGGCGTCATGACCGGTCTCCGCGGCACCTCCCGGGCCGGACTGGATCAGGGAACCCGGCGCCGGGCGCTGATACTCAGTGCCGTCACCGCGGCAAGCGCCGTATTCGCGCTCATCGACTACGGCCCGCTCAAGCTGGTGCCGGTCAATCCGGTACAAGCGGTGGTTCTTCTCGTTCTTGCCCTGATCGGCTTCGCCGGCACCATGCTCGGATCGCGCCCGATACTGCTTGGTGTCGGGGCAGTGATGATCGTCCTGGGCCTGATCCGCCTCCTCACCTACGGACAGTGGTTCGGGCTGATCGGCAGCGTCGGAACGGCGGCGCTGCTGGCCGGACTCGGCATGGCCTACATCGGAACCATGCTCGCCGGCAACAAACCCGACATCTGAACAGCACCGAACGCCCACCGGAGCGGACAGGCAGGCCGCCGGGCCCTGCCCGGCTCAACGCGCGGCCGCAGGTCCATGCCGGTCAGAACCGAGGGCGCCGCTGTGCCCGAGGCATCGAGAACCAGCCGGCAACAGCCGGGCAAAGCGCGAGGTCTAACCATTTGTCGGCGTTCACACGGTTTGCCTGTAGTCGGGACCGGTTCGAGGCCCTACCGTCAAAGGGTGGACGAATCAGGATCCGCAGCTAGTGTCGACGTAGTTCTGCCGTGCCTCAACGAACGGGGCGCCCTGCCCTGGGTGCTCTCCCGGCTTCCCCAGGGATACCGGGCCATCGTGGCCGACAACGGGTCCACGGATGGGTCCGCCGAGCTGGCCGCTGAACTCGGTGCAATGGTGGTCCGGGAGGTAACCCGCGGCTTCGGGTCGGCAGCGCATGCTGGCCTGAGGGCCGCGACCGCTGACTACGTGGCATTCTGTGATTGCGATGGATCGATGGACCCGGCGCAGCTGCCGACGCTGCTGGCACCAGTCCTGTCCGGAACGGCCGATCTGGTCCTGGGCAGCCGGCAGCCGCGGCGCGGGTCCTGGCCGGTGCACGCCAGAATCGCCAACGTCTGGCTTGCCTGGCGGCTGCGGCGTCTCACCGGGGAAAAAATCACCGATCTCGGTCCCATGCGCGGGGCCCGCCGGGAGGGCCTGGTTTCCCTCCGGCTGCAGGACCGGCCCAGCGGCTATTCCCTGAAAATGTTCCTCGCAGCGCACAGGCACGGGTGGCGCATTGCCGAACTGCCCATCACCTACTTTCCGCGTACCGGAAAGTCCAAGATCACAGGAACCATCAGGGGCACCATCACGGCCCTGCGGGACATGTCAGCCCAGCTCAGCAGCGCCCGACACCTCTGCTCGGGTGCAGCTGCCCCAAGCGTCAGAGACACCGAAGAAGAAGAATAAAGAGCGATATGCAACTGACAGTAGCCGTCATCGCCAAGGAGTGCCTGCCCGGCCGTGTAAAGACACGCCTTTGCCCACCCCTGACAGCGGACCAGGCTGCCGACCTGGCCCAAATCAGTCTGAGCCAGACACTGGAGACGGTCCGGCGGTTTCCCGTGGACAAGCGGCTTCTGGTGATGGACGGCACACCGTGTGAGCAGGACGCCGCAGGCTTCGTGGTCATCTCACAGGTCGACGGCGGCCTGGACGAGAGGCTGGCCGCCATCCGTGACCAATCAATGGGTCCATTGCTGATCCTGGGAATGGACACCCCGCAGCTGAGCCGGAACCATCTTGGTCGGCTGCTGCACGATTGGGGCCGCCCCGCACCGGTGCACGATGCATGGATTGGCATGGCCACAGACGGCGGTTTCTGGGCACTGGCCATGCGCGAACCCCGCGGCGAACTTATCCGTGGCGTACCCATGTCCACCGGGACCACAGGGTCCGCCCAGCTCAGCCGATTGACAGAAGCCGGGCTCAATGTCGGGATATTGCCCCAAATGAGTGATGTGGATAGTTTCACCGATGCCGTGTCCGTCGCCGCACAGGCTCCCGGGACCGGGTTCGCCGCCTCCGTCGACGCGCTGCTCCGCGAATTGCGGCCGGGCAGTCAACCGTGAGCCGGGGGACCGGACTGGCGCGCGGAAAAGTAGGGGTGGCTTGTGAAGTAGTGAAATATCCAACTAAGGTTTTGCGTGGGGAGACGCCCCGGTCTTCGCGTCAATGGTCTGCACCGACCATTGCGTGTATCTTTCCGGTTTCGAGTTCCGCGTCAAATCAACGATCTCATCGATCTTTGATTGCGGAATTGAGGGCTTACGGCCGGGGCCGGCACGAACCTTTCCCCGTTTCGCCAGGCCCTCTTCCTCGAACGGTGCCGGCCACGATCTCACCGTCTCCGGGCTCGTCCGGGCCATCTTCGCGGTCCATTCATTGGCCAGTCCCTCCGCGGCCATCAACAGGACCTTGGGCCGCTGCACTTCACGATGGGACGCCGTCTGCGATTTCGACAACACCTCCAACGCCGGCGCGCTGACCATCGGAGACCACCAAGTGCGGAGCATGATTCGACATACGCCAGAGCATGAACGAACAGGCATAAACTATTTTGGAGACGGATTACTGGGATGTGGTTCCGCGGGGTGCGAACATGATGACGGCAACCCCCGCAACGCAAATCAGTGATCCGATGACATCCCACCGGTCGGGCCGGAACCCGTCAAAGATCATTCCCCACGCCAGGGACCCCGCGACGAACACCCCGCCATACGCGGCCAGGATGCGTCCGAAATGCGCGTCGGGCTGCATGGTCGCTACGAAACCGTACAGCCCCAGGGCAATGACTCCGATCCCGGCCCACCACCACGAACGCCCCTCCCGTACGGCTTGCCACACCAGCCAGGCACCGCCGATCTCCGCGGCGGCGGCGACCACAAACAACAGAACCGTCCTTGCAATCGTCATTATTCAGTTTTACCCCAGTCCGGTCCGGCCCACTTCAACACCTCAGCGTGCCAGGCAGGGCGCCCCGTCGATCTCGGGTACGAGGAACATGGTGGCCCGTCCAATCCCGAAAGCCTGGAAGATCGGCCGCACCGCGCAGCCGCACGGGTTGACCGGGTCGAGCATCCCCGCGTCGAAGGCGAGAATAAGAGGCCCGGGTCCTTGGGGACCATCCTTCGACAGGGCGCCGCGAAGCTCTCCAGTGCAGGGCTCGAACCGCAGAGGGTCCAGGCCTGGGTGCGGCCCGGAATGGCCTCAATATGAGGCTTCGTCTCCTGGTGCACTACGTCGGCGGCCACCTGATTGGCTGCCGTCGGATCGCTGCGCCGCACCTGGACCGGCACCGCTGTGCTCGGGCCGAGCCCCACGCAGGTGCCGGAGATGTGGAACCGCACGCCGGGTTTGGAGCCCGGGATGGACACCTCCGCAGGGGCAGTGTCCTGCTCGGTGACTGCGCCGCCGGCAGCGGCAGCGGCAGCCGGTGGTCCTGTGGTGGCCAGTTGAGACGAATTCCGGGCCGCAGTCGTGAGCGCGGACGCCATCACGGCCCCGGTAACGATGAATACGGGAACCCTGTCAGCCGATGCGGAGGCCGGGGCGATGCCTGGCCTCACGGCTGTGGCTCGTGCACGTCAGCGATGGATGTCTTGGTCGGGGCCGGGCCCGGGGCTGCGCAGCAGTCACAGTCGTCTCGGTCGTTGCCGGTGTGCCGGCGCCGACGAGCCCACACCAGTAGGCCGATGATGAGGCCGACCGCCGCGAGGATCATCCAGGGGCTGCCCAGCACTGCACCGGCCGTACCGAGAAGGCCCGCTCCGAGGACTCCGCCGCCGATCAGCAGCGGCAGGCAGCACAACACCGGGAGCAGAATAATGCCAAGGGTGGCCCACAGGCCTGTTGTGCCGCGGCCTTTCGGATTGGTCGACATGGTCGTTCCCTTCATTGAGTGGGTCTTTCGACCCGGATGGGTCTGGGCCGGCGGCGGAGAAACACTGTCACTGGCACCGGTGCTGACCCTCTCCCTTGGGGGGAAGTGTCAAGGTCGAGCACCGGTGGGAGAGCGCAGCCTCGGGAACCGGGTACGCGCGATTGCCGCGCCTCCGTAGTCTCCTGCGGGTACGTTCGGGCCCGGTTAGTTGGTTGTGGTGCGTTGCGGCGCGTTGGTGTTCCGGTCGGCGTCAACGGCTTGCCATGCCTTTCGCGCGGCGATCAGCACGGGGTCCCATACCGGGGAGAAGGGCGGGGCGTAGGACAGGTCGGTGTTGAGC
>JALYYI010000129.1 GCA_030946705.1 Actinomycetota bacterium | reverse complement strand
ACCCGGGCGACTATGAGGATGAGCGCTGCAGCATCTGAACGCCGGGGTCCGGAGGCGGACGCTTCGCCGAGACGGCTAGCTTTCAATCAACGGCAACCGCTTAAGCATCCGCATCAGGTCATCGGCTTAAGGCCGTATGGCGACAAGCGCTATGCGTGAAGCCGCGCTCCTCTGATGGTGGTAGGGCGCCACGTCCCCGGATTCCAGGAGCTCCGGCGGGAAGGAACCATCTGGCGCCAGCTGCTCGCCGGAGCGGACCAGCCGCCGTGGCGGGATCGTCGGCAGCGAGCCCGGCGCGGGCATCCAGGAAACGCTCCATGATGACGGCATGATGGTTCCGGACCATAATCCGTCCGCTTTCGGCCTTCGAGGGATTGCGGAACGCCAGCTCCGGAGCGAGCTCCAGTAAGGAAGCCGCGAGGGCCCGAACGGCGGGACGATCCTTCGGGCCAACTGCCGCCAGCGGGCAAACCAACATGCCGCCGCCGGTCAGTTTTAAGTTGCTGCTGATACAGGGTGGCGTCAATCTGCTCGGGATGCCACGGCGTCAGCGAGCTCCAGGAGGCGGCGGCGTTCGGTTCTGCTGTAAGCACAGTCCGCGATGGCCTCACGCATCCGGGCCACTTGAACCAGCACCTGGCCACGGTAGTCTTCACGTTTGTCCCGCCAGGATAGCTCCTTGAGCAGGAAAAGAAGCCTTTCGGCGACGGCCGGGTCACCGGCCCCGTACAGCCGTAACTGCCCCATGGCCAGGTCCAAGAGGTCCCCGAGCCGGGGCTGCGCCAGAATGATTCTGATCTCATCGTTGTCATCCGTGAGCACTTGCGGTCCAGGGCTCCTGTCAGCCAGCCGGCATAACAGGTCTGAAAGGTGGCCGATCACGAGCACCGCGGTGGTCGGATCGTTGATGCCCGGCGAGAGGGCGCGGGCCGCGACATCCGATAGTTGACGGAAACCAAAGCCGATGTCCTGGACGTTGGTGCGTTCAAAGCCGGTGTCGACTGCGGCGTTGACCTGTTCCCGCAGCTGATCCGCGGTTTCTGGGCTCAATGCGATCCGGGGAGGCAATGGCCAGGCGGTTGCAAACGGGACTCCTTCCACCAGGGAACTTCCGGGCTCGCTGTCTACCTGGATTACTGCGTCTGCCTCCAGAGCGGCCCGCACGAGGGCCTTCTTATTCAGCGCAGTGAGGAAGCCGGAGTGTGAGCGGGGAATGCCGATACTGCCGGTGCCCTTGGAAGGTGTGGGAGGCTGGGGTGGCCGGAGGGCGGGGAATACGCGGTCCATCGTTGCCCGGGTTTCGGCGTTAACCCTGCGCATCATGGTTTCGACGCGGATCTCACGGGTCAGATGGGCAAGGAATAACACGAGTCCCATGATGCTGGCTATCGCCAGCGTGTAGGCCACGGTGATGGAGATTTCAGGTACGAAAGAGGGGCTCTGGCTGCTTTCTGTCCGGACGCTCCGCAGAACGGTCAAAGCGAAGGCAAAGGTGGCCATGAACAACGCCAGGGTGGTGTGGACGAACCTGTCGCTGGTGAAGGTGCGCAGCAATCGGGGCGAGAACTGGCTGCTGGCCAGCTGGAGGGTCACCACGGTGAGGGAAAAGGTCAGCGAGGTGACGGTGATCAGGGACCCCGCAATGGCCTGCAGCACGGCACGGGCCGCCTCCGGGCCGCCTCCAAAGAGCAGGGCGGCTAAGCCCTGCGGCAGTCGGTAGTCTACCGCGGCGTCGAGGGTCGGCAGCGCAATACCGAGGGCGACTGCAAGAACCACGGCAACGGCCGGCAGGGGCCACAGTTGTGTCCGGAGTGTGTCGGTCAGCTGTGCTGCCCGGGCATTGATCATGGACATCCAAGTTCTCTACCGTGTGGTCGTATCATGGCTGTCCTCCTGCCTCAGGACCCCTGCGATCAAGTCGAGGACTCCTTTCTAACACAAGGCCGGGCGCCAGCGAAGGGGCACCAGACCGCGGTCCGCATTTGATCCAGTCCAAAAGACCCTTCGGCGAACTGGCCGAGCACGACGAGCTCACAACCGTCGGAGAGAACCTGCCGTTTCGTTCCTTTCCACGCCTCCGCGCCAGCTACCAGCAGCACGGCATCACGGCCGTGGCTGACCAGCGGCTGATCCGGAGCACGCCGGTGGCAGGCCGGGTGGATCCCCGTGTCGTGGAGGCGTGGCTGCGGGTTCTGGAAGAATACACCGGCTGCTCATCGGGAACGATGGACCGGCCCTTCCGGGATGTGAAGAACGCGTTGCGGCCGAGAACGGGGACGCATGCGACAGGATCGGCCCGGACCAGGCGCGCCCCGGACCAACAACCCGGCGGGCCATTCGGAGCCGTGTACCCGGTGCGACCCGGCGAATTGATGCAAATAGAATCCACCCCTCTGGACGGTGAACTCGATCCGGAAATTGTCGGCCGGGTGGAACCGCCGTCAAGTTCAGTGGCGGCATCGAGCACCCGCTGTTCGTTTGGGTAGAACATTGGATCCATCCTTGCAGTCCCGGCCGAACCGGCCGGCAAAGGATGCCATGCGCCGCACCGATCAACCGCAGGATCGTGGAGCGCGAGTATGACGCCGCATGAACGCAGATGACCCACCGTTTCCGTTCTATTGAGCGGCGATTCGGGCGTCTTTAGGGTGGATCAATGACCACTCGTAAGCCACCCGCCACCATCAAGATCGTGGCCGGACAAAACCCCGGGCGCCGCCGTCGAGGTCTTGAAATCGTTCTCCTGGCAGCGCTGGTGCTGCTGATCGGCGCGGGAGCCGCCGTCGCGTCCATGCTGCATAACGACAAATCCGCCGCTCCCGCGAACGCAGCGGGCGCCGGGACGCCGGCGGCAACGCTCAAGCTGGGCTACTTCGGCAATGTCACGCACGCGCCTGCCCTGGTTGGCCTGCAGGAGGGAATCCTGCAAAAAGACCTGGGCCAGACCAAACTCAGCACCCAGGTCTTCAATGCCGGCCCGGCCGCCGTCGAGGCCCTGAACGCCGGTGCGATCGACGCCGCCTATCTGGGCCCGAACCCGGCCATCAATTCGTTCGTCAAGAGCAAGGGCGATTCGATCCGGATCATTGCCGGGGCGGCCTCGGGAGGCGCCCAGCTTGTGGTGAAGCCGTCCATCAGCGGTGCGGCGGATCTCAAGGTCAAGGTGCTGGCGACCCCGCAGCTGGGCGGCACCCAGGACGTTGCGCTACGCGCCTGGCTGGCCAAGCAGGGATACAAGACGGACCCCAACGGCGGCGGGGACGTCACGATCAACCCGACGGACAACGCGCAGACGCTGAAGCTTTTCCAGGACGGAAAGCTCGACGGCGCATGGTTGCCGGAGCCTTGGGCCTCGCGTCTGGTGCTCCAAGCCGGGGGCAAGGTGCTGATCGATGAGAAGGATTTGTGGGACGGTTCGCTGACCGGAAAGCCCGGTGAGTTCCCCACCACCATCCTGATCGTGAACAAGACCTTCCTGGAGCAGCATCCGCAGACGGTCAGGGCGCTGCTGAAGGGGCATGTGGAATCGGTGCAGTGGCTGCAGGACAACCCGGGCGCCAAGGCGGCCGATGCCATCAACGCCGGGCTGAAGGCGGCGGCGGGCTCGGCACTGCCCGCGGACGTCATCACGCGCTCGCTGTCCAACCTGACATTCACGGACGACCCGCTGGCCGGAACCTACCGGAAGCTCCTGAAGGACGGGGCGGACTCCGGCGTCACCAAGCAGGCGGACATCAACGGCGTCTTCGACCTGACTCAGCTCAACTCGGTGCTCAGGGATGCGGGCAAGCCCGCGGTCCCGGTCGCCGGATTGGGGACGCAATGACAGCCCTTTCCCCCACTCAGGCGCGACCCGCGTTGGAAAGTGCGGGAGTCGCCATCGAACTTCTGGGCCTGGGCAAGCGCTTCGGCACCGCCGCTCCCGTGCTCGACGGCGTCAACCTCACCATTCGTCCGGGCGAGTTCGTTGCCTTGCTGGGCGCTTCCGGCTGCGGAAAGTCCACCCTGCTCAACCTGATTGCCGGATTGGAAGCGCCGACCGCCGGCTCGATGGAAATTCCGGCCGATGGTGCGGCGTTCATGTTCCAGGATGCTTCTCTTTACCCCTGGCTGACGGCCAAGGGCAACGTGGAACTGGCCCTGAAGCTGCGCGGGGTGGGCCGGCAGGAGCGTTCCGATCGGGCCGACGAGCTCTTGGAGTTGGTGCACCTGGGCGGCGCAGGGCAGAATCGCCCGCACGAGCTTTCGGGTGGAATGCGGCAGCGCGTGGCCCTGGCGCGGTCGCTGGCACAGGACCGGCAGGTGCTGCTGATGGACGAGCCGTTCGCGGCCCTTGATGCCATCACGCGGGACCTGCTGCATGACGAGCTGGAACGGATCTGGCGGGAAACCGGACAGACCATTGTGTTCGTCACCCACAATGTCCGGGAGGCCGTGCGGCTGGGGCAGCGGGTGCTGCTGATGTCCTCCCGGCCTGGCCGGGTCGTCAGCGAATGGCAGGTTGCCCCGGAGCAGAAGACCCCGGGCGAGGCGGCAGCCCTGGCCACGGAAATCACTGCCGAGCTGCGCAAGGAGATCCGCCGCCATGTCCGCTGACCCTACGGTTTCCTCAGACTCGGTCTCAACGGGCTCGACCAGCCCCACCGACCGCGCGGATGTGCGGGATGTTGAGGCGGGGCTGGACGCCCTGCAGACCAATGTCCCGCTCGAAGGGGCCCGGCCGGCCGCCGCCCGGCGGACCCTGGCGAAGATCCTGGCTCCGGTAGCCGCCGTCATCGTGCTGGTCATCATCTGGCAGCTCTACGTGGTCCTGGCGCACAGACGGGCCGACCTGGTGCCGGGGCCCCTGGACGTGATGTCCTCGCTGGCCGGCCTGTGGGGCGAGGGGAAGGTGCAGCAGGCGGTCTGGACCAGTGTCCAGCGCGGCATCATCGGCTTCCTGATCAGCGCCGTCATCGCCACGCCCATAGGACTGCTGCTGGCGCAGGTCCGACCGCTCCGCACCGCCTTCGGGCCGCTGATTTCCGGGCTGCAGGTGCTGCCGTCCGTCGCCTGGGTGCCGGCCGCGATCATCTGGTTCGGCCTCTCCGACGGCACGGTCTATTTTGTGCTGCTGATGGGCGCCATCCCGTCCATCATCAACGGGCTGATTGCCGGGGTGGACCAGATTCCGCCGCAATACCGCCGGATGGGGAGGGTTCTGGGCGCCAGCCGGCTGGAAATGGCGCTGCAAATTGTCCTTCCCGCCGCGCTGCCAGGCTATCTGGCCGGCCTCAAACAGGGTTGGGCCTTCTCCTGGCGCTCGCTGATGGCCGCCGAGATCATCGCCATGGGCGGGTCGATCGGCTTCGGGCTTGGTTCGCTGCTGCAGCAGGGCCGAGACCTGTCCGAGATGGGCACCGTGATGAGCGCCATCCTGCTGATCCTGGCCGTGGGTATTGCGGTGGAATTGGCGGTATTTGCTCCGCTGGAACGCCGGCTGCTGCGCGGCCGCGGGCTGCTGGCCACTGCCGGTTAGCCGGATCGGCCGTCAGCTCGCAGCGGTGGCATTTGTTGCTCCCCGTGACGCCGCGTGAACGCCCATTGCGCCGTCGTTGTCCACGAAAAACTCTGTCTCTAAGGTCTTCTTATGGTTGTGCAGGATATTTACCCCATCGCCCTGCGGCTTCTTGGCCGCCCCGTCCTGGTGGTGGGCGGTGGCCCCGTCGCGGCGCGCCGCGCAAAGGGCCTGCTGGATGCCGGTGCCGCTGTCACCGTTGTGGCGCCCGAGGCCTCAGCTGCGCTGCTGGAGCTGGCCGACGCAGGTCTGCTGAGCTGGCGGGAGCGGAACTACCGGTCCGGTGACGTCGATGGGGTTTGGTTTGTCCAGACGGCGACCGGCGTTGCCTCCGTTGACAGGCAGGTCGCGGCCGATGCCGCGGCGCAGCGCATCTGGTGCGTCAACGCTTCCGACCATGAGGCCTCAGCAGCCTGGACGCCGGCGGTCGCGCGGGTCGACGACGTGCAGATTGCCGTCAACGCCGGGGGAGATCCGCGCCGGGCCATTGCCTTGCGGAATGCCGTCGCCGCGGCATTGGAGTCCGGGGACCTGCCGCTGCGCCGGCACCGGGCCCTCATCGCTGATCGAGCTTGTCGAGATCACGACGGAGCCCCGCTCCCCACCAGCTCCCTAACCTCGCAAGCTCGGCCAGGGAACCCGGCTGGCGTGGCCCCAGGCTCGACCAGCGGTGCCGGGCGGGCCTCGAAGGGGTCGACCAGCGGGGGATCGGTTGCCCTGGTGGGTGGGGGACCGGGGGACCCCGGTCTGATCACCGTGCGCGGCCGCCGGCTGCTGGTCCAGGCGGACGTCGTCGTGGCGGACCGGTTGGGACCGCGGTCGCTTCTTGACGGGCTGGATCCGGATGTGCGACTCATCGAGGTCGGTAAGGCACCGGGCCACCACCCGGTGCCGCAACCGGAGATTAACCGGATCCTTGTCCGCGAAGCGCTTGCCGGCCACCGGGTGGTCCGGCTCAAGGGCGGCGATCCGTACGTGCTGGGCCGCGGCGGTGAGGAAGCCATCTACTGCCGCGAGCATGGCGTGCCGGTGGAGGTTGTCCCCGGGGTCACCTCCGCCGTGTCGGTTCCGGCCGCCGCCGGCATCCCGGTGACCCACCGCGGACTGGCGAAGGCCTTCACCATGATCAGCGGGCATGAGGAGCTCTCCAATGTCCCCTCCGGGAGCGACCATACCGTCGTCCTGCTGATGGGCGTGGGCACCCTGCGGGCTTCCTCCGCGACGCTTGCCGGCCACGGCCGCGGTCCTGATTGCCCCGTCGCGATCATCGAGAATGGCTACGGCCCCAATCAGCGCGTGACCATCGGAACCCTGAGCACCATCGCGGACCAGGCGGAGGCCGTCGGCGTCGCCAACCCGGCCGTCGTCGTCGTCGGTGACGTGGTACGCGTGAGCCCGCTGGCCGCCGTCGCCCTCAGTTCAAGGTCCAAAATTTCCATCCACTGAGCACTTGATGCTCGATCCAGACCCGTATCGAACACTAACCGCTCAGTCGATCCAAAGAATAAGGAGCACAGCCGTGCCAACAGAGCCCCACGATGAAACCCAGCCGGCAATCCACCAGGAAGCCCGGGCACTACCCCAGGAGGGATCCCCCGCCGGAGCGGCCGAGCGTCCGCTGCGTGTGGCCGTGATCGGATCCGGTCCGGCCGGCGTGTATGCCGCGGACATCCTGACCAAGAGCGAGGTGGTCAGCAGCGGCGGGCTGAGCGTCAGTATCGATCTGTTTGACCGCTACCCGGCGCCGTACGGGCTGATCCGCTACGGCGTGGCGCCGGACCATCCGCGGATCAAAGGCATTGTCAACGCGTTGCACAAGGTGCTGGACCGCGGCGACATCAGGTTCTTCGGCAACGTGGACTACGGGACGGACATTTCCCTGGCTGACCTGCGCGAGTATTACGACGCGGTGGTTTTCGCCACCGGCGCCATTAAGGATGCGGACCTGAACATTCCCGGCATCGAGCTGGAGGGTTCCTTCGGGGGCGCGGATTTCGTCTCCTGGTACGACGGCCATCCGGACGCGCCCCGGGACTGGCCGCTGACCGCCAAGGAAGTGGCCGTGATCGGGAATGGCAACGTGGCCCTGGACGTGGCGCGCATGCTGTCCAAGCACGCGGATGACCTGCTGGTCACCGAGATCCCCGACAACGTCCACGCCGCACTGAAGGCCTCCCCGGTGACGGACGTGCACATATTCGGCCGCCGCGGACCGGCGCAGGTGAAGTTCACCCCGCTGGAACTGCGCGAACTCTCCCACTCCAAGGACGTGGATATCATCCTTTACCCGGAGGATTTCGAGTTCGACGAGGCCTCGGACGAGGCGATCCGCACCAACAATCAGACCAAGACCATGGTGGGCACGCTGACCAACTGGCTGGTGGAGCAGGATGACCGCCCGATCACCGCGCGGCGCCGGCTGCACCTGCATTTCCTGCACAACCCGGTGGAGATAACCGGCGCGGACGGGGGCGGTGGGAAGGTCAGCGGCATCCGGTTCGAGCGGAACGAGCTGGACGGCACCGGTAACGTGCGCGGCACCGGTGACTTCATCGAGTACCCGGTGCAGGCCGTGTACCGCTCCGTGGGGTACCTCGGGTCCGCGCTGCCGGACGTCGAGTTCGACCATCGCCGCGGCATCATCCCGAACGACGGCGGACGGGTGCTGGACGCTGCCGGCTCACCGGTGCCGGGGCTGTACGCCACGGGCTGGATCAAGCGCGGACCGGTGGGGCTGATCGGCCACACGAAGGGCGACGCGCTGGAAACCATCACGCATCTGCTCGCCGACCGGACCCGGCTGCCGGCTGCCGCCCGCCCGGGCCCGGAGGCCGTCGTCGGGCTGCTGGCGGAGCGCGGAGTGGAGTACACCAGCTGGGAAGGCTGGCTGGAGCTGGACGCCCACGAGCGATCCCTGGGCGAGGCCTACTCCGCGGATCCGTCCGGGACGGCGGTTGCCCGTGAACGCATCAAGGTGGTGCCGCGCGAGGAGATGGTTGCCATCGCACGTGACGCGGAGGGTGCCCGAATCTAATCAATTACCTGATCAGACGAACCTTGATGGGCAGGTCAAGGTCCGTCCACGCGCGGTCCGCGGTAAGAACTTCGGGAGGCATGCTGCGGACGGCCAGCGCGAGGCAGCACCGGTCTCCCAAGGACAGGGACCGGCCCCCGTGAAGTGAGCGCATGGCGCCGGCCAGCAGCGCGTCCTCCTCCAGGACCGGCTCGATTCGCACGCCGGCTGCGGCGAGCAGCTCCCGGAGCCGGCTGACCTCGATGCCGGCGTCGATCAGCTTCCCGACAACTTCGGCCAGGTTGGCCGCCCCCAGGGATGCCGATGCGATCTCGGCCGCGACAACGTCCGCGCCCGGCTCGTCATGGATGAGGGCGAGAACGGCCGAGGCGTCAAAGACGGTCACTCGGCGGCTGCGGCGAGACGCCGCTCAGCGAGCAACTCATCGACCAGCGAGCGGGTCTTCGGGACGTTCGACCCCAGCGCGCGCAGCTCCGCAAGCGCGTCCTGTTGCCTCTCCAGCACGAGGCGTTGCCCGGACAGATGCAAGTGCAGGCGGTCCCCGGGAGTAAGCCCGAGCGCCGCGCGAACGTCCGCCGGAATGACAAGCCGACCCTGCTGACCGAGCACCACTGTGGCATCCATGAGTCAAGTGTGCCACATGCTGCCGTCGGGTGCCATGATGCCGCGGTCGATGACCGAGGGGCGGGGTACTGGGCCCTGCAAAATAAATGAACAATATTCGTTTTAGCTCTTGCGTCCGAGCTGGTGTGCGCCTCATACTAAATGAACGCCATTCATTTAGTGTGATCGACATCTCACGGAGTAATCATGTTAGAACTGACCAAACTGGATCCGCCGGTATCGTATGCCCGCGTCAGCGACTCCGGCCGTCCGGCCCTGCGCGTCGGACTGGTCCAGCACCGCTGGCAGCCCGACGCCGCCGCGCTGGACGCTGAACTGAACGAGGGGATTGCCCGCGCGGCCAACCTCGGCGCATCCGTCGTCTTCCTCCCCGAGCTCACGCTGTCCCGCTACCCGGCGGACACCCTGCCGGATTCAGCACAGCCGGACTCAGCACAGCCGGACTCAGCACAGCCGGATTCAGCACAGCCGGACTCGGTCCCGGCGGACGAGGCCGAGGACCTGCTCACCGGTCCCACCTTCACCTTCGCTGCCAGGGCGGCCCGCGCCAACGGAGTCTGCGTCCACGCCTCGCTCTACCAGCGCGCCGACGGCGCTGACGGGCTGGGACTGAACACCGCCATCCTGGTCTCGCCCGCCGGGGAACTGCTCGCCCGCACGCACAAGCTGCACATCCCGGTGACCGCCGGCTACTACGAGGACAAGTACTTCCGCCGGGGCCCGGACAGCGCGGATGCCTACGGGATCCATGCCCCGGCGGAACTCGGCGGCGCACGGCTTGGCATGCCCACCTGCTGGGACGAGTGGTTCCCGGAACTGGCGCGGCTGTATTCCCTGGGCGGCGCCGAGCTGCTGGTCTATCCCACCGCGATCGGCTCCGAGCCCTTGTTCCCGGATTTTGACACCCAGCCGCTGTGGCAGCAGGTCATCGTCGGCAACGGCATCGCCAATGGCCTGTTCATGGTGGTCCCCAACCGCTGGGGCAACGAGGGCAACGTGTCCTTCTACGGCTCCTCCTTCATCTCCGACCCGTACGGGCGGATCCTGGTGCAGGCTCCGCGCGATGAGTCCGCGGTCCTGGTGGCGGATCTGGACCTGCAGCAGCGAGCCGACTGGCTGGAGCTCTTCCCCTTCCTGACCACCCGCCGCCCCGAAACGTACGCACGCCTGACCGAGCCGGTCCGCCGTGACGCGCCCTTCGGCGGCGAAGCGGATCAGGCCGGCACGGCCAAGAGCGAGGCTCACTCGCCGGCTCCGACCGCCGCTGCCAAGGACCTGGTGCACTGATGGCCTGGAGAATGCCGGCGGAAACCGCACCGCAGGCCCGGATCTGGATGGCCTTCCCGCCCGGCGGCTACACCCTGGGCGATACGCCGGAGCAGGCGCACGCCGCCCGCGCCACCTGGTCCGCCGTGGCCAACGCCATCGTCGGCTTCGAGCCCGTCACCATGGTGGTGGCCCCGGACGACGTCGAGACGGCCCGCGGCTACCTCGCCGCCGGGGTGGACCTGCTGGTCGCGCCGCTGGATGACGCCTGGATGCGGGACATCGGTCCGACGTTCGTGCTTGGCAGCGGGACCGGCACGACCGACGACGGCGGCGTGCCCCGGCTGGGCGCCGTGGATTGGGTTTTCAACGGCTGGGGCCAGCAGGACTGGGCCAGCTGGGGCAAGGACTCCCTGATCGGCGCCACGGTGGGCCGCTGGTCCGGCGCCGAGCTGGTGGGTTCACCGCTGGTCAACGAGGGCGGCGGCATCGCGGTGGACGGGGAGGGAACCGTCCTGGTGACCGAAACCGTCCAGCTGGACAAGTTCCGCAATCCCGGGATGACCAGGGCCGACGTCGAAGCGGAGCTGATGCGCACCATCGGCGCCCGGAAGGTGATCTGGCTGCCGCGCGGTCTGACCAGGGATACCGAGCGTTACGGGACCCGCGGGCATGTGGATATCGTCGCCGCGATCCCCAGCCCGGGCACCCTGCTGGTCCACCGCCAGAACAATCCGGAGCACCCGGACTGCGCCGTGAGCGCGCAGATCATAGATTTCCTGGGCACCACCCGGGATGCCGCAGGCCGGACCTGGAGAATCATCGAGGTCCCGGCACCGGAAACCATCAGCGACGGGGAGGGGTATGTGGACTACAGCTACATCAACCATCTCGTCGTCAACGGGGGCGTCATCGCCTGCAGCTTTGCAGATCCGATGGATGACAAGGCGCTCGCCATACTTGCCGAAGCCTACCCGGGCCGCCGCGTCGTCAGTGTTGACGCGCGCGAGCTGTTTGCCCGCGGCGGAGGCATCCACTGCATCACCGCGCAGGAACCCCTGCTTCCCTAAGAAAGGCCCTATCATGAGCCAAATGACCAGCCAGGATCCGCCGTCGGGCGCTCCGGTCGCGGATCAGCACCAGCAAGCCGGCCGTCCCGGCCACACCCCGGAGGCGCACGACGCCGCCGGCACCAAGCACGGCATCACCGGCAAGGGACTCAAGGGCGGCCAGCTCGGTCTCCTCGCCGTCGTCGTCCTGGGCATTTCCTCGGTGGCGCCGGCCTACAGCCTGACCAGCTCGCTGGGTCCCACCGTCAACGCCGTGGGCGTGCAGCTGCCGGCGATTTTCATCATCGCGTTCATCCCGATGATCCTGGTGGCCTTCGCCTATCGCGAGCTCAATGCCGACTCGCCGGACAGCGGCACCACCTTCACCTGGGCCACCAAGGCGTTCGGACCGTTCATCGGCTGGATGGGCGGCTGGGGGCTGCTCGCGGCGAACATCATCGTGCTCTCCAACCTGGCCGGCGTCGCGGTGGACTTCTTCTACCTCTTCCTCGCCCAGGTGTTCAATAATCCCGCGTTGGCGGACCTGACAAGCAATAAGGCCCTGAACATCGCCACCTGCCTGGCCTTCGTGGCGCTGGCCGTCTGGGTCAGCTACCGCGGGCTGCACGCCACCAAACTGGTGCAGTACTCCATGGTCGGGTTCCAGG
Source organism: Actinomycetota bacterium (assembly GCA_030946705.1). Classification (GTDB taxonomy): domain Bacteria; phylum Actinomycetota; class Actinomycetes; order Actinomycetales; family Micrococcaceae; genus Arthrobacter_M. Next base: position 53,397 of record JALYYI010000129.1, on the reverse strand, counting down.
TGCTGGTGCTGGGCCTGTTCATCGTGATGGCCCTCACGCACGCCGCCTCCGGTGACACCCCCACCGCGATCGCCTTCAGCTGGGACTGGTTCAATCCGGCCAAAATCTCCGGCTTCGACCAGTTCGCCGCCGGCATGTCCCTGGCCGTCTTCGTGTACTGGGGCTGGGACGTCTGCCTGACGGTGAACGAGGAGACCAAGGGCGGCAAGGGGACCGCCGGCAAGGCCGGGACGACGACGGCGGTCGCGGTCCTGGGTCTGTACATCGCGGTGATCGTGGCCACCATGATGGTGGCCGGCGTGGGCGGCGACGGCATCGGCCTGAACAACCCGGACAACCAGTCGAACGTTTTCGCCGCGCTCGCCTCCCCGGTGATGGGACCGCTGGCCATCCTGATGTCCCTGGCCGTACTCTCCGGCACCGCATCCTCGCTGCAGTCCACCATGGCCTCCCCGGCACGGAGCCTGCTGGCCATGGGCCACTACGGCGCGCTGCCGCCGCGGTTCGCCTCCGTGAGCCGGAAATTCGGCTCCCCGGGATACGCCACCATCATGGCCGGCGCCATCTCCGGCGGCTTCTACGCGATCATGAAGGTGGTCAGCGAGAACGTCCTCAACGACACCATCCTGGCGCTGGGGCTGATGATCTGCTTCTACTACGCACTGACCTCCTTCGCCTGCACCTGGTACTTCCGGCACAGCCTGTTCAGCAGCGCGCGGAACGTCTTCCTGCGGCTGCTGTGCCCGGTGATCGGCGGGCTGGTGCTCACCGTGGTCTTCATCCAGACCGCGGTGGACAGCTGGAGCCCCGACTTCGGCAGCGGATCCGAACTCGGCGGGGTGGGGCTGGTCTTCATCCTCGGCATCGGCATCCTGGCCCTGGGCCTGGTGGTCATGGCGGTCACGTTCTGGCGCCGGCCCGGGTTCTTCCGCGGCGAGACCCTCCGCAAGGACACCCCCGCCCTGGTGATCCCGGAGTAAACCGGCCCGGGCGCCTGTCCAGACCCCCGCTCAGAGCCCGGGTTTGGACAGGCGCCGCACGGCCAGCGCCAGCCAGAGCTGGACGCGGTCCGCAGTCACCGCCGGGTCATACCCGGTGAGCTCGGAAATCTGCGTCAGCCGGTACCGCACCGTGTTCCGGTGCAGGGTCAGTGCCTCCGCAACCGCGGCCACCGAGCCGTTGAGCTGCAGGTAGGTCTCCAGGGTGATTACCAGTTCCGATCCATGCACGCTGTCGAAGGACAGCAGCGGCGCCAGCGCCTCGGCGGCCATATCTTCCATCGGCACGTCCTCGCTGGCCAGCAGCAGCGAGGTCAGGCTCAGACGCTCCGGCTCGTTCACCGGCAGCCCGCGGCTCGCGGCCTCCTTGGCCTCAAAGTAGCTCCAGCGCAGACCGTTGGCCTGCGCATAGGCGCCACCGATCCCCACCGGCGCGGAGATGCCGACGTCGGCCATCTGCCGGCTGAGCGCCTGGCCCAACCGGGACGCTTCCCCGGGCTGGGCCGGGCAGATAATCAGCAGCTCGTCCGCAGTGCCGCCGGACAGCGCGGCGGCCACCGCAGACTCCAGCGCCTGCGGCAGCGCCATCGTCGCCAGCGTCTTGAACTGGCTGGCCGAGGCCTGCACCAGCAGCACCACGTTCTTGGCTGCCGGATTGATCTGCACGCTCTGCAGCCGGGCCGCGGCGTCCGGGGCATCGAGGCTGCCGCGGATGATGTCCTGCAACACCTGCCCCGCCAGCTGCCGGGCGGCGCGGCGGCGCTGGACCAGGTTGTTCAGCTCCACGCTGATCAGCCCCTTCGCGTAGTCCACGATGCCGCCGTCGTCGTAGGGCTTGCGCAGCCAGAGCGTGCTGGCGTCGCGCTTACCGGTCGCCAGCGCCACCGGCATCCAGCGCTCGTCGTCCACCTCGCAGCCGGCGGAGCTGCTGTAGAGCTCGCTGCGGAACTGTGTGAGCACCACCTCGGTGCGGACCATGCCGGCGAGTTTGCCCAGCAGCGCGTTCAGCCCGCCGCCGGAGAGCAGCGACTGTGCCAGCACCTGATGCTGGGCCAGCAGCCGCTCCAATTTCGCGTAATGGTCCGCGGAGCGGGAATCGGCCACCATCTTGCCGATGGCGATGAAGGGCGTGCCGTAGGGGACCTCGACGACGGGAACCCCCCAGCGGTTGGCCTCGGCGATGAGCGCCTGCGGGACTTCGTCGTGGCCCAGCCCGATGCCGAAACCGATGCCGACGGCGCCGGACCTCTTTACCTGGCGGACAAACGCCCGCTGGATGGCGGCCGTCAGGGCCCGGACTCCGGTGGTCAGGACCAGCTCGCCGCCGCTCAGGAACGGCTGCGGATTCTCCAGCTCCGTCACCGCGGCCCACTCGATGGGCGAGGTGAGGGTGGCATTGGCGGAGCCAAGGTTGCGCAGACGCAGCTGTGGAGTGGCGAGCAGATCCGCCAGTGAGAGGGCCATGGTTCAACTATACAAACGCACTGGCGAAATGGGGTTCGATGGTGCACTCGGCCATTCACCGGTGTGCCCGCCGTGCCCTAGGCTCAACTGAGGTCCCGCTGCAGAACCGGCACAAGAACCGGCCCGGCGAAGGACAATCGATTGGAGAGGTTGTACACCGTGGTTCAAACCTTGCAGAACTTCATCAACGGAGAATTCGTGCCCGCCACGGGCACGGAGTCGTTGGACATCATTAACCCCACGAACGGCGAGACCGTGGCCAGGGCGCCCGTCTCCAGCCCGGCGGACATCGACGCGGCCATGGCTGCCGCCGGGGCCGCCTTCCGCAGCTGGAAGCGGACGACGCCCTCGGAGCGCCAGGCGCTGTTGCTCAAGCTGGCTGATGCGCTTCAGGCCCGCAGCGCCGACCTGGTCGAGGCGCAGCACCGCAATACCGGGCAGGTGCGCCAGATGATCGCGGATGAGGAAGTGGCCGTCGGCGCGGACCAGCTGCGCTTCTTTGCCGGCGCCGCGCGCCTGCTGGAGGGCAAGTCGGCCGGCGAGTACATGGACGGCTTTACCTCCTACGTCCGGCGCGAACCGGTGGGCGTGGTGGCGCAGGTGACGCCGTGGAACTACCCGCTCCTGATGGCCATCTGGAAGATCGGCCCGGCGCTCGCCGCGGGGAACACCATCGTCCTGAAGCCCAGCGACACCACGCCGGAAAGCACCCTGGTGCTGGCGGACATCGCCAAGGACATCCTGCCCGCCGGCGTGTTCAACGTCGTGCTGGGCAACGGCGGAACGGGCGCCGCCATGGTGGCGCACAAGGTTCCGGCCATGGTCTCCATCACCGGCTCCGTACGGGCCGGCATCGCGGTGGCAACGGGCGCCGCGGCCGGGCTGAAGCGGGCGCACCTGGAGCTGGGAGGCAAGGCTCCCGCCGTCGTCTTTGCCGATGCGAATCTGGGCCGCACCGCCCAGGCCATCGCGGAGTTCGCCTTCTTCAACGCCGGCCAGGACTGCACCGCCATCACCCGCGTGCTGGTGGAGGAATCCGCGCACGACGAGCTGGTGGCCGCGCTGGCGACGGCGGCCAAAGGGCTGGAGACCGGCCACGAGGATGACAGCCAGAACTACTTCGGCCCGCTGAACAACGTCAACCACTTCAATGCGGTGTGCCACGTGGTGGAGAGCATCCCGGAGTACGCCACCGTCGTCACCGGCGGCAAGCGGGCGGGGGACAGGGGCTTCTTCTTCGAGCCCACCATCGTCGACGGCGTCAGGCAGAGCGATGACATCGTGCAGAAGGAAACCTTCGGCCCGGTGCTCACGGTGCAGACCTTCCGGACCGAGGAGGAGGCCGTGGAGATGGCCAATGACGTCGACTTCGCGCTGGCCTCCAGCGTCTGGACCAGCAATCACGGGACCGCGATGCGCGTCTCCCGCGACCTGGACTTCGGTGCGGTCTGGATCAACACGCACATCATGCTGACGGCGGAGATGCCGCACGGCGGGTTCAAGCAGTCCGGCTACGGCAAGGACCTCTCGATGTACGGGGTCGAGGACTACACGCGGATCAAGCATGTGATGAGCGCGCTGGACGCTTAGGTCGACGGCGGCTGTTGTACGACGCCGCGGCTGGGTCCGCCGGCTGGAACGTTTTGCCGGCGCTTAGACACCTCCCGCCGCGACGCTCCGGTCGCTGGGCGACCTGCGCGGCGCTCTGGTCGGCGATGCGCGCCTACACAAAACGCGCCACCCCGCTTGCGGGCGGCTCGCCTCCAGTTAAATATTGAACGTTAGAAAGGTAAGAACAGATGGCAGATATCCAGTACCGGTTGGAGCAGAAGCGGCGGATCCTCGGGGAGTTCCCGGGGAAGAAGTCGGCGGCGCTGACGGAGCGGCGCAAGGCCGTGGTGGCCGGCGGCGTGGCGTCCAGCGTGCCCGTCTATGTGGCGGATGCGGACGGCGGCGTCATCGTTGACGTGGACGGCAACTCCTTCATCGACCTGGGGGCAGGCATCGCCGTGACCAGCGTCGGAGCCTCCGATCCCGCCGTCGTCGGAGCCGTCAGGGAGCAGGTGGAACACTTCACGCACACCTGTTTCATGGTGACCCCGTACGAGGGCTACATTGCCGTCGCCGAGGAACTGGCACGGCTCACCCCCGGGGACCACGAGAAGCGTTCCGTGCTGTTCAACTCCGGCGCCGAAGCCGTGGAAAACGCGGTGAAGGTGGCGCGCCTGGCCACCGGCCGCGACGCCATTGTGGCCTTCGATCATGCCTACCATGGCCGCACCAACCTGACCATGGCGCTGACCGCCAAGGCGATGCCGTACAAGAGCAACTTCGGCCCGTTCGCGCCGGAGATCTACCGCGTGCCGATGAGCTACCCGTACCGCGAAGAGGCGGACATCAAGGGCGAAGAGGCCGCCCAGCGCGCCATCACCATGATCGAGAAGCAGATCGGCGCCGACTCGGTGGCCGCCATCCTGATCGAACCGATCCAGGGCGAGGGCGGCTTCATCGTCCCGGCCGAGGGCTTCCTTCCCGCCCTGGCGGCCTGGGCCAAGGAAAACGGCATCGTCTTCATCGCGGACGAGGTCCAGTCCGGCTTCTGCCGCACCGGCTCCTGGTTCGCCTCCCAGCACGAGGGCGTCGTCCCGGACATCATCACGATGGCCAAGGGCATTGCCGGCGGCCTGCCGTTGAGCGCCATTACCGGCCGGGCGGACCTGCTGGACGCCGTCCACCCGGGTGGCCTGGGCGGGACCTACGGCGGAAACCCGGTGGCCTGTGCCGCCGCGCTGGCCGCGATCAAGACGATGCGCGACTTTGACCTGAACACCCGTGCCCAGCACATCGAGCAGATCGTGATGGGCCGGCTGGGGCAGCTGGTGGCGGAAATGGGCGACGGCGGCATCGTCGGCGACCTGCGCGGCCGCGGCGCCATGCTCGCGCTCGAACTCGTCAAGTCCGGCACCGCCCGGACCACCAAGGAACCAAACCCGGAGGCCACCAAGGCCATCGCTGCGGCATGCCTGCACGCCGGCGTCATCATCCTCACCTGCGGCACCTACGGCAACGTGGTCCGGCTGCTGCCGCCCCTGGTGATCAGTGACGAGCTGCTCGAAGACGGCCTCGACGTGCTGGTCGAGGCCATCCGCGCCAACGCCTAGTCCCGGTCGCGGCCTTCCGGACCCGCACGGACGCTCCTGGGCCGCAGCGGACGCTCTTGGCCCGCACGGGCGCTGCTGGGCCGGTAACACCGCTCCTTGGCCGCATAAACGCTGTTGCCCAACAGCGTTTATGCGGCCCAGGAGCGCTTTCATGCGGGCAACAGCGTCCGTGTCATCCGCACTGCTCAGCGGGCCACCGCCAGCGACACCTGATCCGATGTTGGGGGTAAAGTCTGAGCTACCAATGCTGAGCGCCGCACGCCAGCCCGCACCCGGGTCGAGGATGCGGCGACGGACCCAATGAAGGGTTGTTTTATGCGATATGTAGTCGGTTACACGCCCAACGAGCGCGGCGCGGATGCTGTTGCGCTGGCCGCGGTGATTGCACGGACCCAGGGCGCCAAGCTGGACCTGGTCTATGTGGTCCGCGAGGGCACGCCGTATGTGGCGCTGAACCCGGACGGCAACGCCGTCGACGGGGCGGAGCAGAAGGTACTGACGGCGCGGCGGGAGGCGCAGAAACTGATTCCGGCGGACGTCGAGGCTGAATTCCATGTGCGGGAGGCGGAATCCTTTGCCAGCGGCCTGATCGAGGCGGCGGTGGAGCTTGGTGCGCGGCTGATTGTCATTGGTGCGGCCAGCAGCGGCCTGTTCAAGCGGTTCGCCGTCGGCAGTGTTGCCAACGCTCTCCTGCACGCCTCCCCGGTCCCCGTGGCGCTGGCCCCGCGCGGCTACCAGCGGACGGAACCGCTGACCCGCCTGAGCGCGATGGTCGGTACGCGTCCGGGCTGGGAGGGCGTGGTGAACGTCGGCGTCAGTTCCGCCTCCCGGCGGAAGCTGCCGCTGCGGCTGGTCTCCGTGGTGGAGCTCGATGAGCTGAAGCAGACCCAGTACGAGCTGGACAATGCGCTCAGCCCGGCGCGCCAGCACGTCAACTCGGTGCTGGCCGGGGCGGCGGAACGGCTTCCGCAGGGAGCCACGACGACGACGCTGGCGCACGGACGCTCCATCGAGGAAGCGGTCGACGGTCTTGGCTGGGAGGACGGCGAGCTGGTGATCGTCGGCTCCAGCCGGCTGGCCCAGCACCGGCAGCTCTTCCTGGGTACTACCGCGAACAAGGTCCTGCGCGCGCTGCCGGTGCCGATGGTTGTTGTTCCGCGGGACTACGACCGGCTGGACGACTGAACACGCCGGCCGGCCACCATCGCGGAGACGACGTCCTCCGTGCGGTGCCGGAGCAGGCCGATGTCCGGGTCCATGACCAGCGACCTGCCGGCCTTGCCGCCGCCGGTCACCGGGAGGTCGACGTCCTCGCACGGGATTTCCTGCTCGGCGTCATGCTGCTCGTGCCGCAGCCTTTCGCAGGCTCGAATTCTGCCTGTAGCTGCGCAGCACATCCACGGTCAGGACCACCAGGGCAAGCCAGACGATGCCGAAGCCCACCCAGCGCTCCGGACCCATCTGCTCATGCAGGGCGGTGATGGCGATGAGGAACTGCAGTACCGGCGCGAAGTACTGCAGCAGGCCGATTGTGGTCATCGGCAGTCTGCGCGCGGACGCGCCGAACAGCAGCAGCGGCACGGCGGTGATGATGCCGGAGGCGGCCATCCACCAGAAGTGCGTTCCGCCCTGGTTCAGCACAGTCATCTGCCCGGACGCCGCCAGCACCACCATGGTGACAACGGCAACCGGGGCCAGCACGGCCGTCTCGATGCTCAGACTGGAGACCGCGTCCACCCTGGGCCCGACCCGCTTCTTCACGAATCCGTACAGGCCGAAGCTGAACGCCAGGATCAGCGCAATCCACGGCAGCCGACCGTAGGCGACGGTCAGCACGACGACGGCAACGAACCCGATGCCGACGGCGGCCCACTGCAGCCGCCGCAGCTTTTCCCTGAGCACGATCACGCCCAGCAGGACGGAGACCAGCGGGTTGATGAAGTAGCCAAGCGATGACTCGATGGCTTGGCCGGTGGTGACGCCGTAGGTGTAGGTCAGCCAGTTGACGCCGATCAGCGCGGCCGCCACGGCCAGCATTCCCAAGACCCGGACGTCGCGGACCGCGGCGATCACGCGGGGCCAGGCCCGGGTCACGGTCAGCAGCAGCGCGCAGAAGAGCAGTGACCAGAGAACACGGTTGGCCACGATTTCGACGGCTCCCGCGGGGGAGAGCAGCACAAAGTACAGCGGCAGCAGACCCCAGAGGCTGTAGGCGCTGATGCCGAAAATGATGCCCAGGGTGGATTCGCTGCGTTTGGGCCTGCTGGGCCTGGCAACTACGGGGGACCCGGTGGGCTGGGAGGGCCGCCCCGGCTCTCCGGGCGGAACGGACCCCGCGGTTCCCGGCCCCGGAATGATCTCCCGATCAGCGTTGGCGGTGGCGATAGCGGACTCAGGGGAAGCGTTGCGGGAAGACACAGATTCCATAACACCGCCGCCGGTGGGATCTATTCCATGGCCACCGGGGCAAAGATGGCCGGCGGCGCAGCTATTGCCCTCATCACGTCTTTAACGCCGATGAGCGGCGGCCAATTAGACTGGAACTTGGCGCCCGGGCCACTACACCGGCCGGCGCACTATCAGTTGACAGCGATCCACAGTTCGGAAGGACCCTGCAGTGTCTAATTCGGCAACCGCCCGCCCCCTCCGGGTGGCCATTATCGGCGCCGGCCCGGCCGGCGTCTATGCCGCAGACATCCTGACGAAGGCCGAACGCGACTTCGAGGTCAGCATTGACCTCTTCGAGGCGCACCCGGCTCCGTACGGGCTGATCCGCTACGGCGTGGCTCCGGACCATCCCCGGATCAAGGGCATTGTGAACGCCCTGCATAAGGTGCTGGACCGCGGCGACATCCGTTTCCTGGGAAATGTCACCTACGGCCGGGACCTCAAGCTCTCAGACTTCCGCGCCCTGTACGACGCCGTGATTTTCTCCACCGGCGCCATCAAGGATGCGGAGCTGAACATTCCCGGCGTCGAGCTGGAGGGTTCCTTTGGCGGGGCCGATTTCGTCTCCTGGTACGACGGCCATCCTGATGTGCCGCGCGAGTGGCCGCTGACCGCCAAGGAGGTGGCCGTCATCGGGAACGGCAACGTGGCCCTGGACGTGGCCCGGATGCTGTCCAAGCATGCGGATGACCTGCTGGTCACCGAGATCCCCGACAATGTCTACCGCGGCCTGAAGGCCTCGCCGGTGACGGACGTGCACATCTTCGGCCGCCGCGGTCCGGCGCAGGTGAAATTCACGCCGCTGGAACTGCGCGAGCTGTCCCATTCCAAAGACGTGGACATCGTCCTCTACCCGGAGGACTTCGAGTTCGACGAGGCCTCGGACGAGGCGATCCGCACCAACAATCAGACCAAGACCATGGTGAACACGCTCACCAACTGGCTGGTCGAAGAGGCCGCGCACTCGGATGCGCCGGCCTCCCGCCGGCTGCACCTGCACTTCCTGCACAGCCCGGTGGAGATCACCGGCACGGAGGGCAAGGTCAGCGGAATCAAATTCGAGCGGATGGAGCTGGATGGCAGCGGGAAGGCCCGCGGCACCGGCACCATCGTGGAGTACCCGGTCCAGGCCGTCTACCGCGCCGTCGGCTACTTCGGCTCCGAACTTCCCGAGGTCGAGTTCGATCAAAAGCGCGGCGTCATCCCCAACGAGGGCGGGCGTGTCCTGGACGTCGGCGGCGATCCGGTGCCGGGAATCTACACCACCGGCTGGATCAAGCGCGGCCCGGTGGGGCTGATCGGCCACACCAAGGGCGACGCACTGGAGACCATCGGCTGCCTGCTGGAGGACCGGCTCAGCCTTCCGGCGGCGGAGAACCCGGACGAGCAGGCCATCATCGAGCTGCTAGCGTCCCGCGGTGTGGAGTACACAACGTGGGAGGGCTGGCTGAAGCTCGACGCGCACGAGCGCGCCCTCGGAGCGGCCCATGCGGAGGCCGCCAACGGCGCCGCCTCCGATGGTGCGGCGGCCACGGTCCGCGAGCGGGTCAAGGTTGTCCCGCGTGAGGAAATGGTCAACATTTCCCGCAAGTAGTTCCGCTGAGTCGAAGCTCGACCAGCGGGGCCTCGGTGATCCGACGAGCGGCGTTTCGGTGATCGAGCCTGTCGAGATCCGGAGGGGTTTCGACAGGCTCGACCAGCGGTCGGCTAGAACTTGTTGGCAGCTTCCGCCTCGGAGCTGGAACCGGAGCCGGTGCCCAGGTTGGCGCGCAGCTTGGCGCCCAAATCCGCATCGACGTTCGTCCAGTAGCCAATCGCGCGCTCCTTGATGCCCGCGTCCTTGACCCCGCCGACGGCGCCGGTGATGGTGTCCAGGAAACGGGCCCGGGCGCCGTCGTCGAAGACCTCGCGGTACATCGTGCCGGCCTGGCCGAAGTCGCCGTCCTGCGCGTGCAGGGAATGCGCGGCGAGCGTCAGCTCGCCGTCGTTCTCCCAGCCGCCGGCGATGGCGGCCGGTTCCACGGCAGCCGCGCCGCCCTTGGAGTTCGGTGCGTAGTTCGGCGTCGCGGCGGAATTGAACCGGTAGCGTGCCGCGCCGTTCTGGCTGTAGTTGTGCACCTCGTTCTTCGGGGCGTTAACCGGCAGCTGCGCATGGTTGGTGCCCACGCGGTAGCGGTGCGCGTCCGCGTAGGAGAAGATGCGGGCCTGCAGCATCTTGTCCGGGCTGGCGGCGATGCCGGGCACGAAGTTCGACGGCGAGAAGGCGGCCTGCTCGATCTGGGCGAAGTAGTTCTCCGGGTTGCGGTTCAGGGTCATGGTGCCCACCTTGATCAGCGGGTAGTCCGCGTGCGGCCACACCTTCGTGAGGTCGAACGGGTTGAAGCGGTAGGTTTTGGCGTCCTCGTAGGGCATCACCTGGACGTGCAGGTCCCAGGACGGGAAGTTGCCGGCCCCGATGTTCTCGTACAGGTCGCGGATGTAGTAGTCCGAGTCGGATCCGGCCAGCCGCTCGGCGTCGTCGTTGCTCATCGCATTGACGCCCTGCTGGGAGCGGAAGTGGTACTTGACCCAGAAGCGCTCGCCGGCCTCGTTGATCCACTGGTAGGTGTGCGAGCCGTAGCCCTGCATTTCGCGCCAGGAGGCGGGCAGCCCGCGGTCGCTCATCACCCAGGTGACCTGGTGCGCGGACTCGGGGGAGAGGGTCCAGAAGTCCCACTGCATGTCCGCGTCGCGCAGGTTGGAGGCCGGCAGGCGCTTCTGCGAGTGGATGAAGTCCGGGAACTTGATGCCGTCGCGGATGAAGAAGACCGGGGTGTTGTTGCCCACCAGGTCGTAGTTGCCCTCGGTGGTGTAGAACTTGGTGGCGAAGCCGCGCGGGTCCCGCCAGGTGTCGGGGGAACCCAGCTCACCGGCGACGGAGGAGAACCGGGTCAATGTCTCGGTCTCCACGCCGGGCTGGAACAGCGCCGCCTTGGTGAACCGGGAGACGTCCTCGGTGGTCTTGAAAACGCCGAACGCGCCGCCGCCCTTGGCGTGCACGATGCGCTCCGGGACGCGCTCGCGGTTGAACTGGGCCAGCTTCTCGACCAGGTAGTGGTCGGTCAGGGCAATAGCGCCGTCCGGGCCGACGGTCTGGGAGTGCGCGTCCGAGGTTACCGGGGCCCCCGTCTGGGTGGTTGACTGCGGTGTAGACGGTGATACTGACTGCGTCATGTCTCTCCTTGGGTGTTTTATCTGTTGGATTGGTTCGGGAGGGAAGTTGTCGGGGCGGTGTTTTGCGGCCCTGATGCTGTGCGATGCTACTTCGCGTCGTCGGCGGCACAGTCCGCGCAGATGCCCTGGTAGAGCACATCGGCAATCCGGATGGTCATGGTGCTGCTGCTCGGCGTCAGGCAGGGCGCGTGCCCGACGGCGCAGTCCACATCCTCGATCCGCCCGCATCCGGTGCAGATCGCGTGGTGGTGGTTGTCGCCGATCCGGGTCTCGTACCGGGCGGGCGAGTCGGGCGGCTCGATCCGGCGCAGCATGCCCAGCCCGGTCAGATCCGCCAGCACCACATACACCGACTGAAGGGTCAGCAGCGGCAGCTCCGCCCGGGCGGCCTCGGTGATGGCTTCGGCGGTGGCATGCGGAGAATGCTCGACGGCGGCCAGTACGGCCAGTCGCTGCTTGGTCACCCGACGGTCGCGGGAGTGCAGCTGCTGCGTCCACACCCGCCCTTCGGTGCCCTGCGTCGTCGTCATGCCCCCAGTCAACCACTTATTCTGAGGAGTTCGCAATAAGGTGTCCGCAACGTGAGACGACTCCGTTTCCGGCCAGCCTCCGCCGCACGCCCGCGCCGCGAGCCGGCACGGCCGGCGGACGATGTCCGGCTAAGCTAGGCCGGTGCAAAACCTCCTTGCCGACATCACACCGCTGCGGGAAAGCCCGGATTACCGGCGGCTGTGGCTGGGGCTGGCCCTGTCCTCGATCGGAACCCAGCTGACCGTCGTGGCCGTGAGCCTGGAGGTTTACAGCCTCAGCCAGTCAACGCTCGCCGTCGGCGTACTGGGAATTTTTGCCCTGGTCCCGCTGGTGATTGCCGGACTGTACGGCGGCTCGATCGTGGATGCCCATGACCGGCGCACGGTGGCGCTGCTCTCCTCCGGAGTGCTGTGGCTGGTGACCATCTGCATCGCGCTGCAGGCCTGGCTGGGATTGCACGACGTTATGGTGCTGTACATCCTGGTCGCCATCCAGTCCGGCGCATCCGGGATCAACCAGCCCGCCCGGAGCGCCATCATCCCCCGGCTGGTGCGTCCCGAGCTGCTGCCCGCGGCGAACGCGCTGAGCATGATTGTCTTTGGCCTGGGCACGACCGTGGGCCCCTTGGCGGCCGGGGTGCTGGTGGCCGGCGTCGGCTACAGCTGGACCTACACGGTGGACGTGCTGACATTCACAGCCTCCCTGTGGGCGCTGTTCAAGCTCCCGCCGCTGCCACCCGAGGGAGAGGTGCGGCGTGCCGGTTTCCGTTCCGTGCTGGAGGGGCTGAGGTTCCTGGGCAGCCGCCACAATGTCCGGATGACCTTCCTGGTGGATCTGTGCGCCATGGTATTTGCCCTGCCACGCGCCCTGCTGCCCGCTATCGGTGCGGTCTGGCTGGGTGGCGGGGCGGCCACGGCCGGTCTCCTGCTGGCGGCCATCGCGGCCGGGTCCCTGCTGGCAGCCCTTTTCTCCGGTCCGCTGGGCCAGGTTCGACGGCAGGGCCTGGCGGTGGTCTGGAGCATCACCGTCTGGGGCGCTTCCATCACGGGGATGGGAGCGATGATCCTCGCCGGCGGCCGGCACACCGGTGAGGGCACCTCGCCGTGGATCATCGGCGCCGTCTTCTTCCTGGTGGTGTCCGGGATCGCGGATTCGGTGAGCGGTGTCTTCCGTTCCACTATTCTGCAGTCCGCGACCCCGGACAACATGCGCGGCAGGCTGCAGGGCGTCTTCATCGTCGTCGTCACCGGCGGGCCCCGGCTGGGCGACCTGTTCGCGGGCGGCGCCGGCCAGCTCCTGGGCGAGGCCGCGGCCGCCATTGTTGGGGGCATCCTGTGCATCGCGGCCGTCTGGCTGATGGCCCGGATCCAGCCCCGGTTCATCCACTACGACGCCCGCCATCCCGAAGCCTGAGCCCCGGCCGCAGGCGCCGGGAATGGCTCGGGAGGCAGGATATAGCCGGCGGGAACACCAAATGCCGCCGGTTCGTTCCCCTATTGGCCCGAATGGAGGCCGCAGAAGGAGTCATGAAGTGCACAGGCATTACAACGGGTTGAAGACCGCCGCCCTCTTTGGCGTGCTCTGGGCGGTGCTGCTGGGCCTCGGGGCCATCCTGGGCGCCGGGATGCGCAGCGCCGCGCCGATCTGGATTTTTGCACTGATAGGAATCGGTACCACGGCCTACGGCTACTGGAACAGTGACAAGATCGCCATCCGTTCCATGCAGGCCTATCCGGTGACGGAGGCGCAGGCCCCGGCCATCTACCGGATCGTGCGGGAACTCTCCACCCGCGCCAACCAGCCGATGCCGCGCATTTACATCTCGCCCACCGAGGCGCCCAACGCGTTCGCCACCGGCCGCAATCCGCGCAACGCCGCGGTCTGCTGCACCGAGGGCATCCTGCGGATCCTCGACGAGCGTGAACTGCGCGGGGTGCTGGGGCACGAGCTGATGCATGTCTACAACCGGGACATCCTGACCTCCTCGGTGGCCGCTGCCGTGGCCGGTGTCATCACCTCGGTGGCCCAGGTCATGCTGTTTTTCGGCGGCGGGGACCGGCGCAACGCCAACCCGATCGCGATGATCGCGATGGCGCTGCTGGCACCGCTGGCGGCCTCGGTGATCCAGATGGCCATCAGCCGGACCCGCGAATACGACGCCGACGAGGACGGTTCGCGGCTGACCGATGATCCGCTGGCGCTGGCCTCCGCGTTGCGCAAACTGGAAATCGGGGTGCAGCGGGCGCCGCTGCCGCAGGAGCAGAAGCTGGTGAACACGAGCCACCTGATGATCGCCAATCCGTTCAGCGGCGCCGGGGTGAGGCGGATGTTTTCCACCCACCCGCCGATGGCCGAGAGGATTGCCCGGCTGGAACGGATGGCGGGACGGCCGCTCAGCTAGCCGCTCAGCTAGCCGCGGCCGCGGCGGCTGGCCATGGTCTCCGGCGGCTGGGATGCTTTGATAGAGGGACAGCCACGGGATGCGGAGCACCGCCGTGAAACAGAGCGGCTAGGCGAGGACAATAAAGCAATGCGATTGATACTGATCCGGCACGGGCAGACGCCCTCAAACGAGCTCAACCTGCTGGACACCTCGGTCCCCGGCCCGGGGCTGACCGAGCTGGGGCAGCGGCAGGCCCAGGCCGTCCCGGCCGCCCTGGCTGCGGCGCTGCCGGACGAGCCCATCGCGGCGCTGTTCGCGTCCACCCAGACCCGTGCCCAGCAGACCGCCGCCCCGTTGGCGGAGGCCCTGGGCCTTCAAATGCTGGTTCGCGAAGGGATCCGGGAGATTGCGGCAGGGGAGCTGGAGATGAAGGGGGATCTGCCCTCCATCTTTGCCTATCTGAGCACGGCGCGCAGCTGGCTGCAGGGCCAGCGGGAGGTGCGCATGCCGGGGGCGGATACCGGTACCGAGATCCTGGCGCGCTTTGACGCCGTCGTGCGGGAAGCACAGCAGAGGTCCGACGACGGGACGGTCGCCATGGTCAGCCATGGCGCGATCATCCGGACCTGGGCCGGCTGCCGGGCCGTCAACATCGATCCGTTGCGGCCGGAAAAGTACGAGCTCAGCAACACCGGAATCGTGGTCCTGGAAGGTTCGATGCCGTCGCCCGGGGCGGAGCTCGGCGACGGACGCGGGTGGAAGATCCTGAGCTGGATGGGCCACGCGGCCGGCGCCGGTTTGGCGGACCCCGATACGGACGGACCCACGGCGGAACTGGACGGCGAGGTCTCGGACGGACCTGCCGCAGAGCCGGAGACGAGCAATCGTGCCGGAAACTAGGCCCGCGAAGCCGGCCGGCCGCGGCGCAGGGTCGCCCGGCTCGGCGGACGAGGCTTCAGCCGGCGCTGTCGATGGCCCCGCCGCACGCCCCGCCTCCCGGTTGGCGCCCGCTGCGACAGCCCTGCCGAGGCTCCGGCTGAAGAAAATCAGCTGGGCCTGGCTGGCCTTCGTCACCACCTGCTTCGCTCTGCTGGCCGTGGGGGCACCCCTGAACGTCAACCTGTACAAGATGGCGCTGCCCTTCGGATTGGGCATGGCGATCCTGCATACCGCCTCGCTCGCGCTGACCGCCACCCGGCCGCTGCGGGGGGCGCTGCTCTCCCTGGTTCCGCTGGCGGTGCTGCCCCTGGTCTCCGCCCCCATCGGAGCCGCCCCGCTGCCCTTCAGCGTCGTTGCCATGCTGACCGAGGTGCTGGTGATCTGCATGGCCGGGCTGAGGAGCCGCTGGATGCTGGCCGCGGTCACCTGGCTGCTGAGCATCGGCATCGGGGTTGCCGTGAATTACCGCGGCCTGCCGGAAGTGGTTTCCCAGGGCGCGGCCACCAACGTGGTGGTCTACGCCTCCGTTTCGGGCGGCCTGATGGTGGCCGCGGTCATCGCACGGCAGTGGCAGAGCATCCGCGAGCAGCTGCTCGCGGAAAAGACCGTCAGCTCGGATGAACAGTCCATGCGCCGGCTGGCCGAGGAGCGCGCGCGGATCGCCCGCGAGCTGCACGACGTCGTCGCCCATGGCATGTCGATCGTGGTGGTGCAGGCGACAACGGCGCAGTACCGGCACCCGGACCTGAGCGAGCCGCTGAAGGCGGAGTTCGATGACATCGCGGCCAATTCGCGGCGCGCGCTGACGGAGATGCGCAGCATGTTGGGCGCGTTGCGGAACGACGACGGCGGCCGGAGCCTTGCGCCGCAGCCGGGGCTGGGAGACATTGCCCGGCTGACGGTCGCGGCCCGGACGGCCGGCATCACCGTTGACGAACCCATCGTGGAAAACCTGGAAACGGACGGCATCAGTGAGGTGATCGGGCTGACCGCGTACCGCATCACCCAGGAAGCTCTGAGCAATGTGATCCGGCATGCGCCGGGCGCCAAGGCCACGGTGTCGCTGCGCCGCCAGGGTGCCAATCTGGAAGTGGAAGTGATCAACGGCCCCTCCGGGGTCGGCGCGGTGCTGGCCCAGCTGGACCGCGGCCACAACAACGGACAGGGCATTATCGGTATGCGCGAGCGGGCTAACATCGTGGGCGGGTCGCTGGTGTGCGTGCCGGTAGCCGGCGGCGGATTTTCGGTTTCAGCGAGCCTGCCGTTGATGGATGCGGGAGCGCTCTGATGGCCATCCGGGTGCTGGTGGCCGACGACCAGGCCATGGTCCGCGCCGGATTCGCGGCGCTGCTGGACGCGCAGCCGGACATTGACGTCGTCGGGCAGGCCCGGGATGGCGCCGAAGCGGTGGCGATGACGGCGCAGCTTCACCCGGACGTGGTGCTGATGGATGTCCGGATGCCCGTGATGAATGGACTTGAGGCGGCGGAGGAGATTCTCTCCGCCCAGGCGGTGTCCGTCCAGGGACAGCCGGGGCCGCACGTGCTGATGCTGACGACCTTTGACGTGGACGACTACGTCTACGATGCGCTGCGGATCGGGGCCAGCGGTTTCCTGCTCAAGGATGCCCTCGCTAACGAGCTGGTATCCGCGGTGCGCATAGTCGCCGCGGGGGAGGCGCTGCTGGCGCCCTCGGTCACCAAGCGGCTGATAGAACAGTTCGCTAAAAGCCGGCCCCGGTCTCCGGCCTGCCCGGCCCGGCTGGAGGGACTGACGGAACGTGAGCGCGAGGTGCTGGTGCAGGTGGCCAGGGGACTGTCCAACCAGGAAATCGCCACCCAGTTGTTTATTGCCGAGCAGACGGTAAAGACCCATGTGAGCAAGATTCTGGCCAAACTCCAGCTGCGCGACCGTGTCCAGGCCGTCGTGCTGGCCTACGACAGCGGCCTCGTGGAGCCGGCCGGATAGGGTCCCGGCCCCGCCTGGGCGGCCGGCGCAGCGTCCATGTACGCACCGGCCGCCCGGGCGGGATTCCCGGGTACGGAATTCAGCTGGTTGCCGGGTTGGCCTGGGCGATCTTGAACATCGTTCCGGTCGGATCCGCCAGCGTCGCCATTCGGCCGAACGGCGTGTCTTCGGCCGGCTGGACGAGCTGGGCACCCTGTGAGAGGGCGTTTTCGATGGTGGCGTCCGCGTTCTCGACGCCGAAGTAGACCTGCCAGTTGGCGGGGACACCCTCCGGAAGGAACGCGGTCGAGTCCATGATGCCCGCCACCGCGTCGTCACCGGCGCCGAGCGTGGTGTAGCGGAATTCGGGCGTGTCACTCATAACGTCCGTCTGCCAGCCGAAGACGTCCTGGTAGAACTTCACGGTGGCCGGATAATCCCGGGTGTGCAGCTCGTGCCAGACCGCGGCCCCGGGCTCGCCGTGGACCTGGAAGCCGGTGTGGCCGCCGAATTGCCACACGCCGATCGCCGCCCCTCCGGCATCGCCGATCATGGCCATGTGGCCCTGCCCGGGGACTTCCATGGGTCCCATGAAGACCTGGCCGCCATTCGCCGTCGTCGACTCCGTCACGGCGTTGATGTCCTCGACGCGCAGGTACGTGGTCCAGACGTCCGGATAGCCGGACTGGCCGTCGTTCTTCATTATTCCGGCTACCATCTGGCCGTTCTTGGAGGCGACGATATAGCCGCCGTACTTTTCCTGATCCCCGGTTTCATAGGTCCAGCCGAAGAGCTCGGCGTAGAAATCCTTGGCCTTCTCCGGATCCGATGTCATCAGATCGATCCAGCAGGGGGCCCCGGGGGCGATGTCAGGCTTGGGCATGTGATGCTCCTGTCATGGGTGGGAGATGGAGACACCACAGACTCTATTCCCGCCCACCGACAGCATCAATAGCCCGCCGGCAGGGTTCAGCGGAAGTTCACGAACTGCAGGTCCGCGTCCTCGAAATTCTTCAGCAGCGCCATCGTGGCCTGCAGATCGTCGCGGCTCTTGGAGGTCACCCGGAGCTCATCGCCCTGGATCTGCGATTTGACGCCCTTGGGGGCCTCGTCGCGGATCAGCTTGTTGATCTTTTTGGCGATGTCCTGCTCGATGCCCTCCTTGATGGAGGCTTCCACCCGGTATTCCTTGCCAGAGGCAAAGGGCTCGCCCGCATCGAGGGACTTCAGCGAGATACCGCGCTTGACCAGCTTGCTCTCGAAGACGTCCAGGACCGCCTTGACGCGTTCCTCCGAATTGGCTTTCATCAGGATCTGCTCGCCGCTGAAATCGATCTCGGCACCAATGCCCTTGAAGTCGTAACGCTGGGCCACTTCCTTCTGCGCCTGATGCAGCGCATTGGCAACCTCCTGCTTGTCCACCTTGCTGACGACGTCGAACGTTGATTCGCTGGCCATGGGAGCGCACCTTCTTTACTGTTGATCACCTTTGGACCGGCGGCCGGCCCTTCCTGGATTCCATCTTAACGACTTTGCCCCGGCCGGGACCGCCCGCCGAAGCGGAGACTGTTCACAGTTCGCTCCAAGCCGATGTAAAGCGGGAGCACAATCCCGCCCGGCAGAGTTGAACGGGTAGAGGAGCCAGCTATTCGAGGGAGATGAGCATGTCCACCGGGAAACCGCGCCGATACATCGTCAGAAGCGCCAGGGTTGCCGCCGGGACCGTCATGGCCGCCGCAACGCTGGCCGCCGTGACCGCCTTTTCATCCGCAGCTTCGGCGCCGCCGGCATCGGCCACCTCAGCCTCGGAAACGCCGTCGCGCATCATGGGTGTGCACGCGGATATGGAACGGGCTGTTGCGCTGCGGCAGGTGACACCGGAGCAGGCCAGCCGGTTTGAACAGCAGCTGATCCGGCGCATCCAGGCGGACGCCTAGGTTCCGCCGCCGTTCCGCAGTGCGGCCGCCGCCGCGCGTGCGCCGCCGCCCGCCGCGCCGGCCCGATTCGATTCTTCGGTGAATCCCTTGTATTGTTTTACTGCTCCCACTTGCTGGGAACAAACTGCTGGTTCCGGGTTCGGAATTGGCGGGCCGCGGCAGATTACCCGAGCGGCCAAAGGGGGCTGACTGTAAATCAGCTGGCAGTGCCTACGGGGGTTCGAATCCCTCATCTGCCACCAACCAGTAATGGTGCGGAATCCAGACCCGTTCGGGCTTCTTCGGAGGCCCGAACGGGTCTTTTACTTTTCCGTGACCGATTCCAGCTGGTAGCCGTCCATGCTGTGGATCAGCTGCCGGCCCATGCCATCATCCAGATAGATCCAGAAGGTGCTGCGGTCCTCGGTGATGGCGTCTACCTTGCCGGCGAGCCTGGCTCCAGCCCCATCCACCAGTGATACGGCCTGGTTCGGCCGCAGCTCCGGCCATGGTGTGCCGCCGCGAAGTTGCGTCGGATTGGCTTTGATCCACTTGCTGTTTTTGATGCGCTTGCTCACTGCAGTCCCCTTCCGGCGATGAACATTTTCCCTGCCTCCATGATGGAGGACTTCCGTGAACATGCGGTAAACCGGCTGTTACGGACAATGTCGGATCCGCCGCCACTCAGCACCCGCCTCCCGGCCAGGGCCCTGCACCGCGCCCCGCACCGGCTCCGTGGCCGGCGAGGTCCGCGGCATGGAATTTCCCCAACTGGCCCGCATTGACGGCTTTGCGGCCGGCGGCGGCGTGCTCGGCCGGACCGAGGGCGTCCAGGATAGGTGCCGCGGAGGCTGCCGCCCAGGCCTGCGGGAAGCAGGACATCGGGTACGGGACCGGACGCGGAGCGTCGTCGCGGGAGTACCCGCCAAAGAGCTCCGGCAGCCGGTAGTCGAAGGCTTCCGCGGCGTCCAGCAGGCCCAGCGAAAGGCGGGCGGCCGCGGTCCTATGCCCGTCCTTGGCCAGCCCGGCGATGATGATGGCCGTGTCGTGCGTCCAGACCGAGCCGCAGTGATAGCTCAGCGGCCAAAAGCCGGCGTTGTCCGAGGACAGCGTGCGCACGCCGAAGCCGGTGAACATCTCCGGCCGGAGCAGCCGCTCCGCCACCGCCGCACTCTCGCCGTCGTTGAGCAGCCCGGTCCCCAGCAGGTGCCCCATGTTGCTGGCGACGCTGGCCACCGGGAGTTTGTGCGCGTCAAGGGCGATGGCCGGAAAAAGCCCTTCGGAATCCTCGCACCAGAATTTGTCGCGGAAGCGGTGCTGCAGCTTTGCCGCCCAGCCGCGCCATTCGGCGCCCCGCCGGCCGAACGCCGTCAGCAGTGCGGCCCCGCCCATGGCCGCCTCGTAGGCGTAGGCCTGGACCTCGCAGAGCGCGATCGGCCCCGCCGCGAGCCGTCCGTCCGGCCAGCGGACCGCATCCGCCGAGTCCTTCCAGCCCTGGTTGGCCAGCCCCGTTCCGGTCGGATCGAGGTACTCGAGGAATCCATCGCCGTCGGAATCCCCGTAGCGCACCATCCAGGCCAGCGCCGCCTCGCAGGCGTCCAGCAGGGGTTCCACCTGGTCATCGGGCATCCCGGCCTGCCAGGCATCGTGGAGCAGGCACACCCACAGCGGGGTGGCATCAACGGTGCCGTAGTACAGCGGCGGCAGGTGCAGGTCCACGCCCTGGTTCTCGCTGGGGATGCTGAAGCCGCCGCGGCGCAGTTCATGCGGGATCTTGCCCGGTTCCTCCGCCGTCGCCGGATCCACCTTGGTGCCCTGGAAGGCCGCCAGGGTGCGCAAGGTTCCTGCCGCCAGGGACGGATCATGCGCCAGCAGCAGGCGCGCGGCCCACAGTGAATCGCGGCCGAAGAGGGTGAAATACCAGGGAGCCCCGGCCGCCAGGAAGCCCTCCGGCGGGCCCTCCGGCGTCGTCAGGCGCAGGCCCGCCAGATCCGAAGCGGACTGGGCGGCGAGCCGGCCCAGACGCGGATCCGGATGGTCCCGGCAGGGCCGCCCAAAACCCGGTGGATACCAGGAGTCGGCGGGCGCCACCGGAGCCAGCGGGTCGGTTCCGCTGAGCCTCCAGCCGATTTCCGCGCTTCCGTGGGCCGGCAGGTCCAGGGTCCAGGCGACGACGACGGCGGTGGCGTCGCCGTCCGCTGCGGCGGGGTGGCCAGTCGCGTTTCCGGTTGGCTCGTCGGTTGGCTGGCCGGCGGAGGAGGCTTGGGTAACCAGGGCGGGGGGTCCGACGACGACGCCACCGCCTTCCGGCGTCAGGGCTGCGGTCACGCCGTTGTCGCCCTGCTGACCACCGCCGTTGTCGCCCTGCTGACCACCGCCGTCGTCGCCCTCCTGACCACCGTCGTTGTCGCCCTGCTGACCACCGTCGCCGGCCTCCCCGTCCCCGCCGGCCCAACGGAGCACGCCGTCGGTGACCCGCGCGGGCAACGGGCGCACCGTTCCGCCGCTGCGGACCGCGTCCATCCCCGCCATGTCGGAGGCGAAGCGCAGGCTGATCTCCACCGTGGCCCCGGCGTCGCTGCGCGATTCAACCCGGATGGCCTCCCTGACTCCGGACGGCGTGACCAGCAGCGAACGGCTGAGCTGGTAGACCGGGGCATGGCCGGCCGGCCCGGGGCTGCGGTAGAGGAAGCGGGCGGTGGCCTGCTGGCCGCCTCGGGCCGGCCGCGAGTAGGCCTGCACCGGTTCCGGTTCGACGCCGTTGACGCACAGCACCGCCTCGGAAAGCAGCCGGGTGTCGCCCAAATAGATGCCCTGCGCGCCGGATGGGCGAAGCTGTCCGTCGGGTCCCAGCCAGAGCTGGTACGGGGCGGCGACGGAGGGGGAGAGGGTGTGGAGGAAGGGCTGCCGCGACTCTGCGGGTGCATTCTCGGTGACCATGGTCTATTTCACCACGTCCCGTCCCGCTTGCATTTAGGATCCCTAACTATTAGGCTACCTAACTATGAGCAAAGACGAGCTGCGGACCCTGGCTGCACGCTACCGGGAAAGTCTGCGGCATGCCGTCTATCTGATCCGGTCACTGGATGCGGATGGCGAACTGAGCACCGCACAGGTGAGCACGCTGAACATGGTGGCGGCCGGCCCTGCGCGGGTGAGCGATATTGCCCGCAACGGCGGGGTGAAAGTTCCCAGTGCAACCGAGCAGATCATCCGGCTGGAAGCGGCCGGGCTCCTCGCCCGGGGCCAGGACGACAGGGATGCCCGCGTGGTGCTGGTCAGTCTGACCGCGGCGGGCCGGGAGGCTTTGACGACGGCCAACGACCGCCGGAACGCCCTGCTGGCGGGACAGCTGGCCACGCTGGAGGAGGCGGACCGCGAGGCAATCGCGCGCGCCATCCCGGCCATGGACAAGCTCAACCGGTCGCTGACCAGCTAGCTTCCGGCCGGAAGAGCACCGCCGGAAGAGCCCAACAAGCCAGCCGCACGCTGGAAACCGAACCAAAAGGAGGGCCCGTGGCGGCCAACATGGCAGAGACTGCTGCCGAGGAAATAGAAGAAACGCTGCACGCCGAAAAGGTGTCCATGCTCAAGCAGCCCAAGGCTGTCTGGGCCACCGCCCTGGCCGCGGTGTTTGCGTTCATGGGCATCGGTCTGGTGGATCCGATCCTGCCTGCCATTGCGGTCAACCTGCAGGCCAGTCCAAGCCAGGTCTCACTGTTGTTCACCAGCTACTTCCTGGTCACCGCGGTGGCGATGCTGATCAGCGGGTTTGTCTCCTCGCGGATCGGCGGCAAGAAGACGCTCATGATCGGGCTGGCCGTGATCGTGGTCTTCGCCTCGCTCTCCGGACTGTCCGGCAATGTGGCCACCCTGGTGGGCTTCCGCGCGGGCTGGGGCCTGGGCAACGCCCTCTTTGTGGCGACCGCGCTCGCCGTCATGGTGGGCGTGGCCAGCGGCGGTGCGGCCACTGCGGTTATCCTCTACGAGGCGGCTCTTGGTCTGGGGCTTTCGCTCGGTCCGCTGCTGGGCGCCGTGCTGGGCGGCTGGCAGTGGCGGGCGCCGTTCTTCGGCACGGCCACCCTGATGGCCGCGGCCTTCATCGCGCTGCTGGTGCTGCTGCCCAAGACCCCGGCGCCGGCCAAAAAGACCCGGCTGCGGGATCCACTGCTGGCCCTGGGGCACGCGGGGCTGCGGACGACCGCGGCCAGCGCCCTGTTCTACAACTACGGCTTTTTCACGATCCTGGCCTTCACCCCCTTTATCCTCCATATGGACGCCTACGGGATCGGCGCGGTGTTCTTCGGCTGGGGCGTCGCGGTGGCCGTTTTCTCGGTGTTCGTTGCCCCTGTCCTGCAACGCCGCTTCGGCGTAACCCGGACCCTGCTGGCCACCCTCGGGGCGCTGCTGCTGGTCCTGGTCGGACTGGGGATTGCCGCCGGTCATTCCATTCCCGCCGTGGTCACCCTGGTGGTCGTGGCCGGAGCCCTGCTGGGCATCAACAACACGCTGTACACCGAACTTGCCATGGGCGTCTCCGATGCGCCGCGTCCGGTGGCCAGCGCCGGCTACAACTTTGTGCGCTGGATGGGCGGCGCGCTGGCTCCGTTCACGGCCACCCTGATCGCCGAACACCTGGGTGTGCAGCTGCCGTTCTACGCGGCGGCCCTGGCCCTGCTGGTCAGCATGGGAATCGTCCTGGCTGGCCGGAAGTACCTTTCCGCGCACGCCCCGCACGGGGTTTAGCGGAACCGACCGCAGCAGCCCTCAGGCTGCAGCCCTCGGGGTCGGATCGATCCGGCAGCGATGGCGGCTTTGCCGGAAGCAAGCCCGCCATTCCTGCCGGACGGATTGAGGGACGCAGCCGCAGTAACGCGCCGTCGTCGTTCGTCCTCCGCCGGAGCCGCCGTCACGCGCTGAGCGAAAATGTGGCCCCGCCTAGTGCGGGCGCCGGTCCGGTCCCGTACCGTGGAAGCATGGCTACAGTTGAAATCACCACTGAAAGTTTCGGTCCGACCATCGAGGGCAATGACATTGTCCTGGTGGATTTCTGGGCGTCCTGGTGCCAGCCGTGCGTTCGTTTTGCGCCCACTTTTGAGGCCGCATCGCAGCAGCACGACGACGTCGTCTTCGCCAAGGTGGACACGGAGGCCCAGCAGCAGCTGGCCGCCGAAGCCAACATCACCTCCATCCCGACGCTGATGGCGTTCCGCGAGAAGGTGCTGGTGTTCGCCCAGCCGGGCGCGCTGAACGGCTCCCAGCTCGAGGAGGTCATCACGGCCGTCAAGGGCCTGGACATGGACGAGGTGCACTCCCACGTGGCCAAGCAGCAGGCCGTGCAGGCCGACGGCCCGGACGCCATCCCCGGCGAGTAACCAGCCGGGCGACTAACGGCCGGGGGCCCACAGGGTCCACGGCCGCTTAGCTTCCGGCGGGATCGTCCATTTGCCGGCGGTCTATGGCCGGGCGAGCGTAACGGGCTCGGCCAGCAGGGCGCTGAGCGACTCGTTCAGGTCCTGAATCGCGCTGCCCTTGCTGTGCCGTTCCAGATCCGCCTCGGAGGCCCACCGCTCGGTCAGCACGATCCGGTCTTCGCCGGCGTCGGTGATTTCGTAGCGCAGGCAGCCGGGCTCGGCGACCACCTGTTCGATCGCGATTTCCAGTGCGAGCTTCACGCGGAAGGACTCGCCGTCGTTGGGGATGAAGGTTGCGGTCAGGTCGATGGCTTCGCCGATGCTCGTTTCAGTCATGGTCAAAGCCTAAAGGACTTCGAGTCCATACCCCCAACGCAGCCGGCGTGCGCTCAGTGCCGCCGATGGTCCTGGATGGTCATCCTCGGACCGAACGTGGGCTTGCGGAATCCGCTCAGCCCGAGCATCCGGACCACCCGCTGGCGGTGCCCGCGCCACGGCTCGAGCAGCTCCAGCATGCCGTCGTCGTCGACGGGCTTTCCGACCAGCGCCCAGCCGACGAAGGCGGCCAGGTGGTAGTCCCCGACGGCGACGGCGTCCGGGTCACCGTGAGTGCGCTGGGTGACTTCAGCCGCCGTCCAGCGGCCGATGCCCGGGACGGTCTGCAGCTTGGCCGCCGCGTCGACGGCGTCCAGCCCGGCCAAGCGTTCCAGCGCGGACGCGGCACGAAGGGCGCGCATCACCGTTGCCGAGCGCTGCGGGCCGACGCCGGCCTGGTGCCACTCCCAGGAGGGGATCCGGGTCCACTGCGCCGCCGTGGGCGGTACCACCAGGCCGGCCGGGGCCGGACCCCCGGGGTGGGTTCCCGGTGCCGGGCTGCCGAACTTGTGCAGCAAATACCGGTAGCCGCGCTTGGCCTCGATGGTGGTGACCTTCTGCTCCAGCACGGCCGGCACAACCGCATCGATCATGCGTCCGGTGGAGGGAAGGCGCAGCGACCGGTTCCGGCGCCGGGCCTCGGTGACCAGCCGGGGCAAGGTGGCATGGAAGCCGGGCTCGTCGAAACCGGACCAGTCGTCGCCGTGCCCCAACAGGGCAGGCACGCCCTGCAGCGCCCGCCCGGCACCGGGGCCCCAGGCATGGGCATGGACCAAGGGGAGTCCGGGCTTGGAGCCGAAGTCCGGAAGGGCGACGTCGACCATCCGCAGCCGCAGCGTCGCCGGACCCTGATCGGTGTTGAACGCGAGCCAGGCAACCTCCGCGGCCAGCAGCACGGTCGGATCCGTGGTGCCGCGCGGGATGATCCGCAGCGTCGCCGGCAGACTGAACGGGCCCTGCGGCTCCCAGACCAGGTCCGGGGTGCTGAGCTCAAGGGCGGCGGACGTCATCCTTCCATGCTCGCATGTCCGGCCCTCGATCGGCGCGGCCACCCATTCGCGGCGCCCAGCCTCGGCGCATGATGGCGGGCCACCGGCCGCGGCTAGCCGGGGAGACCGGCCGCGAGCCACAGCGCCAGGACCGCGAGCGGCACAGTGATCCCCGCCGCGGCCAGGCCGGCCAGGGCGAAGCCTCCCCACGATATGTTTACGCCGAGCGCCTTGAGCCGCTCGTGCCAGAGCAGGGTGGCCAGTGATGCCCAGGGCGAAATCAGCGGGCCCAGATTCACCCCGATCAGCAACGCCGCCAGCCGGATCGGCGAGGCAGCTACGGGTTCCAGGGCAAGGTAGGCCGGAAGGTTGTTGGCGGCGTTGGCAGAGAGAGCGCCCAGACCGCTGAGCTGGAGCAGGTTCAGGTAACCTTCGCCGTGGCCGGATATCCGGCCGAGCAGAGTGGCCAGGCCGTGCGCGTGCAGAGTCTGCACCACCATGAACAGGCCGATGGTAAGCAGCAGTGGACGCCACGGAAGCATGCCCCAACGCAAAGCCGTGCGCCGCCGGAAGAAGAAGACCGCCAGCAGGAGGAGGGCGGCAATGCCAGAGGGAATGGCGACCGGAACCCCGGTCACCAGGGCCGGCAGCAGGAGCAGCAGGGTCAGGCCCGCCGTGATCAGCAGCGGCCGGTCCCGGGCGCTGCGCGCGGCCAGCGGTCTGAAATCGCCGCGCAGATCCTTGCCGAAGATTATCCAAAGGAGGGCGGCCGGCACCAGCACGCCCACCAGTGCGGGCGCCCAGACCAGGGCGGCGAAACCGGCCGGCGTGGTGCCCAGCTGGTGCTGGGCCAGCAGGTTGGTCAGGTTGGATACGGGCAGCAGCAGGGAGCCCGTGTTGGCCAGCCAGACGGTGGTGAGAGCGAAGGGCAGCGGCGGGATCTTGGCGTGGATCGCCAGCAGCACCACCACGGGCGTGACCAGCACGGCGGTCGAATCCAGGGACAGGAACACGGTGCTGACGGTGGACAGGGCCACCACGAGGAGCCACACAAGCCAGATCTTTCCGCGGCCGCTCCGCCCGATGCCCAGGTGTGCCAGCCAGTCCGTGACCAGACGGAAGATGCCGGCCTCGTCGGCCAGTTCGGTGACCACGGTCATCGCCACGACAAAGGCCAGGATGGGCACCGTGCGGTCCGAGAGTTGGAGGAAATCGCGCCAGGGGAGCAGCCGGGTGGCCAGAAAAACGGCTCCGAGCAGGAAAAGGGCGAATGGGAGGGCGATGCTCCGAAGCGTCCTCACAGCGCGTGCCGCTCCATCCAGGGCGGATGGCGCGCTGCGAAAGTCACCGGCTAATCCTTGCATGCCCGGCGCCGGTGGCCCGGACCGCCGCCGTCGCCGGGAAAGCGCACGCAGCGGTAGGAGACTTTGCCGCAAAACGTCTTAAAGGGGCCAAATCCGGCCCAAAGTCCTTCGCGGGCGTCCGCCGATCACGGGAAAGCCGTGAGGGCGGGCACGTTCTTTGGCCGGGGCGGTGCGGACGGCTAGTTTTAGAGCTATGAAGTACGCCCACTCTGTCCTGGACCTGATCGGCAACACGCCCCTGGTCAAGCTGAACAAAATCACCGAAGGCATCGCCGCGACGGTGCTGGTGAAGCTGGAATATCTGAATCCGGGCGGCTCCGCGAAGGACCGGATCGCGGTGAAGATGCTGGACGAGGCCGCCAAGGCAGGCCTGATCGGCCCCGGCGGCACGGTGGTGGAGCCCACCTCCGGCAACACGGGCGTGGCGATGGCGATGGTGGCGCAGCAGCGCGGCTACCATTGCGTGTTCGTGGTCCCGGACAAGGTGGGCGAGGACAAGCGCGCGGTGCTGGAGGCTTACGGCGCGGAGGTGGTGGTGACCCCGACGGCGGTGGCCGCGGACAGCCCGCAGTCCTACTATGGCGTCTCGGACCGGCTGGTCACGGAGATCCCGGGCGCCTACAAGCCGGACCAGTTCTCCAACCAGAACGGCCCGCTGAGCCACTACGAAACCACCGGTCCGGAGATCTGGCGGGACACCGACGGCAAGGTCACGCACTTCGTGGCGGGCGTGGGCACTGGTGGAACAATCACCGGCACGGGCCGCTATCTGCGTGAGGTCTCCGCGGACCGGCCCGCATCCGAGGGCGGCGAGGTCCGCATCATCGGCGCGGATCCGGAGGGCTCGGTCTACTCCGGCGGCACCGGCCGGCCGTACCTGGTGGAGGGCGTCGGCGAGGACATCTGGCCGCCGTCCTATGACCCCGCCGTTCCGCATGAAATCATTGCGGTCGGCGACGCGGACAGCTTCGCGATGACCCGCCGGCTGGCCCGCGAGGAAGGGCTGCTGGTGGGCGGCTCG
This sequence comes from Actinomycetota bacterium, assembly GCA_030946705.1. Taxonomy (GTDB): domain Bacteria; phylum Actinomycetota; class Actinomycetes; order Actinomycetales; family Micrococcaceae; genus Arthrobacter_M. The sequence goes on along the minus strand of JALYYI010000129.1, from coordinate 25,234 downwards.
TCCGGTATGGCCGTGGTGGCCGCGCTGGAAGTGGCCAGGGACCTCACAGCCCAGGACGTCGTCGTCGTGCTGTTGCCGGACAGCGGCCGCGGCTACATCGCCAAGATTTTCAACGACAAATGGATGCAGTCGTACGGCTTCCTGAAGGTCACCGACGAGCCGGCCATCGGGGAGGTGCTGCGCGCCAAAAACGGGCAGCTGCCGGATCTGGTGCACATCCACCCGAACGAGACGGTCCGGGACGTGATCAACCTGATGTCGGAATACGGCGTCTCGCAGATCCCGGTCCTGACGCAGGAACCACCCGTGGTCATGGGCGAGGTGATCGGCGCCGTGGACGAGCGCACCCTCACCGGCAAACTGTTCCGCGGCGAGGCGAAGCTGACGGACAAGATCACCGACCATATGCAGCCGCCGCTGCCGATCATCGGATCGCTGGAGCCGATTTCCGCCGCCCGGCACAAGCTGCAGGACGTGGACGCGCTGATGGTGACCTTCGTCGGCGCGCCGGTGGGCGTACTGACACGGCATGATCTGCTGAACTACCTCAACGATTAGGAGCGCAGGATGAGCCAGGGATTCAACACGCGGGCCGTGCACGCGGGCCAGGAACCGGATGCGACGACCGGCGCCGTGGTGCCGCCGCTGTACCAGACCTCCACCTTTGCCCAGGACGGCATTGGCAAGCTGCGCAACGGCTACGAATACGGCCGCGGCACCAACCCGACGCGGGATTCGCTGCAGGAGCAGCTGGCGGCGCTGGAGGGCGGTACGCACGCGTTCAGCTTCGCCTCCGGGCTGGCCGCCGAGGATGCGCTGATCCGCGCGCTGCTGGCTCCCGGGGACCACATCGTGATGGGTAATGACGTGTACGGCGGGACCTACCGCCTGATCAACCGCGTGCTGTCCGCCTGGGGCATCACCAACACCGTGGTGGACATGGCGGACCAGGTCCAGGTCCAGGCTGCCGTTGGCGCCGCGGGGTCCGCGGGTCGGAACCTGATGGTGTGGGTCGAGACGCCCTCCAACCCGATGATGAAGATCACCGACGTCGCGGCCATCGCGGCGATAGCCAAGGCGGCCGGGGCGCTGCTGGTGGTGGACAACACTTTTGCCTCGCCGTACCTGCAGAACCCGCTCGCCCTGGGGGCCGACGTCATCGTGCATTCCACCACCAAGTACATCGGCGGGCACTCCGACGCCAGCGGCGGTGCGATCGTGCTCAGCGATGATGCGATGGCCGAGAAGATCGGCTTCATCCAGTTCGCCGTCGGTGCCGTGTCCGCGCCGATGGAGGCCTGGCTGACCACGCGCGGGCTGAAGACGCTGGGCGTGAGGATGGACCGGCACTCGGACAACGCGCAGGCGATCTCCGAGTGGCTGCTGGAGCGGCCGGAGGTGGAACGCGTGCTGTACCCGGGGCTGCCGGGCCACCCCGGGCACCAGCTCGCCGCGCGGCAGATGAAGAAGTTCGGCGGCATGATTTCCGTACAGTTCAAGGGCACGGGGTCCATCAGCGGCGAGGCGGCGGCCCGTAAGGTGGCCGAATCCACGCATCTGTTCACGCTGGCCGAGTCGCTGGGCGGGATCGAATCACTGATGAACTACCCGTCGGAGATGACCCATGCCTCCGTGAAGGGCACCGAACTGGCCGTACCGGAGAACCTGATCCGGCTTTCGGTGGGCATCGAGGAGGTCGAGGACCTCATTGCAGACCTGGACCATGCGCTCCGCCAGCTCCAGCGGGGTTGAGGTAACACCTCGGGCCCATGTTTGTCGGCAACATGGGCGCGAAGTGCCAATTGAACCGTAGCTTTCTTAAGGGAAGCCAGCTAATATTTTGCCATGCCTTTACGATCCGATTGGTCCCAACGGACCTGCAGCATCGCCCGCGGACTCGACGTCCTTGGCGATCCGTGGAGCCTGATGGTGCTGCGCGAAGTGTTTTTCGGCAATGGCCGTTTCGAGGCGATGAAGAACCGGCTCGGCGCCGCGGACAATGTGCTGAGCAAGCGTCTGGGCTGGCTGGTGGAGGCCGGGCTGCTGGGGCGGCGCGCGTACGACGACGGCGGCCGCTCGCGGCGGGAGTATGTGCTCACGCCGAAGGGTGAGGACGTCCTCCCGGTGCTGAATGCCGTGCTCCTCTGGTCCGAAAAGCACCTCGACGCCCCCAACGACCTCGCGCATATGACGGTCTTCCACAATGCCTGCGGGCTGCCGACCTCCTCCGCGGATATCTGCACACACTGCGGCGAGCGTCTCACGGCGGCCAGCACCAGCTGGCACACCCGGACACGCTCGGAGCAGCCCATACCCTTGGCGACCGCTCCGGTGACTTCGGTGCGGGACGCTCCGGCGCTGGTGGTTTCCGGGCGGATCCTTTTGCAGCGGCAGGTTCTGCAGGGACCGGCCCGATGAGCGCGCGGCAGCCGACCCGGCAGCCGGCCAGCAGCCCACGGCGTCTCCACCCGGCATGGATGGTGGCGGCCGTGGCTTTTTTGGCCCTGGTGGGCGCGGCCGGATTCCGCGCGGCGCCGGGGGTGCTGATGGTGCCGCTGCAGCAGGAATTCGGCTGGTCGACCACCGTCCTGTCGCTGGCCGTCAGCATCAACCTGGTGCTGTTCGGTCTGACGGCCCCCTTCGCCGCGGCGCTGATGGAACGGTTCGGCATCCGTGCGGTGACGGCCGTGGCGCTGGTCCTGATCGGCGCCGGCAGCGCGCTCACCGTCTTCGTGACGCAGTCCTGGCAGATCCTGCTGACCTGGGGCCTGCTGATCGGCCTCGGGACCGGCTCCATGGCACTGGTTTTCGCGGCGACAGTGGCGGACAAATGGTTCGTCAAACGCCGCGGACTGGTCATCGGCGTGCTGACCGCTGGAAGCGCCGCGGGGCAGTTGGTCTTTCTGCCGGTGATCGCAGTGCTCGCCCAGAGTCCGGGCTGGCGGCAGGCCTCGCTGCTCATCGCCGCCGGTGCGTTGGCGGTGGTGCCTTTGGTGCTGCTCTGGCTGAAGAATTCACCCGCGGATGTTGGCGTCCTGGCCTACGGTGCGGAACCGGAACGGGAACGTGAACCGGAGACGCGGTCGACGGCGTCTCCCGCCGCAGGAACGGCCCCGCACGCGAATGCAGCGGTCCGCGCGCTCCAGGTCCTCAAGCGGGCCAGTAAGGTCCGCACCTTCTGGGCGTTGGTCGCCGGATTCGCGATCTGCGGCGCAACCACCAACGGGCTGATCGGCACGCACTTCATACCGTCCGCCCATGACCACGGCATGCCGGAGACCACGGCAGCGGGGCTGCTCGCCGTCGTCGGTATTTTCGACATCCTTGGTACCATCGCCTCCGGCTGGCTGACGGACCGCTACAACCCCAAGGTCCTGCTGGCGGTGTACTACCAGTTCCGCGGCATCGGGCTGCTGGTCCTGCCCGTGCTGCTCAGCTCAACGGTGCAGCCGAGCATTGTGATCTTCGTGGTGATTTACGGACTGGACTGGGTGGCTACCGTGCCTCCTACGGCCGCAATCTGCCGCCGGGTCTTCGGCGCCGATGGGAGCGTCGTTTTCGGCTGGGTCTTCGCAGCGCATCAGCTGGGGGCTGCCGCGGCCGCCCTGCTGGCGGGTTACATCCGGGATTCCACCGGGCAGTACGAGTATGCCTGGTTCGGAGCCGCCGCGATGTGTACCATTGCGGCCGTCATCAGCGCTACGATCCGTAAGGACGCCAAACCGGCGTCGGGCGGCGCCGACGACGGGCAACCTGCCGGTGACGCTGCCGGCGTAAAAGACGCGGGGGCTTCCGAGGCCGCCCGAGCCTGACGGCGCCCAGGGCTCCACGGCTGACCCACCGGGTGCGTTATTAGGGAACCCGATGCGACAGGCAGAAAACCAGTGCAACGACACCGGCAACCGCGCCGCGGGGACGGGCTTGTCCTGGTTCCGCGGGTCCTGCCGGACGGGTCGCGCAACGTGTTCCGGATCCAGCGCCTGAAGGACATGTTCGGGAACCGGTCCAATGCCTCCTCCTAGGTGGAATTCGACCGCACGCTCGGCCAACCGGGCGGTGAGCCGGGCCGCGGCGTCGCGACAATTATCGAATGGTTGCCCGGACGCGGCTGGACTGCGTGCTGGGCAGCGCCGCGGGCATGCGCCAGGCGGCCGCGGAGGCGCTGTGGCATGTCCGGCACCGCTCGGCCTTCGGCAGCCTGCTCATCGACCAGCCGGCCATGACCGCCGTCGCCAATACTGGATCTGCAAGCGCGGCCCGCAGCATGCCTATGAGGCGTTCGAATGCCTGGGCGGCAACGGCTTTACCGAGGACTTTCCGCTGGCGATGTGCTACCGGGAGCAGCCGGTGATGGCCGTCTGGGAGGGATCCGGCCACGTCATTGCGCTGGACCTGCTGCGCGCACGGGGCGGGACAGGGCAAGCGTCGAGGCGTTCGGCGCCGAGGTGGGCCTCGCCTCCGGGGCCGAGCGGACCTTCGATGCGCACTGGGTCCGGAGGCGGAAGCTGCTCGCGGCCGTGGGCGGAGTCGGCACCGGCACAGGCGCGGGCCCGCACCCTGGTGGAGAACTTGGCCCATGCCCTGCAGGCATCGCTGCTCCTGCAGTATGCACCCCCAGCCGTGGCGGAGGCCTTCATCGCCGCCCGATTCGGCGAGGACCGGAGCAGCGGTACGGTGCGTTCCCGGCCGGCCTGGACCTGTCCGCCATCCCGGACCGGCACTGACCCGGCGCCGAGGCTACCGTGCCGCGGGAACACCCTGCCGGGACTCGGCGTCGTAGTGGTAGACCGGCTTTCCGCCGATCCAGACCTTCAGCGCCCGCTGCATCACGTCCAGCGGATCGCCGCTCCAGAGCACCAGATCCGCTTCCTTTCCCTTGGCGATGGAGCCGATCCGGTCCGCCAGGCCCAGCACCTTGGCCGGATTGATGGTGATGGCCCGCAGCGCCGTCTCCCGGTCCAGGCCCTCCTTGATGGCCAGCGTGCACTGGTGCACCAGGAAGTTGATCGGGATCACCGGATGGTCGGTGATGATGGAGATTTCGACGCCGGCCGCGGCCAGTTTGCCCGGATTTGCCATCGACCGCCCGCGCAGTTCGACCTTGGATTTGGTGGTGAAAAGCGGTCCGATCAGCACCGGCACGCCGCGCTCGGCCAGCACATCGCCCAGCACGTGGGCTTCGGTGCCGTGGTCCAGGACCAGGTCATAGCCGAACTCATCGGCCAGGCGCAGGGCGGTGGCAACGTCGTCGGCCCGGTGGCAGTGCTGGCGCCAGGGGATCTCGCGCCGCAGCACCATCGCCAGCGCCTCCAGCCGCGGGTCACGAGCGTTGGGGTCATCCTTGGCCATGTAGTTCTGCGCCTCGATGAACGCCTTGCGGATCACCATCGCCGTGCCCAGGCGCGTGGACGGGGTCTGCTTCTTCTCGCCGTAGACGCGCTTCGGGTTCTCGCCGAGGGCCGACTTCATGCCGCTGGGGGAGCGCAGGACCATTTCCTCGATGTACCGCCCGTGCGTGTGCATGGCGATGGCCAGGCCGCCGATCGGATTGCCGGAGCCGGGGTTGACATTGACGGAGGTGATGCCGCCGGCCAGGGCGTCGTCGAAGCCGGGATCAAAAGGGTCGACGGCGTCGATCGCGCGGACCGCCGCCATCACCGGGTCGGTCATTTCATTCACGTCGTTGGTGGAGCCCTCCTCGCCTTCCGGGTGCATGCCCAAGTGCACGTGCGCGTCGATGAATCCGGGGAGCAGCCACTGCCCCTGCGCATCCAGCGTCTCGGCGGCCGCCGGAATCCTGACGTCGGTGCCGGCAGCGGTGATCTTGCCGTCCCTGATCAGCACGGTCCCGTCAAAGGGATCACCCTCGATCGGGACGACGTGGGCGTTGGTGATGGCCAGAACAGTGCTGGTCCGGGAACGGGAGGAGGCGCGGTTCATGAAAGGACTCTTTCGACGGCGGTGGTTGCTCAGGGTTCAAACCTACCCCTTGCACCCCCTCCGGAATCCAGTGCGCGCTTGGTGTCCGATACAGCCCCGTATCGGACACCAACTGCTCACCCGATGCGGCCGGTAGGCTGGCCGGATGGAACGCAGGACCGCGCTCATCACCGGTGTTGGCCGGACCGCCGGAATAGGGGCCGGCATTGCCCGCCGGCTCGCCGCGGACGGCTGGGACCTGGTGCTGACTTTTTGGCAGGCCTACGACGCCCGCAAGCCCTGGGGGATCCGGCCGGACGACGTCGCAAACCTCACCGCGGAGCTGGAGGCCATGGGCGGCAGCGTCCGGGCCTTCCCGGCGGATTTTGAGGACCCCGCCGCCGTGGACCGGCTGATGTCCCGGGCCGCCGACGAAGCCGGACCGCTGCATGGGCTGGTGCTTTCGCACTGCGAATCCACGGATTCCACCATCCTGGACACCCCGCTGGAGAGCTTCGAGCGGCATTTCGCGGTCAACACGCGGGCCAGCTGGCAGCTGATCGCGGCCTTCGCCCGGCAGGTGACCGGCGACGGCGGCGCCATCGTCGCGCTAACCAGTGACCACACGGCGTACAACCTTCCGTACGGTGCCTCCAAAGGCGCCCTGGACCGGATTGTCATCGCGGCGGCCCGCGAGCTGGGACCGCGGGGTATCAGCTCCAACGCGCTGGACCCGGGGCCGGTGGACACTGGATGGATGGATGCCGGACACCGGGCGGAGATGGCGAAACGCCAGCCCACCGGCCGTCTTGGCACCCCCGCAGACGTTGCGGGGACGGTGGCGTTCCTGCTCTCTCCCGCCGGCCGGTGGGTCAGCGGCCAGCTGATCAAGGCCGACGGCGGCTTCTCCTCCTGAGCCCGGCCGTTGAGTTGGCACTTCGCGCCCATGTTTTTCGAAAACATGGGCGCGTGCTGTTACCTCAACCCGCCCGGTGGGCGGGCCGGGCAACGGGGGCGGAACCGGCGAAGCGTCCGGCGCGGAGCGGACGGCGCTAAAGCTGACAGAATGATGCCATGGCACGCGGCAACTTGCGGATCTTCCTGGGCGCGGCCCCGGGCGTCGGGAAAACCTACGCCATGCTTGAGGAGGGCCACACCCTGCTGGCCGCGGGAGTGGACGCCGTCGTCGGGATCGCCGTGGACCACGGACGGCCGCAGATCCGCGCGCTGACCGCGGGCCTGCCCGCCGTCCGTACCATTCCGCGAAGCCGCGCCGACGCGGCCGCCAAGGTGCCCGGAAACCCGGCCGCGCAAAGCATCCCCAATCCGGCTGACCCGGCGGCGCAAAACAGCCCCAATCCGGCTGACCCGGCGGCGCAAAACAGCCCCGACACGGCTGACCCGGCGGCGCAAAACAGCCCCGACGCGGCTGACCCGGCCGCGCAAAACAGCCCCGACGCGGCTGCCCCCACGCCGGCCCTTCAACAGAGGGGCGCGGATGGCCCGGAACTCGACGTTGAGGCTGTGCTCGACCGTCACCCGGCGGTGGTGCTGGTGGATGAGCTGGCGCACAGCAACCCGCCGGGGGCCCGGCACGCCACCCGCTGGGAGGATGTGGAGGAGCTGTTGGATGCCGGCATTGACGTTATCTCCACCGTTGATGTCCAGCATCTGGTTTCCCTGGGCGACGTGGTGGAGGCGATTACCGGCACACGCCAGCTGGAAACGGTTCCGGACGAGGTGGTCCGGCGGGCGGAGCAGATTGAACTGGTTGATATCACCCCGGAACAGCTGCGTCAGCGGATCAGCGAGGGCCGGGTGTACGCGCCCGGGAAGGTTGATGCCGCGCTGGCCAACTATTTCCGGGTTGGCAACCTCACGGCCCTGCGCGAGCTGGCCCTGCTCTGGCTGGCGGACCGTGTGGAGGAGGGGTTGGCGAAGTACCGCGCAAAGCACGGCATCGACACCAGCTGGTCCACGCGCGAGCGCGTCGTCGTCGGGCTGACGGGCGGTCCGGAGGGCGAGGTCCTGATCCGCCGCGCGGCCCGGATCCTCAACCGGGTCAGTGGAGGGGAACTGCTGGCAGTCCACGTCCGTCGCTCCGACGGTGTGGAGGGGGAGTCGCCGCAGGACCTCGAGGCGCAGCGTCAGCTGACCACTGATCTGGGTGGGACTTACCACAGCGTCGGCGGCGATGACCCGGCCCAGGCGCTGCTGGACTTCGCGCGCAGTGTCAGCGCCACGCAGATTGTGGTGGGCACCTCGCGGCGCCCCCCGCTGGCCCGGTTCCTTGCCGGTTCCGGCGTCGGAGCAAAAGTGGTCCGGGATTCGGGTGACATTGATGTGCACATGGTCACTCATCCGCTCGGCGGACGGGGCGTGCCACGCCCCAACCGCGGCGATCTGGGCCGCACCCGGCTCACCGTCGGTTTCGCGCTTGCAGTGCTCCTCCCCATCGCCGTCCAGCTGCTGATCGGCGCAATGGGGAGCACCAATTTTGCGCTGGCCACCCTGGTCCAGTTCACGGCGGCCATCGCGGTCGCCCTGGTGGGCGGACTGTGGCCGGCCGTGCTCGCCGCGATTTGGGGCAGCCTGCTGTTGAACTACTTCTCCGCGCCGCCGGTACGCACGCTGGCCATCAGCGATCCGCAAATCCTGCTGACGCTCGTGCTGTTCGTGGCTGTTTCCGCGGCTGTTGCGGTGGCCGTGGACCGCTCTGCCCGGCGCTCCAAGGAGGCAATCCTGGCCGGGGCGGAGGCGGCGACGCTGAGCGAGCTGGCCCGCGGCGTGCTGGCCTCCGAGGATACGGTGCAGGTTTTCCTGGAACAGGTCCGCGAGCATTTCCAGGTCGCTTCGGTGGCGCTCTTCCGCCGCGGACCTCGGAGGGACGACGACGGCGGCCCGGCCGCGTCGTCCGCGGAGCAGCCGGCTGGCGGGACCAACCGGAAGGTTCCACGGCGTCCCGGGCCGGACGGAGCAGTGCCGGACGGTGCAGGGCCGGACGGAGCGGTGCCGGACGGTGCGTTGCCGGCGCAAGGCCGAAGTGGTCCGCCAAACTCCGCTGCGGGAGCGGCCGCGCGGGACGGGTGGACCCTGCACGCGAGCGTTGGCGAGCCGCCACCGTCGTCGCCCGCGGACGCGGACAATGTGGAGGAGATCTCGGAAAACCTGGCACTGGCGCTGACCGGCCGGACGCTGCCCGCCACCGACCGGCGCCTGCTCGGGGCCTTTGGGGCCCATCTGATGGCGATGGAGCAGCGCGACCAGCTCAGCCTCACCCGGAAAGCCAACCTGCGCCTTGCCGAAGGCAACAAGATGCGGACCGCCGTGCTGCGCGCCGTCTCCCACGATCTGCGCACCCCGCTGGCGGGCATCAAACTGGCCGTCAGCAGCCTGCGCCAGGATGCGGTGACGTTCACGCCGTCGGAGGAAGCGGAGCTGCTGGCCACGATCGAGAACTATTCGGACCGGCTGGACGTACTGGTGGACAACCTGCTGGACATGTCGCGCCTGAGCAGCGACACGGTCACCCCGCTGCTGCTGCCGGTGGGCTGGCTTACTGTGCTGCCGTCCGCGCTGCGCGGGGTTCCGGATGGACGCGTGCGGCTGGAGCTGCCGCCCAATATGCCGGCGGTGGAGGCGGATCCGGGCATGCTGGAACGTGTCATTGCCAACATTGTGGAGAACGCCGTCAAGTATGCCCCGGAGTCGGAGATCCTGATTGTCGGCACGGTGGGCGGCAGCGGCAGCTCCACCATCGAGGGTCAGCCGGCCAGCGAACTGCGCATCATCGACCGCGGCAGGGGCGTCCCGGCGGAGGACGTGGTGGCGATGTTCCGCCCGTTCCAGCGCCTCGACGACATCTCCTTCCGGGCCGACGGGAGTACCGGCGTGGGCCTGGGCCTGGCCGTCGCGAAGGGTTTCACCGAAGCGATGGGCGGCCAGCTGGATGCGGAAAAAACGCCCGGCGGCGGCCTGACCATGGTGATCCGGCTGCCCATCTCCTCCGGCGTGGCAAGGAGGCGCGAGCTGTGAGCACGGTCCTGATCGTCGACGACGAGCCGCAGATCCTGCGGGCCCTGCAGATTAACCTGCACGCCCACGGCTACCAGGTGGTGACCGCGCACGACGGCGGCTCCGCACTGCTGGCGGCCCAAAAGCACCCGTTGGACGTCGTCGTGCTGGATCTTGGCCTGCCGGACATGGACGGCGTGCAGGTGATCGAGGGGCTGCGCGGTTGGACCAGCGTGCCCATCATCGTGCTCTCCGCGCGGCACGGCTCGGAGGAGAAGGTGCGTGCCCTGGACGCCGGCGCGGACGACTACGTGACGAAACCCTTCGGGCTGGATGAGCTGCTGGCCCGGCTGCGGGCCGCCACCCGGCGTGCCGTCGCCAATCCTGAGGAAGCGCCGACGATGGCGACCGCGGACTTTGTGGTGGACCTGGCCGAGAAACGGGTCACCCGAGAGGGCGCGGACGTCCGCCTGACGCCCACCGAATGGAGCATCCTGGAGTTGCTGGTCCGCAGCCCGCGCCGGCTGCTCAGCCAGCAGCAGCTCCTGACCCAGGTCTGGGGGCCGGCCTACGCCAAGGAGACGCACTATCTGCGGGTGTATATGGCCCAGCTGAGACGCAAGCTGGAGCCCGACCCGGCCAATCCGCGCCATCTGCTGACCGAGGCGGGCATGGGGTACCGGTTCGAACCGTGAGTATCCTGACCGCCGTCGAACCCTACCCGGCCCCCCGGCCGGCCCGTCCTGCAAACTGTCCCGCAGATAACGCACCAAACCGGGCTCTTTTCGCGCGTTATCGGCGGGACAGTTTGCAGGGGCGGGAAGACGGTTCCGGCGGCGCCGGCCGGACCCGGCGGCGTTGGTCGGTTCCGGTAGCGTTGGTCCATGAGGATTGACCGATGACCGATGGAACATTGCTGGCCGTGTGCCGGGTCCACGAGCTGCACCCGGATGCGAGCACGGTCGGCGTCACCGCCATCAACAAACGGCCGATAGAAGGGCCCGTTAAAGTCCATGCCTTGGGGCTGAGTGCCGACATCCAGGCCGACCGGCAGCACCACGGCGGCGCAGACAAAGCGCTGTATGCCTATTCGCAGGAGGATGCCGAGTTTTGGGCAGCCCGGCTTGGATACGAGATACCGCCCGGTCTGTTCGGGGAAAACCTGCGCACCTCCGGCGTTGAAACCACCGGGGCCGTGATAGGAGAGCGCTGGCGGATTGGTGCGGACGTTGTCGTCGAGGTCACCATGCCGCGCACACCCTGCGCCACGTTCCAGCGGCGCATGCGCGAGCCGCGATGGGTAAAGCGGTTCACCGAAGCGGGGCGGATCGGTACCTATCTCCGCGTGCTGGCCTTGGGGGAGATCAGGGCCGGGGACGCGGTGGCCGTGATCCACCGGCCTGATCATCGGGTCACCGTCGGCAGGTTCTTCAGCGAGCGCACGGCCGACGACGTCCGCACCCTCGAGGCTCTGCATGAGGCGGGGGAGCTGCGGCTGGCCGCGGAATATTGGCCCTACTTCGAGAAAACCCTCCGCCGCGGAGCGGTCCGCTCCTGACGGGTGTGCTGCACTTCACGGTGGCGATCGGCGGCCACGGCTACACCGGGCCGGGCCATGCCGTACACTTGAAGTATCCCCCACTCCGGAATCTCCTTTATTTCCTGCCCAATTTTTGAGGCAGGAGTCGCAGTGTATGGGTCCCGCAACCAGTAGGTAAGCAATAGCGCGGGCATGTTCATAGGGGATCGCCGGCAAAGAAAACGCCATACGGCTATCAGCATCCGCTGGTGCCCATGGCCGCGCAAGCGGCATGCAGCTATGGCGAGAGGTCCTGCCACGGGATGTTTATGGCGGCTGGATTTCTTTGTAATGCGGCCTCCGCGCCGCCTGGCCCTATGAATGAGGACTCTTCCCATGCCTGAATACCTGACCGAAAACACCACCGACGCTGAGATTACCGAGACCGCGCAGCAGACTGGGACCCACGAGCCCAGCACTGACGAGTCCAGCGCCCCGAAGACTGACCCCGCGGATTCCAACCCCGCCAAAAATGAAGAGCGCGAAATACTGTTCGCCGACCTGGGCATCGACGGTCGCGTCCTCGCAGCCCTGAGCGACGTCGGCTACGAAAAGCCTTCCCCTATCCAGGCAGCTACCATTCCGCTGCTGCTGGAAGGCCGCGACGTCGTCGGACTGGCCCAGACCGGAACCGGTAAGACGGCCGCCTTCGCCGTTCCCGCGCTGTCCCGGATGGCCGAGCTGATGGACCTCAACGGCCCCACCAAGAACACCCAGATCCTGGTGCTGGCACCGACCCGCGAACTCGCGCTGCAGGTTGCCGAGGCCTTCTCCTCCTACGCCGCGCACATGGACAACTTCACCGTGCTGCCCGTCTACGGCGGCTCGGCCTATGGCCCGCAGCTGGCCGGACTGCGCCGCGGCGCCCAGGTCGTCGTCGGAACTCCCGGCCGTGTCATCGACCACCTGTCCAAGGGCTCGTTGGACCTGTCCAACCTGCAGTACCTGGTGCTGGACGAGGCCGACGAGATGCTCCGGATGGGTTTCGCCGAGGACGTGGAGCAGATCCTGTCCCAGACGCCCAAGGAAAAGCAGGTGGCCCTGTTCTCGGCCACCATGCCCTCGCAGATCCGCCGCATCTCCAAGCAGTACCTGAACAACCCGGCCGAGGTGACGGTTAAGTCCAAGACCACCACCGGCGCCAACACCCGCCAGCGCTACCTGCAGGTCATGGGCCCGCACAAGCTGGACGCGCTGACCCGCGTGCTTGAGGTTGAGCAGTTCGAAGGCGTTATCGCCTTTGTGCGCACCAAAATGGCCACCGAGGAGCTGGCGGACAAGCTGAAGTCCCGCGGCTTCCAGGCTGCGGCCATCAACGGTGACATCCCGCAGCAGCAGCGCGAGCGCACCATCGAGGGCCTGCGCGACGGCAAGTTCGACATCCTGGTTGCCACCGACGTCGCCGCCCGCGGCCTTGACGTGGAGCGCATCAGCCACGTCATCAACTACGACATCCCGCACGACACCGAGTCCTACGTGCACCGGATCGGCCGCACCGGCCGCGCCGGCCGCAGCGGCGACGCGATCCTGTTCATGACCCCGCGCGAGAAGTACCTGCTGCGTTCCATCGAAAAGGCCACCCGCCAGCCGGTGGAGCAGATGCACCTGCCCAGCGCCGAGACCATTAACGGCCTGCGGCTTGGCAAGTTCGCGGACAAAATCACCGAAACCCTTGAGTCCGAGGACGTCGCAAAGTTCCGCGATCTGATCGCCAACTACGAGGAAGAGCACGATGTGCCCGCCTCGGAAATCGCCGCCGCGCTGGCGGTCATGGCCCAGGGCGGCCAGCCGCTGCTGGTCAACGATCTTCCCGCTGCGCCGGAATACCAGAAGAAGGATCGCGCCAAGGACGGCTTCGGCTCCCGCGGCCCGACCCGCACGCTCACCGAGGGCAATGCAACGTACCGCATCGCCGTCGGCCGCCGCCAGCGTGTGATGCCCGGCTCGATCGTCGGCGCCATCGCCAATGAGGGCGGACTCTCCTCCGCCCAGATCGGCGGCATCGACATCCGCGCCGACCACACTCTGGTGGAACTGCCGGCAAACCTGAGCGGCGACCAGCTGCGCGCCCTGTCCAGGACCCGCATCGGCGGCGAGCTGATCCACCTCGAGCTGGACAACGGCCGCCGGCCGGCGAGCACCGGCGGCGGGGGCGGTGGCGGCGGTTACAAGGGCCGTCCCGCCGGCGCCGGCTACGAGCGCAATGACCGCGGCCAGGGCGGCTTCAAGAAGAAGTTCGACGGCGACCGCGGCGGCTACCAGGGCGGCGCCAAGCGCGAAGGTGAGCGCAGCTACGACCGCGCCCCCGAGCAGGGCCACGCCGGACACGGCGGCGGCGACCGTAAGCCCCGCCACGGCAACACCGCGGGTGCCAGCGACTTCAACCGCAAGGGCAAGTGGTAAAAGCTGACAGACGCCAGGCACCGGACCCCGAAAGGGTTCCGGTGCCTGGCTGTTTAACCTGCTGCTTAACCCGGTGAAGCGCGGCCGGAGGGGACCGCCGTCGGGCCGATTTCACTGCAGCGAAATCCACTGGTAAAGTATTCTCTCGTTGCCCCCCTAGCTCAGTGGTAGAGCGCGTTCTTGGTAAGAACGAGGTCACCGGATCGATTCCGGTGGGGGGCTCTCAATGGGAGGGCCCGAGTCAAGGCGGTTTTGACCGGCTGGATGCGGGCTACACTCATTTTTATGGCGGTGTAGCTCAGTTGGTTAGAGCGCACGACTCATAATCGTGAGGTCGGGAGATCGAGCCTCCCCACCGCTACAAAACAGCAGGCCAGGAGCACTTGAGCTTCTGGCCTGCTGTGTACCACGTTGAAACCTGTGGATAAGCAATGCATAGTTCTTCGCACGTCGTGGTGACATGTAAAGAAATGGGCGATTTCTTTACATGTCGCGGCCTATCTTGTTCGCGATTCGGCCGAGCAAAAGCTGTTCTGAACTCCAGCGATGTCCTTCAGCGCTCCGCGCCTCGGTAGACGACGGGTGCCTCCTACCGCCACACCGGCATCTGCTGCAGCGACCAGGTGTTGCCGTCCGGGTCGGCGAAGTAGACAAACCGGCCCCACGGCTGGTCGTCGACCCCGCTGGCCTGGACGCCATGATCGAGCAGATGCCGGCGGGCCTCGTCGGCGTCCGGAATGACGATCTGCACGCCCTTCTGCGATCCGGGCGCCATCTCGGTGATGCCGGTGCCCAGCACAATGGAGCAGGCCGAGCCGGGCGGGGTGAGCTGCACAAAACGCAGGTTTTCACTGACCTGGTGGTCGTGGTCGGCGTTGAAGCCGACCTGGTCCACATAGAAGGCCTTCGCCCGGTCGACGTCCGTCACCGGGATTGCCACAAGTTCGATCTTCCAGTCCATTGCAATTCCTTATTCGGGTTGTGGTTCGGTGCCTGATGGATCAAGGTTATGAGGGCAACGGGTCACTTGCTGGCCCTAAATTCCTGGCCTAAAGAAGGAGCAGCCATGTCACGCATCGTACTCATCGGTGGGCACGGAAAGGTAGCCCTCCAGCTCGCCCGGCTGCTGGCGGCGGCGGGGGAGGACGCCACGTCGGTGATCCGCAATCCGGCACAGTCCGACGACGTTGCCGCCACGGGCGCGACGCCGGCCGTCCTGGACGTGCAGGGAGCAAGTACCGAACAGCTTGCCGGACTGTTCGCGGGCCACGACGCCGTGGTGTGGTCCGCCGGAGCCGGCGGCGGGAGCCCGGAACGGACCTATGCCGTGGACCGCGACGCAGCAATCCGTTCGATGGACGCGGCCGGGCAGGCCGGCGTGCAGAGGTACGTCATGGTGTCCTACCTGGGCGCGCGCCGGGACCACGGGGTGCCGGCGGATAACGGCTTCTTTGCCTACGCGGAGGCCAAGGCGGC
The DNA here is from genome assembly GCA_030946705.1 of Actinomycetota bacterium. Lineage (GTDB taxonomy): Bacteria > Actinomycetota > Actinomycetes > Actinomycetales > Micrococcaceae > Arthrobacter_M. Next base: position 9,843 of record JALYYI010000129.1, on the reverse strand, counting down.
GGCGGACGAGTATCTGCGCGGCACGGATCTGCTGTGGACGGTGCTCGGTCCGGGCGCGCTGACCGAGGACAGCGGCACGGATAAGATCACCATCGGAGCGGACCCGGCCTCCAGCTCACGGCAGACTTCCCGGGCCAACGCAGCGGCCGTGGCGGCTGCGGTCCTGGACCGGCCCGGAACCGCCGGCAGGACGATCGAGTTCACGGACGGCAACACGCCGATTCAAGAGGCTCTCGACGCCCTCCGCTAGGTTGGCATGCGGGATTCCGTCCGCTCAGCCGGCCAGGTCCATCTCCAGCGCCCGTTTCTCCACATAGTCCAGGGCATGCCGGACCGCGCCGATCGCGACGATCTCATCGCCCAGCGGGGAAACCGCCACGCGCGGCGGGGTGGCGGTGAACCGGGGGAGCAGGGCAGTGATGCCCGCCAGCAGGACGCCGGCGGAGGCGGAGACCGCCCCGCCGATGACCACCAGTTCCGGATTGAAAAGCGTCCCCAGCGAGGCAACCACCCGGGCCATCCGCTCCGAGAGCCGGTCCAGAATCTCCAGGGCCACCGCGTCCCCCCGCGCGGCCGCTTCGAAGACCATCTCCGCGCTGACGGGGCCGGCGGATGCCGCGGCGAGGTCCCGCAGCGCGGTCTTCGCGGGCCCGGCCAGGGCCTGCACCGCCCATAGGCGGGCCAGGCGCGCCAGGCCTTCCGGGCTCCCCACGCCACCCAGCATGTCCAGATAGGCCATCTCGCCGGCACTGCCGCGGCTGCCGTGCAGCAGTCGGCCGGATTCCAGCAGGCCCGCCCCGAACCGCTCGCTGGAGAGCAGCACGGCCAGATCGTCCACACCCTGGGCCGAGCCGCGCCAGCGCTCGCCAAGGGCGGCAAGGTTGGCGTCGTTCTCCAGCAGCACGGGCCAGCCGCGGCGCTGGCGCAGTTCCGCGCGCAGCCCGACGTCGAACATCTCCCAGAAGGCCTGGGCGACGACGACGTTCCCGTCCCGGTCGATCGGCGCGGCCAGGCCGGCGCCCGCGGCGAGGACCTTGCCCGGAACCGTCCCGGCGGCCGCCAGTGTTGCCATTGCGGCCCGATCAACAACGTCGACGCGTTCCGCCGCCGGGATGTCGGCGCCGCGGAAGGGCAGACTGGCGCGGGCCACAGTAACGCCGCGCAGATCAGCCAGCAGGACGACGGTCTTGGCGGCGCCGATGTCGATGCCCAGGACGTAGCCGGCCCGGCCGTTGAGCTCGAAGCGCCGGGCCGGCCGGCCGCTCTGATAGCCGCCGAAGTCCCGCTGGTTTTCCAGCTCCCGGACCCAGCCCTGCCGGATCAGATCATCGCAGATGGCCATGACAGTGGCCCGGCTCAGCCCGGTGGCGTGCATCAGCCCGGTGCCGGTGACGGCCCCGGTGGAGCGCATCACTTCCAGCATGGTCCCCGCGTTGAGCCGGCGGAGCGTCCGCGGCGTGGCGCCCATATTCTGCGTCATTGGCTCGTGACCTCCGCGTCCACTCAAACTGTCCAGCCGGCTCCGAGCGCTCGACACACCACAGCGCTCGACACACCACAGCGCTCGACACACCACAATGTTAGGTAGTAAATTTAGATTCTATCCGAAATAGCGTTCCACCATCCGCTCGCGACGGACAGAGAGTCCCCGCCGCGGCAAGCCCTCGAACCAACATCCCCCGAACCAACGAAGGAAATTCCTGTGTCCTCCAACGCCACTCTGGCCAACCTGTCTCCGGCCGACCGCATGGCTGATCCGAACTGGTGGCGCCAGGCGGCCGTCTACCAGATCTACCCGCGCAGTTTCTCCGACTCCAACGGCGATGGACTGGGCGACATCCGGGGCATCACGGCCAAGGTGCCGTACCTGACCTCGCTGGGCATCGACGCCGTCTGGCTGAGCCCGTTCTACCCCTCCGCACTGGCGGACGGCGGCTACGACGTCGACGACTACCGCAACGTGGATCCGAAACTGGGCACGCTGGAGGATTTCGATGCCATGGCCGCTGAGCTCCACCAGGCCGGCATCAAGCTGATCGCGGACATCGTTCCCAATCATTCCTCCAACCGACACGAGTGGTTCAAGGAGGCGCTGGCGGCGCCGAAGGGCTCCCCGGCCCGGGACCGCTACATCTTCCGCGACGGCCAGGGCCCGGATGGCTCGGCTCCGCCCTCGGACTGGGAGTCCGTCTTCGGCGGAAGCGCCTGGGAACGGACCACTGGCCCGGACGGCAGTCCCGGCCAGTGGTACCTGCACCTCTTCGCCCCCGAGCAGCCGGACCTGAACTGGGACAACCGGGAGGTCCGCGACGACTTCCTGAAGACGCTGCACTTCTGGTCCGACCGCGGCGTGGACGGCTTCCGCGTCGATGTGGCGCACGCGCTGACCAAGGACATGACGCATCCGCTGCCCAACCAGGCCGAGTTGGGCGGCGAAGGCGAGCTGCTGGACGGTTCGCACCCGTTCTGGGACCGGGATGAAGTCCATGAGATCTACGCAGAGTGGCGGGCGCTGTTTAACGAGTACACCCCTCCCCGCACCGCTGTGGCGGAGGCCTGGGTGCATGCGTCCCGGCGCGCCCGCTACGCCAGCCCGGAGGGCCTGGGCCAGGCGTTCAACTTCGACCTGCTGCTGGCGGACTTCGACGCGGAGCAGTTCCGCGGCATCATCGCCAAGAACCTCGGCGAAGCCACGGATTCCGGCGCCTCCTCCACCTGGGTTCTTTCCAACCACGACGTCGTCCGTCACGCCACGCGCTACGGCCTGCCCAAGGGCGGCGGCCGGGAGGGCCGCGGCCAGGACGGCAAGGCATGGCTGCTGTCCGGCGGCACGGCACCGGAGCTGGACGTGGAGCTTGGCACCCGACGGGCCCGGGCGGCCACCTTGCTGATGCTGGCGCTGCCCGGCTCCGCCTACCTCTACCAGGGCGAGGAACTGGGCCTGCCGGAGGTCGCGGACATCCCGGACGCGGACCGCCAGGACCCAAGCTTCTTCCGCAACTTCGGCGTGGAAAAGGGCCGGGACGGCTGCCGGGTGCCGCTGCCGTGGACGGCGGACGGAGAGTCCTTCGGCTTCGGCGACGCCGGGACACACCTGCCGCAGCCGCAGTGGTTTGGCTCCTACTCGGTCCAGGTGCAGGACGGCGACCCGGCCTCCACCCTGTCGCTGTACCGCCGGGCCTTGGAACTGCGGCGCCGGCTGCAGACCTCCGAGGGCCTCACGTGGGTTCCGTCGGCACCGGACGTGCTGCACTTCGTGCGCCCGGGCGGCTGGCAGTCGGTAACCAACTTCGGCACTGAGCCCGTGTCGCTGCCGGAAGGGACCGTCGTCGTGAGCAGCGGACCGCTGGCGGACGGGAAGCTCCCCTCGGACACCACCGTCTGGCTCGCCTGAGACCGGCGCGTCCGCGGTAATGGACAGGACCCCCGCGGCCGGGCCAGGCCGTGGGGGTCCTGCCATGCTGCCGGCGGGCTCAGCGGCGGGGCGGCACCTTGGTTCCTTCGATCCTCACGGCCTGCAGCTTGCTTGGGTCCAGCCCCAGCAGGTCCAGGATGGTCGGAGCAATCTGGGTGGTCTGCACCGTGCTGGTGACCGTCTTCGACCCCTGGTCGCCGGCGCCGGAAACCACCAGCGGAACGTTGCTTTCATCCGCGCTGGCGCCGCCATGCTCGGCGATCTTGGACGTGCCGCCGGTGAAGACGACGCCGGTCTGGGCGATGCCCAGGATATCCGGATACCTGGCGTCGTCGGCGGCCGCTCCGGTGTAGCCGGCCACCGCCGAGCCCGCGTAAATCTTCGACAGTCCCGACGACGCGACGTCCTTGGACGCCCCGGAGGCGCCGTTGCCCGTGGCGGAGTGCCCAGCCGGGTAATCCTTGGCGAACTCTGCCGCCGGCCGCGAGTGAAGATAATTCCCCGGCAATTCACAGAGCCCGTGGTTTGTTGGTTTTGTTGGTTTTGTTCGTATTGGACGCCGCCGGTTTGAGGTCACAGATCGCCCCGGGCACGGCGCGGATATACGGTAGGTATATGTCTCACTCAGCCGCCGACATCGCTGCCCCTCTCCAGACCTCCCGCGACCGCAATATTCCGGCGGACATAGCCAGGTCCTGGCTCCTGGTTCCCGCCACCCGGCCGGAAAGTTTTGACGACGCCGCAAACTCCCGTGCGGACGCCATCGTGCTGGACATCGAGGACGCCGTGGATCCGGTCAACAAAGCCTCGGCCCGAGTGGACGTCATCTCGTGGCTGAGCAACGGCGGCAAGGCCTGGGTCCGCATCAACGACGTCTATTCGGATTTCTGGGCCGATGACGTGGCCGCGCTTCGCAACAACCCCGGACTGCTCGGCGTGATGCTGGCCAAGACAGAGAACGCGGAGCAGGTCAAAGAGACCTTCCACCGCCTGGACGGCAAGACCCGGGTGCTGGCGCTGGTGGAATCCGCCGTCGGCATCGAAGAGGCCAACAACATCGCCCGGGCGGAGGGCGCCTTCCGGCTGGCCTTCGGCTCCGGCGACTTCCGCCGCGACACCGGCATGAGCGCGGACCGTGAGGCGATGGCCTACCCGCGCGCCAAGCTGGTGGTGGCCAGCCGGGTCGGCAATCTGCCGGGCCCGATCGATGGCCCCACGGTGGGCACCAACCATCCGATCCTGCGCGAGCAGTCGGCCATCACGGTCTCGATGGGGATGACCGGAAAGCTTTGCCTCGCGACGGACCAGACGACCATCATCAACGAGGTCATCAGCCCCACCCCCACCGACGTTGCCTGGGCCACGGACTTCATGGCGGATTTCGACGCCCGCGGCGGTGTGATCCGCGACGGCTCCGACCTGCCCCGGCTGGGCCGTGCACAGAAGATCATGAAGCTCGCCATAGCTTTCGGCGTGCAGCCCGCGCACTGATCCCGCCGGTGGTCCAGCCTGCCGGGTCGGGCCCGCGGTCAAAGCCGAAGCGCTGATTGAGCCCCGGCCGGCAGCCGAGCTGGCCGCCGTCAATGCCGCCCACGGGGCCAAGGTCGGCCAGCTCCTTGAAGGCGGGGCGCTGGACGGATCGGACCTGGACTTCGTCGTGAATCTGGGCGGGCTCAGAGGGCCCGCCCATCCCGCTGGGAGAATTCGGCTCGGCTCCCGCAGCAGTCCGGGAGCCGCTCTTCTGACTGCGCCCGACTAACTGCGCCCGACTAACTGCTCCCGGTCCCGCGCCACTTTCCCCTCATCCAGTCCGACCGTCCCACGGTTAGGGCGTATCCGGCCGCAATCACCAGCACCGAGCCCAGCCAGCCCAAGCCAAGGAACAGCAGTACCCTGGTGTCCCGGGTCTCGGAGGGCTGCAGGTTTTGGCCTGCCACTACCACGGTGTCGCGTGCGGCTCGGGCCACAATGGCGTAGCGGATGCCGACCTGCGGTTGCCAGGTCACCCGGTCCTGGCCTGTCCTTACCGTGCTTTCTATGACGCCCTGCGGCAGCCTCGGGACGCTGCCGGAGAGGGTCCCGGATCCGGCAACCGGTGTCCCGTCGGTCCGGTAGACGTTGACGAACGTGCCAGGTCCCTTCGCCAGGTCCACCGGTCTCTCGGACGATAAGGCCTGCGGGTTCGGGGCATTGAGCTGCGCCAGTACAAGGGCTGCCGGGACGTCCTCGTCGGACATCCGGCCGATCTGCTGCAGCGAAACATAGACGCTGCCAAAGAGGAGGCTGACAACAACCAGGCTGACCAGCCAGGGGATGAGGCGTTTCATGGCTTGAGCGTAGACCCCGAGGGCCGCCGCCGGCGTCAGACCGCGGTATGAACCGGACAGCTCCCGTGCGCACCGGTCCCGGCCAGCGCCACCGGTAGACTTGGGCCCGTGTTGAACGAATTCTGGGTAACTTCCGGCCCGCTGTACAGGGCGCTCGTCCTGAGTGCCATGGGGCTGATCGCCGTCGGGCTGGTCCTGACAGTAACCGGCGCCAATACTCAAAACCGGGCCCTGATGCTGACCGGGCTGCCGTTCATCGGGGTTGGCCTGGTCCTGCATATGGCCGGGCTCGTGGTGCGGGGCCGGGCCGTGCGGAAACGCCTCCGGGACCGATAGCACGCCGTCCCGCGCGGGCTATAGGGTTGGTCCATGAGTATTAATCCGGACCTGCAGGGCCGCAGCTACCCGGCCGGCGCTGTCTATGACGTCGGCCGTGAAAAGATCCGGGAATTCGCCCACGCGGTAAAGGCCACCCATCCGGCGCACTTCGACGTCGACGCCGCCCGCGCGCTCGGCCATGCCGATCTGGTGGCTCCGCCCACGTTCGCCATCATCGTGGCCCAGCGTGCCGATGCGCAGCTGATCGAGGACCGCAGCGCCGGCATCGACTTTTCGCGGGTGGTGCATGCGGAGCAGCGCTTCACGCACCACCGCCCGATCGTCGCCGGCGACCGGCTGGTGGCCCAGTTGAATGTGGACTCCGTCCGCGGAATGGGGGGCGGGGCCATGATTACCACCCGGGCCGAAATTTCGACGGTTGACGGGCAGCCGGTGGCGACCGCGACGTCGGCCATCCTGGTCCGCGGAGAGGGGCAGTAGTGGGCATCTCCATCCCGGAGCTGAGAGTCGGCCAGGAGATCGGAACACGGCGCATCGAGGTCTCCCGGCAGGACCTGGTGAGATACGCCGGCGCCTCCGGTGACTTTAACCCGATCCACTGGAACGACCGGTTTGCCCGCGAGGTCCAGCTGCCGGGAGTGATTGCGCACGGCATGTTCACCATGGGCTCCGCTGTGCAGCTGGTGACGGATTGGGCTGGCGACCCGGCCGCCGTCGTCGACTATCAGACGCGATTCACCAAACCGGTGCCGGTGCAGGACGCGGATGGCCAGGCTGGTGCGGTGATTGACGTTACCGGCGTGGTCGGGGCCATCGACGCGGAGAAGTCCACGGCGCGGATTGACCTCACAGTGACCGCCGGCGGGCAGAAGGTCATGGTCAAAGCGCAGGCCGTTGTCCGCCTGGTGTGAGCGAGGCACTCCAATGGCGTGCGGTCAAGAGGCACATCATGCCGCGCCTGCATGAGCCGCTTAAGGCCCGGAACCGGCGGACAGCCTACGGGCTGACAAGCCACCGCCGGGGGAAGCGCCGTCGGGCAGGCCTCCGAGCGGCGAACAGCTTGTGGCAGCGGCCTGGCGCGACCCGAGAAGGCCGCTGATCGGGCTGGTGGTGCTGGGATTGACTCTGGCCGAGGGCTCCGCCGGGGATTGGGTGGCTCTGGCGCTCGCCGACGGCAAGGCGCTTCCAACTCGGTCGGTGCCTGGGGTATGGACTGGTCGTAACTGCCATGACGCTGGGCCGATTCGGCGGGACCGTCGTGCTGGACCGTTGGGGCCGGGTCCCCGGGCTCCGGGTCTGCGCGCCCCTCGCCGTGGCGGGGCTGGCGCTCGTCGCCGTCGCTCCCGTCCCGTGGATGGCGGTGGCAGCACTGGTCATCCGGGGTCTGGGTGCATCGCCGGGCTTTCCCGTCGGCATCCTTCATTCACTGCTGGCGGTGCGGGTCCTGCTCGTGCTGAGTTTCTTCGTTGCCCCGTACACCCGCAAGCCTGCCTGAGCTGGCCTGATCGGGACCGGGCGAGCAGATAGTCTGGAGAGGTGACTGAGCAGACCCTCCTGAGCTCCCTGACCACCCTTGGCGTAGGTGGACCGGCGGGCCGATTCATCGAGGCGACCACCGAGGCGGAGATTATCGACGCTGTCCGCACGGCGGACCAGGCGGGGGAGCAGCTGCTGATCATCGGCGGCGGATCCAACCTGGTGATCGGGGATGCCGGCTACCCGGGAACGGTGCTGCGGATCGCCAGCACCGGGTACGCAGTGGACTCTCAGGACAGCTGCGGCGGGGCGTCCGTCGTCGTGCAGGCCGGGCACGATTGGGACCAGCTGGTCCACACCTCCGTAAGGAACGCGTGGAGCGGGCTGGAGGCGCTCTCCGGCATTCCGGGGTTGACCGGTGCCACCCCGGTGCAAAACGTAGGGGCCTACGGTGCGGATGTGTCGCAGTCGATCGCCTCGATCAGGGTGTGGGACCGCCAGCGCAACGCCGTCCAGACCTTCACGAACTCCGAGCTGGGGTTCAGCTACCGCGATTCCATCCTGAAGCGGACGACGACGGCCGGCTCACCGCGGTATGTGGTGCTGACGGTCGGGTTCCAGCTGGCACTGGGCCGGATGAGCGGGCCCGTAAAATATGCCGAACTGGCCCGCGTGCTCGGCGTTGAGGTTGGTCAGCGCGCATATTCCCTGGACGTCAGGCGCGAGGTGCTGGCCCTGCGCGCCTCCAAGGGCATGGTCCTGGATCCCGCGGATCGGGACACCTACTCGACCGGTTCCTTCTTTACCAACCCGATCGTGGCCCGGACCGTGGCCTCCTCGCTGCCGGAAAGTGCGCCCCGTTTCCCCGCCGGTGAGGACGGCCTGGTCAAGCTGAGCGCCGCCTGGCTGATCGATCGGGCGGGCTTCGCCAAGGGATTCGGGCTCGAAGCCGGCAGCGTATCCGGCGCCCGGGCGTCCCTTTCCACCAAGCACACGCTGGCGATTTCAAACCGTGGGGCGGCCTCGGCGCAGGATGTGCTGGCCATTGCCCGGCAGGTGCGCGACGGTGTCAGGGACGTCTTCGGCATCGTGCTTGAGCCGGAGCCGCTGCTTATCGGCTGCGCGCTCTGACCGCGCCCCCCTACCCCGGTAGGGGGGCAAGACGGCTCCCACGTGTGATGTGCCCTCCCGTCCCGCTCCGTAGTGTGGAAGAAGATCGGGGAATTTTCTTTTTGAAGGGTTATCACATGTCATCAGCCACACTGACCAGGCCTGCCGGCGGGCCGGCGCGCCCGCAGCGGGACCGCCACGTTACGGACTTCATCGCGCTGGCCCAGCAGGTCCGCGACGCTGGCCTGATGAAGCGGGACATCGCGTGGTACGTCGGCAGGATGATTCGGCTGGGACTCGGCTTTGCTGGAATCGGCGTGATGTTCGTGACGCTGGGCCAGAGCTGGTGGCAGATGCTGACCGCGGTGCTCCTCGGATTCCTGTGCACCCAGGTGGGCTTCCTGTCCCACGACGCCGCGCACCGACAGATCTTCGCCTCCGCCAAGAAGAACGAGTGGGCGGCCCGGATTACCGGCAACCTCTTCGTCGGACTGAGCTATGGCTGGTGGATGAACAAGCACGGCAGGCACCACGCCAACCCGAACAAGGTCGGCAAGGATGACGATATCGCCGCCGGCGCCGTCGTCTTCACCCCGGAGGACGCACAGACCCGCACCGGCTTCGCCAAATGGTTTGCCGCGCACCAGGGTTACTTCTTCTTCCCCCTGCTTACGCTGGTGGCCCTGGATCTGCACATTTCCGCGATCCGCCGCGTGTTCAACCGCAACGAGATCGTTCCCTCCCGCGGCGCCGAGATCGGCCTGCTGGCGGTCCGCCTGATTGGCGTCCCGGTGGCTGCCATCCTGGTGATGGGGCCGTGGATCGGGCTGGCCTTCGTGGCCGTCCAGATCATCACCCTGGGCATCTACATGGGTGGCGCGTTCGCTCCGAACCACAAGGGCATGCCGCTGGTGCCCAAAGACGTCAAGATCGACTTCATGCGCCGCCAGACGCTGATGAGCCGCAACATCAAGGGTGGCTGGTGGGTTGACGCCGGCATGGGCGGGCTGAACTACCAGATCGAGCACCACCTGTTCCCCAGCATGCCGCGACCCAATCTGCGGCGCGTCGCGCCTCTGGTGCGCGCGTACTGCGCCGAACTGCATCTTCCCTACACCGAAACCAGCCTGGCCATGTCGTACGTGATCGTGTTGCGCCATCTGAACGCGGTCGGCC
>JALYYI010000103.1 GCA_030946705.1 Actinomycetota bacterium | reverse complement strand
ACCTCAGGTTCTTCTTGTCCTCGAAGCCGCGGCTCAGGAACGCATCCACCCGGGTTTCCGTGTCCGGCATCAGCGCGGAGAGCTTGGTCAGGCCCAGCGGCGCCATCCGGGTTTCGACCCCGGCGAGCAGGGCGGTGCCGATCCCGCGGCCGCGCCACTGCGGCAGCGTCGCCAGGAAACAATCCAGCCCTGGTCATGCGCCGCCCGGCCCACGGCCGCACCCACCACGTCCTCGCCCAGCACGGCAACGACGCCATGGTCCTTTTCGCAAGAGGCCAGCACCTCGGCCAAATCATAAACAGGGTCCAGCCCAGCGGATTTCAGGGTCTCCCACAAATGCAGAATCCCCTCCAGATCGGTGGAGTGGAAGTCGCGTACCTTCCAGGCGGTCATGGTCCGGCTCCTTCGCATCGGGTGCTTGCATCATGGCACGGTGTTGGAGCTGCCCGTCGGACACACGGCGGCCAACAGGGCTGCGTGGGTGGCGGGCAGCGTCCTTGGGTGAGCTGCTGTGCCGGCGGCACCGGGTCCAGCGGTTGTGCGTTCATCGTTGAACTCCTTTTTTGATTGAATCGGTGATGGTCTCCATGATCCCGGCGTCCGCCAGGGTGGTGGAGTCGCCGGCCTCGCGGCCCTCGGCGACGTCCTTGAGGAGGCGGCGGATGATTTTCCCGGAGCGCGTTTTGGGCAGCTCGGGCACCACCAGGATGGTCTTCGGTTTCGCGATCGGTCCGATTTCCTTACCGACGTGGTTGCGCAGCGTGGTCACGATGTCCGGGTCATCCTGGGCGGAGCCGCGCAGGATGACGAACGCGACGACGGCCTGGCCGGTGGTCTCGTCCGCGGCACCGACGACGGCGGCCTCCGCCACGGAGGGGTGGCTGACCAGGGCGGACTCGATCTCGGTGGTGGAGAGGCGATGTCCGGAAATGTTCATCACATCGTCCACCCGCCCCAGCAGCCAGACGTCGCCGTCGTCGTCCTTTTTGGCCCCGTCGCCGGCGAAGTACATCGAGTCGAAGCGGGCCCAGTAGGTGTCCCGGTAGCGTTGCGGGTCGCCCCAGATGCCGCGCAGCATGGCCGGCCACGGCTGGCGCAGCACCAGGTAGCCCCCGGAGCCGTTGGGCACCGGGGCGCCGTGCTCATCCACGACGTCCACGGCGATGCCCGGCAGCGGCACCTGGGCGGATCCGGGTTTGGTGGAGGTCACCCCGGGCAGCGGGGCGACCATGATGGCGCCGGTCTCGGTCTGCCACCAGGTGTCCACGATCGGGGCCGGATCTTGCTTCCGCTCGCCGTTCCTGCCGGCGTTGCCGCCGATCACCTCCCGATACCACATCCAGGCCTCCGGGTTGATCGGCTCGCCCACGGAGCCCAGCACCCGGATGGAGGACAGGTCGTACCCGGCCGGGATGTCGCGGCCCCACTTCATGAAGGTGCGGATCGCCGTGGGGGCGGTGTAGAGGATGGACACCTTGTACTTTTCCACGATCTCCCACCAGCGGCCCTGATGCGGGGAGTCCGGTGTGCCCTCGTACATCACCTGGGTGGCCCCGTTGATCAGCGGCGCGTAGGTCACGTAGGAGTGCCCGGTGACCCAGCCGACGTCGGCCGTGCACCAGTAGACGTCGCTCTCCGGGTGCAGGTCGAAGACCGCCCGGTGCGTGTACGCGGTCTGGGTCAGGTAGCCGCCGGTGGTGTGCAGGATGCCCTTGGGCCTGCCGGTGGTGCCGGAGGTGTACAGGATGAACAGCGGGTGCTCGGAGTCGTGCCCGACGGCGGTGTGCTCGGCGGAGGCGGCTCCGACGGTATCGTCCCACCAGAGGTCCCGGCCCGGCGTCCAGTCCACGTCCTGGCCGTTGCGCCGGACCACGACGACGTGCTCCACGGTGTGCCCCTGCCCGGCCAGGGCCTGGTCGACGGCGGGTTTGAGGGCGCTGGGCTTACCGCGCCGGTAGGTCCCGTCCGAGGTGACCACCAGTTTCGCCTCGGCGTCGTCGATCCGTGAGCGCAGGGCGTCCGCGGAGAAACCGCCGAAGACCACGGAGTGGACGGCGCCGATCCGTGCGCAGGCCAGCAGGGTGATCACGGCCTCGGGGATCATCGGCAGGTACACGGCCACCCGGTCGCCCTTGACCACGCCCAGCGCCTCAAAGGCGTTCGCGGCCTTCTTGACCTCCTCGGTCAGCTGCGCGTAGGTGTAGGTCCGGGTGTCCCCGGGTTCGCCCTCGAAATAGATCGCAACCCGGTCTCCGAGGCCGTTTTCCACGTGCCGGTCCAGCGCGTTGTAGGCCGCGTTGACCTTCCCGCCCACAAACCACCTGGCGAACGGCGGGTTGGACCAGTCCAGATTCCGGCTGAAGTCCTTGTCCCAGGTCAGCAGG
>JALYYI010000101.1 GCA_030946705.1 Actinomycetota bacterium | reverse complement strand
CCTGCTGACCTGGGACAAGGACTTCAGCCGGAATCTGGACTGGTCCAACCCGCCGTTCGCCAGGTGGTTTGTGGGCGGGAAGGTCAACGCGGCCTACAACGCGCTGGACCGGCACGTGGAAAACGGCGGTGATGAGAAACGAGATAGCGCTACTATCCCGATGCGCCGGGCAAGCTTGTACCTAGGGTCACCATCCGCACCGGCGCTCCTTCCACGTTGGTTGGTGGCGTTTGGCGTATGGTCATGGCGACATCTCTAATCGATCTCATTCGGCGACTAGTCGCGGGTGACCTCTTCCAGCAACTCGAGCACGTGGCGGTACTGGACGCCGGTGGCCCGGGTCATTCCCAGTTCGCAGGTCCGGTTGCACGAGGCGTGGGCGGCAGTGCCCATGTTGGCCACCTCCGCGGCCTGTTTTGCGGTTGCTGAGGCTGTCAGTTCGGGGTGCAGCATACCCCGGTCACCGGCGAACGCGCAGCAGCCCCAGTTTTCCGGGATCTCGACCCGGTCGGCCACGGCGCCGGCGACGGCACCGAGGGCATCGTTGAGGCCCATCCGGGTGGACGAGCAGGTGGGGTGGAGGGCCAGTGACTCCAGCTTCCCGTGGTCGGGCAGCCGGGGCAGGATCTGTGTCGCGGCGAAGTCCACGGCGTCCACCGTGCGCAGGGCACGCTGCCCGGCCGTGGGTGTGTCCGATTCCACGGCCTGGCGCAGGCCCTCGGTGCAGGATGACGCGTCGCAGACGATGGGAAGCTCGCCGTCCCGGGTTGCCTCCCGGAGGGCGGCCAGGGTCTTCTCCCGCGTCGTTTTCTGGCCGGAGGCCATGCCCTTGGAGGACCAGGGGGTGCCGCAGCACAGGCCGTCGATGCCTTCCGGTACGAGGAGGGTGAGCCCGGCCCGGGCACAGAGCTTTTCGAAGCTGTACTGGACGCCGTGTCCTTCGGTGTCCGGACCTGCTCCTGCGGGTCCGAACATGGTGCCAACGCAGGCCGGGAAGTAGACGGCGGCAACCTCGACCGGCGGCGTCGGACGCTTCCGCACCGAACCGCCGCCGGGCAGTTCGGCGGAATACAACGGCACGGTATCTGTCCCGAGCACTGCCCGCGCGACCTTGTTGGGCGGGGCGATGCCGGCGGCCGGGAGCCTGTCGACCACCGTCAGCGCCAGGGAGGCGCCGCGTGTGACGCCTTCCCAGTGCTTGGCGGCGGCGTTCCATGCGCCGTTGGCGAGCGGACCGGCGTCGGCCTCCCGGAGGCGTTTCACGAGTGTTCCGGTATTGATGTCCACAGGGCAGGCGGTCTGGCACATCCCGTCCACGGCGCAGGTGTCTACGGACTCGTACTCGTAGTCTTTTTCCAGCTCCTTGACCAGCGCCATGTTCCCGGCAAGCCGCGCGGATTCGATGGCGCGCAGCGTGACGATCCGCTGCCGCGGCGTGAGGGTGATGTCCTTGCTGGGGCACACCGGCTCGCAGTAGCCGCAGGAGACGCAGCGGTCCACTTCCTCCGCCACGGGCGGTGCCGTCTTGATGTGCCGCAGATGCGCCAGCGGGTCATCATCGATCAACACGCCCGGGTTGAGCATGGCGGCAGGGTCGAAGAGGCGCTTGATGGTGCGCATGACGTCGTAGAGCTCATCGCCGTATTGCCGGCGGACGTAGGGGGCCATGACGCGCCCGGTTCCGTGCTCAGCCTTCAGCGATCCGCCCTCGGCCAGGATCAGGTCGACCATGTCTTCGGTGAAGGCGCTGTAGCGGTCCAGTTCAGCCGCGGTGGCGAAGCCGTCGGTGAGCATGAAGTGGACGTTGCCGTCTTTGGCGTGGCCGAAGATCACGCTGTTGCTGTAGCTGTATTTGTCGAAGAGCCGGATCAGTTCCCGACAGGTGCGGCCCAGCACCGGGACCGGGACCACAATGTCTTCCAGCAGCGCGGTGGTGCCCTGGGGCCGCGCTCCGGCGACCGAGGCGTAGAGGCCCTTGCGCAATTGCCAGAGCTGTCCGCGTTCCCGGGCGTCGCCGGTGAACCGGGCGGGGGCGGACAAGCCGAGGCCTTGGAGGATGCCCTCGCCGCGCCCTTGGAGTTCCGCCAGGTGCTCGGCGCCGTCGGCGGAGTACTCCACGAGCAGTGCGGCATGGTCCCGGACCGCCAAGTCCCGCACCACGGCGGGCGTTTCCTTGAACGTCTGGCCCACTTTGAGCGACAAGGCATCCATCAGCTCAACAGTGGCGGCTCCCGTCTCGACGAGGGCGGGCAGGGTCAAGTTGGCGGCCTCGAGGTCCGGGAACACCAGCAGGCCCGCGGCAGCGTGCTGGAGCCGCGGGATGGTGCGGAAGACCGCTTCGGCCACGAAACCGAGTGTGCCTTCGCTGCCGACGATCAGGTGAGCCAGGATGTCCACCGGGGTCTGGAAGTCCAGCAGGGAGTTCAGTCCGTAGCCCATGGTGTTCTTCATGGAAAACTGCTGCCGGATCCTGTCCACGGAATCCGCGTTGTTCCGGACCCTGCCGGCTAGCCGGGCCAAGCCCTCGTGGAGTTCCGGCTCGAGGGCACGGAGCTTCCGGTCGGCGTCCGCGGCCCCGGTGTCGATCACGGTGCCGGAGGGCAGGACCACGGTCAGCGACTCCAGGGTGCGGTAGGTGTTGTCCACCGTGCCGCAGTTCATGCCGGAGGAGTTGTTGGCGACGACGCCGCCGACCGTGCAGGCCGCCTCACTGGCCGGATCAGGGCCGAACTTCCGGCCGTAACGGGCAAGTCTCGCATTGAGCGCCCGCACGGTAACGCCAGGCTGGACGCGGACCCGCGCGCCGTCGTCGAGCACCTCAATGTCCCTGAAGTTGCGGCGGACGTCTACGAGCACGCCGTCGGTGACTGCCTGCCCGCTCAGGCTGGTACCGCCGGAGCGGAAGGTGATCGGCATGCCTCGCGCGGCGCTGGCCCGCATCAACCGGCCGACCTCTTCTGCGTTTCCGGCCACGACCACGGCCTGAGGCACCAGGAGGAAGTGCGAAGCGTCGTGCGCGTTGGCGTGCAGGTCGATGGCGCGGGTTTTGACCTGGGAGGCATCGGACACGGCGCCGCGGAGCGCGCTGAGCACGCCGGTCGACGCGGCGGCGGGTGCGATCGCCGTGTCCGCCGACACTACGGCACCATCCAGCCGAGTACGGGTGTGGACTGGAGAAGGATCAAGACGGTGATAAGTGCGAGCAGTCCGAGACTCCAGCCGATCAGTTTCCGGAAGAGGATGCCTTCCGAGCCATCTATTCCGATGGCTGCGGACGCGACGGCGAGATTCTGAACCGAAAGCATCTTTCCGATCACGCCGCCCGCGGAGTTGGACGCCGCCATGAGCACGGGGGAAAGACCGGTGTGGGCGGCGGCGGCGACCTGCAACTGTCCGAATAGCGAGTTGGAGGAGGTGTCCGAGCCGGTCAGGGCGACACCGATCCAGCCGATCAGCGGGGAGAGCACGGCGAAGAAGCCACCGGTGGACGCCAGGAAGACCCCGAGGGTACTGGCCTGCCCGGACAGGTTCATCACGAAGGACAAAGCAAGAACCGCGGTGACGGTCACGATGGTCCAACGAAGATGCTTCAGGGTCTCCCAGTAAATCCGCAGCCCCTGCCGTGGCGAGATCTTGTATAGGACCATTGTGGCGAGGCCGGAGAGGAGCAGCAGTGTACCGGTGGCCGAGGGAAGCGCCACGGTGAACTTCTGAGCCGCGACCGGTTTGCCTGCTGCATTCACCACATCGAGGCCGGGCCACTGGAAGGTCAGGTTTCCGATCGCCGCCAGCCAGGATTTGACTGCCGGGATTTGGGAGAGGGAGAAGATGACCGTGATGATCAGGTACGGCGCGACACCCATCCAGATCTCCCTGGCCGACGGGCGCGGGGTACGCACCGGGACGGCGCCACCGACGGCAGAAGTCGAAAGGGGCATCGATCGGCCGCTTGCGCGCCCGCCAACCCGGGCATTCGCGGTCGCGCCGGTGGCTACCACCGCAAGAGAGTCAACGGTCACAGCGACAGCGCCATCCGCACTCTCGGCCGTGCCGATGATCCCGCTCGGCTGCCAGAAACGAAGCATGACCAGGATGGCGAGGATGGATGCCACCGCGGCGACCACATCCGTCAGCTCTACGACAAAGTAGTTGGACGCGAGAAACTGGACCACACCGAAGACGGCTCCAGCCACCAGCGCGACGGGCCAGGTCTGCTTCACACCGCGCTTGCCGTCAACGATGAAGACCAGCACGAGCGGTATCAGCAGCGCGATGAAGGGCGTCTGTCGGCCGACCATCGACGCGAGGTCGTGCACAGGCAACCCGGTGACCCCGCTCAGCGCTGTGATCGGCACGGCCATGCCGCCGAACGCGACCGGCGCAGTATCGGCCACCAGGGCCACGACAGCCGCTTTCAGCGGCGTCATTCCGACAGCCATCAGCATCGCCGCGGCGATGGCCACCGGAGCGCCGAAGCCGGCAAGGGCTTCCAGCAGGGCACCGAAACAGAAGGCGATGAGGACGGCCAGAATCCGATGGTCGTTCGTGATGGAACCGAGCGCCCGTCCCAGCACTTCGAACCAACGGGTCACGACGGTCAGTTGGTAGATCCACACGGCGTTGATCAGGATCCACAGGATCGGGAACACTCCGAAGAAGAGGCCCGCCGCGGTGGCGCTGAGTGCCTGGTCAATCGGCATCTGCCACCCCACGATGGCCAGTACGAGGGAGAGGGCCAGGCTGGCCAGAGCCGCCTTGGGGGCTTTCACCTTGAAGACGCCCAGCAGGACGAAGAGCAGGAGGAGGGGAAGCGCCGCGCAAAGGGCTGAAATCACTAAGGACCCGGCAACGGGGTCGAGGATCTGCTGAAACATGTATCTCCATATTGTGTTAGGCGTCACAACTCCGTGGCGCCCTTCGATTGTCTTACAAGTACACATGTTGGTCAAGTCTTACGAGGTATCTTGTCTGGCAAGATTGGGAGTGAATCAAGAAACTCTTGGCGGGATGGGAGACCCGGTGGCTGGCCGAATTGCAGCAGTCTCGATCGTGGAAGCGGTCGCTTCGGATCTGCGGAACAGGATCTTTGCCGGTGAGCTAGGCTCCGGAGAGGCCCTGACGGAGTCAGATGTCGCCTCCTCCTACGACGTGGCCCGGCCGACGGCGAAGGCCTCGATCGAGAAGCTCGTCGCCGAGGGGCTGCTGGACCGGGGGACCCACAAAACCGCGCGGGTAGTGGAACTCGGCCCGGATTCCGTGCGGGACATCTATCTCGCGCGCGCGTATCTGGAAAGCGAAGTGCTGCGTCGACTCGCAGCCGCGCGGGTGGTACCGGAAGCGGCGAAGCAGGCCAACCGCGACATCGCGGCGGTGCAGACCGGCGCTCCGCTCGACGTCGTCGAGCCGGACATGCGGTTCCACACCAGCCTGATCGATGCCGTGGGCAACGAACGTATCAGCAGGATGTACCGCTCGCTCGTGGGCGAGGTGCGGCTGTGTATGGTCCGGGTTCAGTCCCTGCACCTCCTGGACACCGCGCTGATCCGAGCCGAACACCAGAAGATCCTCGAACTGATCGAGGCCGGCCAGGGCGAGGCCGCAGCCGGGCTGCTCGACGAACACCTTGGGCGCGCCCGGGAACGGCTGGTCGCCGCCATGGGAGGAACCGCCGGCTCGGAGGCCGAACAACCGTCCGGACTTCTGCCGGAGTAGCACGCCCCACCGAAGCGCGCGGTCACATAGCGCCCATACCCCTCGGGAACGGGCGCTACATGACCCCGCGTTGCTTGTGGCTAGCCCCTCCCCGAGGAAACTCTCCAACGTCCGTGCCCGTCAACTCGAAATCGCAGCCCTGGCAGCGGAACTTGGGCACCTGATCGAATCCAAACACGCTGCAGGAACGCGGCGTGGACCTGGTGGTCCTGGACCAAGGAATCGACACATCCACCTCCATCGGCCAGATGTTCTTCCAGATCCTCGGCTCGATCGCCGAGTTCGAGCATTCATTGATGTCCGAACGGACCCGTGACGGGCTGGCCGCCGCACGGGCCCGGGGGCGGACCGGCGGGCAGAAACCAAAACTCGGCCCCCGCCAGGTCAAGCTGGCCCGCCAAATGTATGAAGAAAAGGGCCCCGACGGGAAACGGGCGCACACGGTTGAACACGTCGCCCCGGGATTCGGCGTCACCCGACCCACCATCTACTGGCACCTCGCGAAACTATGAACGACGGGCCCGTGCATGTCACAGCAGAACGACGGCATGCCCGTGGGGCCCAACACCAACGCCTTCGCCTTCTTCGGTGCTTCCGGGGAACAAAACCACCGAGTGGTCAAGATCTTTACCGGAATGAACGCAATGACAGCCGCCGGACTATCGGACCTCGTAGACCCCGTCGTGCTGCGCGGGCACACCGCCATCGTTGATTCTCCTCCAGCCTCCCCGTAACGCGATCCGGACGGCTACCCCAGCGGGCCTGCGCCATGCAATCCAGGGCTTTGCTTCCGCGCACCAAGGAAGCATTCACCGAGGTCAGGGTTGCCGTTGGCCGGTGACCAAGACGCCACCCACGCAGCTTTAACCAATCTCTGCGAGTCCGCAAACGCACTCGCCAGCGCAGACATGTCGGAAAAGACGATCGGGCGTGACGACCGGAGCCCGTGCCGTCGTCGTCAGCGCTGGACCGCCGGGAGCCGGCAAAACAAGAAGCATTGATGAGGACAACCGGGCTGATACCGAAGGGGTGCGCAACGGTGCGGGTTCCGGGCAGCGGATGATTGCATGGAAAGGGTCGTTTTAGTTGTTTCTGGCGTGCAGTCCGTGCAGGATTGTGTCCACGCCGAAGGTGAAGGCTTCTTCCGCGGATTCTTCCTCGGTACCGGCTGGCAGCAGGCCCGCACGGGCCAGGTCCGTCTGGGTTTGCTCCTCGGCAACGGCACCCAAAAGGTAGTGCGTCAGCACGCGCGCACCCCATCGGGCATGCTCTGCGGAAGAGGCGCTCTGGGCCAGCTGGGCGTGGAGTTTGCGGATAGGTGCAAGTGAGGTCGGATCCAGGGCCTGTGCCAGGGATACGACGTCCGCGCCGTCCCGGACCGAGAGCAGGGCGGTACGGATGCTCAACGCGGTCTGCCGCACCGCTTCCTCCGCGGGGGCCGCGGGTTCGGTGTCCGGGACGTTGGCCAGGATCTGCTGGGCCAGCGCCCCGAGGAGTTCCTGCTTGTTTTTCACGTGCCAGTACAGCGCGCCCGGCTGGACGCCGAGGTCACGGGCGAGGCGGCGCATGGACAGATCGGCCAGGCCATAGGTGCGCAGAACCTCAAGGGCGGCGTCTATGATCTGCGGCCGGGACAGTGCCATGTAATCCTCCTCCGCTCAAGAGTCCATCATGAACCACAATTGACACCGTCGTTGGCCCTCTCCATACTTGAACGGTGTTCAATTCTTTTGATGACCTGGCAGAACGGCAACTCGCCGGCGGGACGCTTACCCGCGAAGAGGCCCTCCGGATCCTCCACTCGAGCGACGACCAGCTCATGGATGTGGTGGCGGCGGCGTCACGGCTGCGCCGG
>JALYYI010000078.1 GCA_030946705.1 Actinomycetota bacterium | reverse complement strand
GGACATTACTCCGGACCGCGCTGCGTCACTGGGTTCCATCGGCACAGTTTTGGGAGCCCGTGGGACGGTGGCGTTGGCGGCTCTGGGGTACGTGTTGGCCGGGGCTCTTCTGTTGTTCACTGACTGGCCCGGACCGGTGGCCTCGATACTGGCGTTGCCCTATGTGCTCAATGTCCTGCCATTCATCACGCTTCATGATCATGATTCCCACCGTGCACACTCAGGATGGGTGCGATTCCTGTGGCTAAACTACATTACCGGTTTCTTCATCACCATGCTCTTGATTTGGCATGCCGTCAAACCGTGACGGACTTTCCCCCATCACCCCAGGAATGCCAGCTGCCATGAGTAAACCCACAGTGAAGGCCGTGAATGTTGTTTGGTTCCGTGATGACCTGCGCGTGGCCGATCACGCTGCCCTTTTCACTGCCATGGAAGAAGCCGGCGCGGCCACACTTACCGTCGCCGTGTACGTCCACGATGAAGCCTCCGAGGGTATCCGGCCCTTGGGTGCGGCAGCAAAATGGTGGTTGCACCATGCCCTGAAAGATCTGCGTGCCGAACTTTCTGCACTGGGTGTACCACTGCTGGTGCGCAGAGGATCAGCACTGGACAAGATTCCCTATGTGGTGGACGCAATCTGCCAGTATTTCGGTCTGTCTCATAGCGACCTCTCAGTGTTCTGGAACCGCCGCTACGGTGGGGGAGCAAGGGCCGTCGATGCCAACCTTAAGAAGGAGCTCAGCCAGCGGGGCTGCACTGTCACCAGCTATTCCGGCACCTTGCTGCATGAGCCCTGGATTGTGCAAACCAAGGAGCAGCATCCCTACAAGGTCTTCACCCCGTTCTACAACGCACTACAGCAGATTCCATTGCGCACCGAGCTGCCCTCGCCAACAAAGGTCCAGCAGGCGGTATCCCTGGATGGGCTGGATAATGATGAGGTGGACGCTTGGGACCTCTTGCCCACGAGCCCTGATTGGTCGGCGGGGCTGGCCAAAACGTGGGTCCCCGGTGAAGCTGCCGCCCATGAACGTCTGGAGCTGGTCTTGGAAGATGTGGCTGCCCAGTACCAGGAAGGCAGGGACCGCCCCGGCGTGGACGGCACTACCGGGCTCTCGCCCGCATTGCGGTGGGGGCACCTGAGCCCGGTTCAGGTGTGGCACGCACTGGGTGCCTTGGCAGTGCAGAGCCACGAAGCGTCCGACGGCGCCCGGGCCATCATGCGGCAGCTGGCATGGCGGGACTTTTGCTGGAACCAGATCTACCTCCAGCCGTCCTTGACCACACAGAATCTTCGGCCAGAATTCGACACGTTTGATTGGGCCTGGCCCACCGAGGTGCTCCCCAAGCCCAGCAACGGCCCGGACGCGCTAGCGCCACCATCCTCGGACAGCCCTGCCCAGGGGTCTGTAGATGCGATCTACAAAGCATGGTGCCAGGGAAAAACCGGTTTCGCGCTGGTCGATGCCGGAATGTTGCAGCTCTGGGAGACAGGCTGGATGCACAACCGGGTGCGCATGGTTGCTGCGAGTCTTTTGGTCAAGAATTTGGGCATTCATTGGCGGGCGGGTGAAGCCTGGTTTTGGGACACCTTGGTTGATGCGGATGCGGCATCCAATCCGGCCAACTGGCAGTGGGTGGCTGGGTGCGGAGCGGATGCCGCACCCTACTTCCGGGTATTTAATCCGGTCCTGCAGGCCAAGAAATTTGATCCAAACGGCAACTACCGGGCCCGGTATGCGCCGGCCCTGAGCCAGGAGCCATTGGTGGACTTGAAAGAATCACGCAATGCGGCACTGGCCGCATACGAGCATATGAGGCAATCGCCACGAACGGGCGATGCGCCGCACTGAGCCGCACCGCCCGTCCAGGAAGGGGCTAACCGCCGTGGCGAGCGTCCGGCCTGTTGCCTTCATGGGGTCAGGTCCGTGATAGTTTGGACGGCCACCAAATGGTTTTTCCTATGTCATAGGCGAGTGCTGGAACCAGCAGTGACCGCACCACAAAGGTGTCCAGAAGTACGCCAAAGGCCACAATGAATGCAATCTGGAACAGGAAGAGGATGGGAATGACGGCCAGTGCCGAGAACGTTGCGGCCAGAACCAGCCCGGCCGAGGTAATGACGCCACCGGGAATCACCAGGCCGCGTATGACCCCTTCGCGGGTACCGTGCTTGATCGACTCTTCCCGCACACGGGTCATGAGGAAAATATTGTAGTCAATGCCCAGCGCGACCAGGAAGATGAACCCGTAGAGCGGGACTGCCGGGTCGGCTCCGGGGAAGGTGAACACCCCGTTGAAAGCGACTGCGGCAACTCCCAGCGCCGTGCCAAAGGAGAGCACGGTGGTGATGACCAGCAATACGGGTGCCAGAACGGAGCGCAGCAGCATCATCAGAATCAGCAAAATCACCACAAGAACCACTCGGATGATCAGATTGCGGTCATGAATTGAGGCATCATTGGTATCGATGGCGGTGGCTGTGACACCACCCACCAGGGCATCCGGCACGACGCTGGACAAACTGGACCTGATCTCACGCACGATGCCGGCCGCCGCATCGGAGTCGGCGGCGGAACTGAGCGTTCCCTGCAGCATGACATCGCCGTGCACCACGGTCGCCGTGGGGGAGGGGCTGCCGGGTGCTCCCGCAGTGTCAATCCCCTGGGCGGTGACATTGGCTGTGCCGCTGCGGGAATCGGCGGCTATGACCGTAACGGACCCAATCCCCTTCTGGGCCAGCAGTACATTGGCGGCGTCCTGCAGTTCTGCTTCCGGAACCACGACGAGCACGGGACTGCCAGTGCCACCGGCGAAATGGTCACCGAGAATGGCTTGGCCGTCGCGCGCTTCGGATGCACCCAGCACCAAATCCGATTGCGGCACACCGCTGGCATTTAGTGCGGTGGCACCGAACACTCCGACAAGCAGGACTGCGGTGGTCACCATCCAGATCAGCCGCGGCCGGCGTTTGATGCCCTGGGCCAGCTTGGCCCAGGCCCCGGTGGCATGCACGCCATGTTCGCGCGCCACCACCGCAGGCTCAAATTTTGGGCGGCGCGGCCAGAATGCGTTCCGGCCGAAGGCGAACAACAGGGCAGGCAGAAGGGTTAGTGCGGAGAGCATGGCAAAGATGATGCCGATGGCAGCAACCGGTCCCAGGGAGCTGTTGGATTTCAGGTCACTGAGCAAAAGGCACAACAGGCCCGCGATGACCGGGCCGCCGGAGGCCGCAATGGGTTCGGCAGACTTGCGCACGGCCTGCATGCTGGCAGCCCAGTTATCCGTGGTGACTCTCAATTCCTCCCGGTAGCGGGAGACGTGGAGCAGGGAGTAGTCCGTGGCGGTACCGATCACCAAGATGAACAAGATGCCCTGCGTTTGGCCGCTGAGCATCAGTATCCCAGCCTTCGCAAGCCACCACACGCTGAGCAGGGCAACACACAGCGCAAACAGGCTGGTGGCCAGCACCGCCACGGATAGCAGCAGGGAACGGTAGACACAGATCAGGATGATGAACACGGCCAACAAGGCCACACCCAGAAGTATCTCATCAATGCCGGAAAAGCCCTCGATGAGGTCCGCAGTAAACCCGGCAGGCCCCGTGACGTGGACCGAGATCCCGACGGGGACCGCGGCTCGCAAGGTCGTGCCAATGGCGCTTACCGCGTCGCCAATATCCGCATCCGACTGGATCGGCACAAAAGCCCGCAACGCGTATCCGTCTTGCGATGGAATGCCCGGGGACACCTCGGACCCGACACCGGGGATCCCGGGAAATGCCGCGATTTCCTTGGATACTGCAGCGATCTCATCAGGACTTAGGACCTTGCTGCTGGAAAAGACCGCGACGGCCGGAATGTCATCTGATGAGCGGAAGTCACCCAACAGCTTTTGCACCTTGGTCGCGTCAGCAGAGGAGGGCAGGTAGGCAGTCTGGTCATTTGAAGAGACCTCACTGACCTTGCCAAATATGGGCCGCCTATGGCACCGCCAGCCACCCAGACGATGATGATCAACGCCGGCAGGAGCAGCCTCAGCCACTTCCTGGTCCTGTGTGGCCGCTTGTTCTCGGGATCACTCCCAAGCGAGGGGGACTGGCTTGGTGTTGTCATGAGGGCATCCTGTGCCGGTTTTGAAATTCTAATCTAGCTTAGCTAGCGAATAACCCAGCATGCAACATGCTTAGTTCTTTTTATGGCTGCTGGGATAGAATTATTTGTCATGGCAAGTATCGAGGAAACCCCCACGTCGGTGCCGACCAACATCTACGACGTCAATGCCGCCGACCCTGAGAACCGGCTGGTCGACCGTTCATCAATGGCTGCCTCAGACGTGAATCACATTGGCGAGCTCATGGCAGCGTTGGGCAGGCTGCGCACTGCAGAGCAACAGCTCTCCGACGCCTCGCTCAAGTACATGAAACTGAACCAGTCGGACATGCGGGCCCTGCACTACTTAATCGTCGCCGCCAACACCCACGAAATTGCCACCCCAGGTGCCATTGCGAGCCACCTGAGAATTTCCACGGCATCCACCACCAAGCTGCTGGACAGGCTTGAGAACGCAGGCCACATCATCCGCCAACCTCATCCCACCGACCGGCGAGCCTTGGCAATTACCATCACGCCAAAAACACGTCAAGCCGCCATGGAAACTGTGGGGCGCCAGCAGGCAAAACGATTCAATGCAGCCGCGAGGCTGACCGCCACAGAACGCGATGTCGTGATCCGATTCCTCGATGACATGACACAGGAAATTTCCCTCACAGATGAGCCATGGGCGCAACCCGATGCGTCGGCGACATGAAATTACTGGCCTCCTTTGTGCCTCAAGGAGGCTCTTTGGCTCCCTGAGCGCGAATCAAAGAGCCGAACCAAGCGAATAACGGTGCGGCTTGTTATGGCCTCATCTTCATATGGCATTCACCAGTAATCACTTTATGAGAAAGGCCATAATTGCTAGGCCGGGCGCCGCGCTCCAATCGCGCCCGTTCCTCCGCGGCAACCGGGTGCCCGTACAGGAAGCACCGCAGGCACATCAGGCCCACCACTTCCGCCGAGCCGTAGACGTACCGGGTGAAGGACTCCTCGGTGTGATCTATCTGATCCAGGTCCGCCCGCATGGAGGCGAGAAAGGGGCGGGTGAGGTCGGTGCCGATGCCCGTCCGGCGGGCAGTGTCCGCGAAGGCATGGATCACCAGGTTGGTGCTGTAGCCGGTGACCATGGCGCGTTCGGTTTCCTGCTCGAACCCGTCAAGCTGCCGCCGGATGTCCTCCGGTGACAGGCCCGCGGCGGAGGCCACGCCATCGACGATCTCATCGGCCACCCGCACCAGGGCGTAAACGGAATCCACCTGGCGGCGCACACTGTCGTCGAACAACCGGGACGCCAGCCCGAAGGAACTCGAGTAGGCGCGCAGCACCACGCCGGAGGACTTGAGGGCGGCAGCTGTGTAGTCGGCCACCGCGTCGCGGTCCCGTTTCATGTGCCCATGCGATCAGTGACCAGGCGGGACAGGGGAGCCAGACCATCCCGAAGCGCCTGCGGAACGAACGGCTGGACCAAGACATCCAGTGACTGCTCCGTGAGGCTGGCGGCAAGCTTCAGGGTCCGTTCCCGGGCGCCGGAGGCCACCAGCAGGTCGCGGATCTCCGCGGCGCCCCTGGCGGTCAGTTCCGGGCAGGACAACAGTTCGGCGATCCGGGTCCATTCGGGCTGCGCCGCCGCGTAGGAAATCAGGGCGGTGCGCTTGCCCTCCCGCAGGTCGCCCCACCCTTTCTTGCTAGTCCGGGTTTCGTCGCCGAAGGCGCCCACGAGATCATCAGCCACTTGGTAGGCCGTGCCGATGATCCGTCCAAACTCGCCCAGAGCCCCCACCAGGCTGTGCTCCGCACCGGCCAAAACGGCCCCGGCACGCAGCGGCGCGTCAAAGGAGTACACAGCGGTCTTCAGCTTGGACATTTCCAGGACTTCGTCGACGGCCTGGGGTGTCGGGTCCAAGGGTGCCAGCACGTCAAGGATCTCGCCGGCTGCCGACGCCATGATGGCCTCGTCCAACAGGTTGCCCAGCCGCTGCCGCGTCCCCAGGTCCACATCAGCGTCGTACAGGAGCCGGCAGGCGTTGGACAGGGCCAGGTCTCCGGCGATCACCGCGGCGGACAGTCCTGTGTGCTCGGCCCTAGCAGGGTTTCCGCCCCGGGCTGCAGCCAGGTTCCGGTAGGCGCCGGCAACGTTCGGGACCCCGCGGCGGGTGAAGTCCCGGTCCACCACGTCGTCATGCACAATCAGGGCGGTGTGCAGCAGCTCGAAGGACGCGGCAACGGTGGCTGCTGCCATCCTGTCCGTGCCGCCCAGCAGCGCGTAAACGGTCATGACCAGCCGGGGACGGAAGCGCTTTCCGCCCACGACGGAGGATTCGAGGTGTTGCCACAAGCCCAGGTACTGGGGGTGCAGGGCGTCGGCGCGTATCTTGGCCCGGCTAAAGAAGGATGCCAGGACATCATCCACCAAGCGGCTGTCGTCGGTGTGAGCCACCATGGTCACCTCATCCATGGGTAAAGTAAACACGGGCGACGAGACTCATGAAAAGTGCTCGCGAAATGGGGTGCGTGCCTCATTTGGAAAGTGCTCGCGAAGTCTCTGGTCACGCTTGGGCGCTCTTGGTGTGCTGGAGGGATG
>JALYYI010000051.1 GCA_030946705.1 Actinomycetota bacterium | reverse complement strand
GGCCAGATGCTCCCGGCGCACCGTGTCCGGGTCGAGGTAACCGTCCGGGCTGCCGTCCTCGGCGTAGTCCAGGGTGGAGCGGCACTGGCGGATGAACTCCGCCTCCTCCGTGGAGGGGAGCCAATCGTCGAGGGAGCTGACCGGTGCCACCATCCCTTCATGATATTCGATAAACCGCACAACTACCATACTTTTATCAGAAATATCTTCGAGAAAATTGGAACTCTAATACATATACGATCCGAGGCGCTCAGGCTCTGTGGGGTGCCTTCATCCTGGCATGCGGCACCGACAATAAGAGCGCAGCCGCCAAAGGCCTGTGGATCCGGGCCCGCGACCACCCAAGCCGGGCTGTCGACGCTGAACTGCTGCGTCGCGTCGTGAGCCGGCAGCCCTTTGTGGTCAAGCGTGAACACGCTCACCCTGGTGGACTTCAGGTTGGCGACGTAGAGCCATCCGGCCGAGGCTCCGTCGTGCAGGGCGGCGCGGCCGAGGGCGGCCTTTCGGGCGTCCTCCACGACCAGGAAGTGGCGGGGCCAGTCGCCGGCACAGCCGATCTCCGTGGGGATCGCCGGGGGCTGCCGAGCCGCTATTCCTGAACATCCAGGACGGCGATCGAGTTCCGGCCTCGCACGGCGACGAACAGCCGCCCAGCATCGTCGGAGAGCTGGATATGGGATGGCTGCAGTCCACCGGCGACGGACAGGTCGGCGCGGGCCGGGTCGTATACCGGAACTGCGGAAATCCACTCCCGGCCTCCATCCGAATGATGGAAATCGTGCAGGGACCCGTCCAGCTCATGATGGCGTTCCACGCCGTCATCTTGCTCTGGTGCGCGTCTTGCTCTGGTGCCGTGCGACGATTCCTGCCGTCCGGGCACCGGACCACTGCCTGGATGAGCGGCGAGGTGCAGCAGCGGACTCCTGGCCGCTTTGGGCCGGGCCAACCACAGCATGCGCATCTCCCTTTCGGACTGTCGCACGGTCCGCGCCCGCGGCTTTGGGCGGCCGCCACGCCTGCTCGCATGCCAGGCCCGAGTGGGCCCGGACCTCAACTCTGGGGCATTATTGCTGTATGGGCAACGATCACGTAGCAGGCGACGTCAACGACATCGAGATCCGGGATGACATGATCCGGCTGGGACAGCTGCTGAAGCTGGCCAGTCTGGTGGAGGACGGCGTGGAGGCGGCGGAGCTGATCAAGAACGGGCTGGTGAAGGTCAACGGCGAGATTGAGGAACGCCGGGGCCGCCAGCTGCACGCGGGCGACGCGGTGACGGTCAACGGCGAAACCGTGCGGATCGCCACCCGCTCATAAGCGGCGGGATGACAAGACGGTTCGGCGCGGACTGCAGCGGCGTTGGCTACGGACTGACCGCGGCTCCGGCTCACAGCACCGCCATGGTCAGGAATTCCTTTACATGCGCCATCTCCTGGGCATTGATGCCGTGCCAGATGCCGTTGTAGAGCACCTTCGTGAGCCGGGTGTAGTCCCGCAGCCAGGCATTGGTGTATTCCACCGAGGCCTCCGGAATCACCGGATCCGCCTGGTCGCGGCCCCAGAACGCCGGCAGGCCGACGGCTGCCAGTTCAGCGTCGTGGAAGAACGGGTCCCCTTCATCGTCGACGGCAAAGCCGGAGAGTCCGACGACGGCGGCAAAGTCGTGCGGCCGGTGGCGGACCAGGGAGGTGGCCATACACATGCCCTGCGAGAAGCCCAGCAGGCTAACGGAGCTGTGCTGGTCGCGGATCGTGCCGATCCATCCCGCCAGGGCGGTGGTGGCGGCCTTTACGGCTTCCAGTGAGTAGGAGATGTCGGTGCGAAGGGGAAACCAGGCGTGCCCCTGCCCCACTTGCTCGGGCCCGCGCACCGAGGCCACGGTGAACTCCCCGGGAAGCAGCTCGGCGAGGCTGAACAGATCCGCCTCATCCGATCCGTAGCCGTGGAACATGATAAGCAGCGGAGTTCCCGCTCGGTCCGACTCGGACTTGGACCATCGGACGGTAGGCGTGGCGGTAAACGTCGCATCAGTCATTGGTCCAGTCTGGCATGCTGAACGGCAGCAAAACGGTTGCCCGGGGCAACCTGCGGTGGCGTAATCGTGCCTGCCGGGGGCAGGATAGGTGGGTGACCGAGATGAGAGCTCCGGACAGGGACATGGCGCAGACGGTGCCGGCAGGACCGCACCCGTGGGCCCGCTACGTCGCCATGGGTGATTCCTTCACGGAGGGAATCGGCGACCCGGAACCCACCAGCCCCGGCGGACACCGCGGCTGGGCGGATCGTTTGGCCGAGGAGCTGAGTCGGGGCCATGAGGACTTCGCCTACGCCAACCTGGCCATCCGCGGCAGGCTGTTGCAGCAGATAGTCGATGGGCAGCTTCAGCCCGCTCTGGATCTCAAGCCGGACCTGATCTCCCTCTCGGCCGGCGGCAATGACCTGCTCCGGCCCGGTTCGGACCCTGACGCGCTGGCCGAATCCCTTGACCGGGCCGTCGGGGCAATGACGGCAGGTGGCGCCTCCGTGCTGCTCTTCAACGGCCCGGACATCCGCGACACACCGGTGTTGGGATTGGTTCGGGGCCGGTTGGCCATCTACAACGAGAATCTGCGCACCATCGCCGCCCGGCACGACGCGATCATCGCGGACATGTGGGCCCTGCGGCAATTGACGGATCCGCAGATGTGGGCCGAGGATCGGCTGCACTTTTCCCCGCTGGGCCACCACACCATCGCCATCATGGCTCTGGAGTCGCTCAACGTTACGCACAGCTTAGTGCCGCGGCTGCCCAAGCCGCTGCCCTTGCGCAACTGGAGGACCGCCCGCTCCGAGGATCTGGTCTGGGCGCGGGAATTCTTCATGCCGTGGGTCCTGCGCCGGGTCCGCCACCAGTCTTCAGGGGACGGCATCAGCGCCAAACGCCCCATGGCAGGTCCGGTCTTCGGCCCCGGCATGCCGCCTGGTTCGGGCGTCTGACATGCCCCAGGCCTACTACTACGTGGGGTCTGGCTCGGGCTTCGGCTGGGCGCCGTTCATCTTCATTGCGTTCATCGTGCTTCGCATCTTCATCAGCTCATCGCGCGCCCATGCCCGACGGGAACGGGAACGGGACCGGAACCGGGAAGGAAACCGGGATCACATTCCCGCTCCGACGCAGCATCCGCCGTCCTCGAAGCCCGATTTCAGCCAGTTCGACGCCGGATATCGGCCGCCGCCTGCGGACTTCCGCCCGCCGGAGGATTCGCCTGCTTCCCGGCGGAGCGCGGCCGAGCAGTCGCGCAAGCGCAGGCTCGAGGAGCTGGATGAGCTGCGCCGGGCCGGACGGATCAGCGCCGACGAGTACGCCGCTGCCCGAGAGGAAATATTCCGCACCAGCTGAGCCGGCGCCAGCCTACCTTCCCGGCTCAGGCGGGGAAGAATTCCCGCCGCAACAGCTCCCCCACCTTGCCGGTCTCCGTCAGGAAGCCGTCGTGGCCGATCGCCGAGTCGATGCTGTGCACCGGAACGTCCCCGGGCAGCGCGGCGGCCAGCTGGTGCGACTGTTCCGGATAGTACAGCCGGTCCGAGGTCACGGCCGCGACCAGGAAGTCCACGCCCTCGGCCGCGGCCAGCGCGCTCTGCAGCGACTCCCGGCCCCGGGCGACGTCGTGGCTCATCAGCGCCTCGGTGATGACGATGTAGCTGTTGGCATCAAAGCGCCGGACAAGCTTGTCCGCCTGGTGGTCCAGGTAACCCTCCACGCGGTAGCGGCCCGCCGGGGATGCCCCGACCGTGCGCCGGAGACGGTCCGGACTGACCGGCACCTCGCCGGGCTGCGCGTCGCGGCCGAATCTGGCCGCCAGCTCGGAACCGGAGCGGTAGGTGATGTGCGCGATCCGCCGGGCCAGCCCCAGACCAGCCTGCGGTGCGGCGCCGTCGTAATAATCCCCGCCGGCAAAGTTGGGATCCTGCCGGATCGCAAGCACCTGGGCCTGCGCAAAGGCAATCTGTTCAGCCGTGCTGGCGGCGCAGGCGGCGACGACGGCGCAGCGCCGGACGCGGCCGGGCAGGGTGAGCGCCCACTCCAGGGCCCGGGCGCCGCCCATGGAGCCGCCGAGCACGCCGTACCAGGTCCGGATTCCCAGCAGATCCGCCAGCCGGGCTTCCGCCAGCACCGAGTCACGGATGGTGGTGAACGGGAAGCGCCCGGCCCACGGCTTCCCGTCCGGGGCGATGCTGGACGGGCCGGTGGTGCCGTAGCAGCCGCCCAGGATGTTCGCGGCCACCACGAAGTACCTGTCCGTGTCCACGGCTTTACCCGGACCGACCAGCCCTTCCCACCAGCCATCCTCGTTCGTCGCCCCGCGAGCCACGTGGGTGCTGCCGGTGAGCGCGTGTTGCACCAGGACGGCGTTAGAGGCGTCCGCGTTCAGCGTGCCAAACGTTTCGTAGGCGATCGTCACGTCCGGCAGCGACCCGCCGGCCTCCAGGGCGAGGTCGCCGATGCGGGCATACTGAAGCTCGCCGTCGGCTGCCGGTAGGATATGCTCCGGCGCCGGACCGGCGAGACCGGCCGGCCCGGAGAGCACCATGGCCTGCCTGCCTTCGACCGTGCCAGTGCTGCTCACGCTTCCTTGGCCGCCCGGAATCCCGCCTCGAGATCCGCGATGATGTCCACCACGTTCTCCAATCCCACGGACAGCCGGACCAGGCCCGGAGTGACGCCGGCGGCGAGCTGCTGCCCGGGGCTGAGCTGTGCGTGCGTGGTGGAGGCCGGGTGGATCACCAGCGAGCGCACATCCCCGATGTTGGCCACGTGCGAGTGCAGTTCCAGCCCGTCGACGAAGCGCTGGCCGGCCTCCAGGCCGCCCCTGATGTTGAACGCGATCACGGCGCCGGTGCCCTTGGGGCCGTACTTGCGTCCGCGCTCGAACCAGGGGCTTGAGGCCAGCCCCGCATAGGCGACGGATTCGACGTCGTCATTGCCTTCCAGCCAGCTGGCCACCTGGACCGCATTCGCCACGTGCCGCTCCACGCGCAGGCTCAGCGTCTCCAGACCCTGGGCAATCAGGAAGGCGTTGAAGGGTGCGACGGCGGAGCCAAGGTCGCGCAGCAGCTGCACGCGCGCCTTGAGGATGTAGGAGAGATTGGCGCCGAGCGCGCCGCCCTCGCCCAGGTCCCGCCCGTAGACCAGCCCGTTGTAGCTGGGATCCGGGGTGTTGAAGCCGGGGAACCGCTCCGGGTCCTTCGTGTAGTCGAAGGTGCCGCCGTCGACCAGCACGCCCGCAATCGCGCTGCCGTGCCCGCCCAGGTACTTGGTCGCGGAATGGACGACGACGTCGGCCCCCCATTCGAGCGGACGGATCAGGTAGGGGGTGGAAAGGGTGTTGTCCACGATCAGCGGGACGCCGGCCTGATGCGCCACGGCGCTGACACCCTCGATGTCCAGCACGTCCTGCCGGGGGTTGGACACCACCTCGCCAAAGAACAGCTTCGTATTGGGCTGGACCGCGTTGCGCCAGTCATCCAGATTGTCCGGGTCGGCCACGAACGTGACCTCGATGCCGTACTTCTTCAGCGTGTGGGCAAAGAGATTGTAGGTCCCGCCGTACAGGCTGGGGCTGGCGACAATATGGTCCCCGGCCTCGGCGATGTTCAGGACCGAGAAGGTGGAGGCCGCCTGGCCGGAGGAGAGCAGCAGCGCCGCGACGCCGCCCTCCAAACTGGCAACACGCTGCTCGACAGCGTCCTGCGTCGGGTTGCCGATCCGGGTGTAGATAGGCGCCAATTCCGCCAGCGCGAAGCGGTTCGCCGCGCTCTCCGCGCTGGGGAAAACGAAGGATGTGGTCTGGTAGATGGGCAGCGCCCGCGCTCCGGTAGCCGCATCCGGCTCCTGGCCTGCATGGATCTGGCGTGTTTCAAAAGACCAACCGTTGCTCATTCTGTGGCTCCTCCACCGAGGGGGCCGCATCCGACCCTTCCGGCGGCAAAGCCAGCTCTGCCAGGGGAAGGGCCGAGTGGCCCGCGCTTGCACTTAGCCGTTTGGCTAAGGCCTGGTCTTCACCCGGGGCACCCCACCGCGGTTGGAGGGTTGCCGGCCAGCGAGCCGGGGCTTGTCGCTGGCACTCATGACCTGCATCAAGTGTCCAAGAGGCCGCCGGCCGTCGCAAGATTATGACGGAAATATGACAGGAACGCCAAGGCAGAGATATAAACGCGGGCCGCGGAAATAAGGCCGGCGGTTGGGCCGTTGAAAGAAACAAGATCACATGCGATGTGACTATCGGATGTGGGCAGTGCGGTCGATGGTGCGTTGAAGGCGCGGCGTTCTCCAGAGGCGTGGAACAGCCGCCCGTGAAGGGATGGGCCATGGAAACGGCAGGGGAAATCCAAGCGGCACAGGTGGTTGCCGTCCTTCCAAAGGTCGTTCGCACGGCCATCACGGTAGCGTCTGCCGCCGTGGGCGCCACCGTGGCCGTGAGCGCCATTACCGTCCTGGAGGGGCTGTGGGTGCGGGGCCGGCTGCTGGGCCTCGATTACGGCGTGGAGACGGTGGCCGCGCCCGCCGAGTTCGGCACAGCGTACGACGGCGATCCGCTGAACCTTGCGCTGCTGGGTGATTCGCTGGCCGTCGGAGTCGGCGCCGGAGCGCGCGAGGCGACGGTAGGTTTCCTGCTGGCCGAGGGTCTGTCCAAGGCGTCCGGCCGGCCGGTCAGACTGCACCAGGTGGCAGCCGTCGGCAGCGAATCCAGCGGGCTCGCCGCCCAATTGTGCGCCCTGGAAGAAAGCGCGGCCCATCCGGAGGTTGCCGTTATCGTGGTGGGCGGTAACGACGTGCTGCATCTGCAGAGCATCCGCGGCGCCGCGAACCACCTCGCGGAGACGGTACGGGAGCTGCGGCGGCGGGGCTGCCAGGTGGTGGTGGCAACATGTCCGGACATGGGAACGGTCCGCCCGTTCTTCCAGCCGCTGAGGTTCTTCGCCCACTGGCTCAGCCGCGTGCTGGCCACGGCCCAGACGATCGTCGTGCTGCGCAGCGGCGGACGGGCCGTGTCTTTGGCGGACACCGTGGGCCCGATGTTCCGCAAGGACCCGCACCTGATGTTTTCAACCGATAGCCTCCACCCCTCCGCCCTGGGCTATGCGCGGGCGGCCGAGGTGCTGTTGCCGAGCGTCTGCGCGGCGGCGGGCTACCGCGCGGACCCCGCGGCCGCCGTGCCGCACCGGATCTACCGGAAGGGTGGCCGGTACCCGCTCGCGTGGTACGCCTTCCGGGCCTCCCGCCGGGGCGGGACGGAGATCACTCCGTCCCGGGACCGGCACGGGCGGCCGGCGTTCCTGCGCGGCATCCCCTTCCCGAAACGGCAGCATGCTTAGGTGATCCTTTCGGCAAAATAAGGTCCTACCACGGTAAGGGTTCCCTAAGTCGAGAGCCATCTCACAAAGTGCCAAGATGATGGCATGCGCATGGATCACGTCTCTTACGCCTGTGAATCGGATGGCCTCGCGGCCACTACCGAGAGGATCGCCGCTGCCCTGGGTGTTGAAGCAATTCGTGGCGGAGTCCACCCACGCTTCGGCACCCGCAACATGATCATCCCTCTCACGGACCACCACTACCTGGAGGTCGTCGAGGTACTGGACCACCCCGCCTCGGACAAGGCCCCCTTCGGGCAGGCCGTCCGGGCCCGCTCCGCCGCGGGCGGCGGATGGATGGGCTGGTGTGTCGCCGTCGAGGACCTCTCCCCCTTCGAGGATCGGCTGGGCCGCAGCGCCGTACCGGGCAACCGCAAGTTCCCTGACGGCCAGGAACTGATCTGGCAGCAGATCGGCATCAAGGGCCTGATCGCGGACCCGCAGGTGCCGTACCTGCTCAAGTGGGAGGGCGATCCGGCGCTGCACCCGTCGCTGGCGCGTCCGAGCACGGTGAAACTCTCCAAGCTGACCATCGCCGGCTCCGCCGCGCGCGTGACCGAATGGCTGGGCGAGCCGGTGGAGCGCCCGTTGGAGGATGTCGCGGTGGAGTGGATTGCCCCGCACGGCACGCCGGGCATCATGAGTGTCACGTTCGAGACGGCCAACGGCGCCGTCACGGTGTAGCAGCTCTTCCAGGCAATGCCTCGCGGGACTCCGGCAGTGGTGCCGGGGTCCCGCCGCTTTTGGCAGCGGCCGCCGTCAGCCGAAGCCGAGCGCGGGCCCGGCCACGAAGGCGGTGATGTCCAGCAGCGAATGCGCGATGACCAGCGGCATGACGCGGCCGTAGCGCCGGTACAACCAGCAAAAAACCAGTCCCATCGCGAAGTTGCCGATGAACGGACCAAAGCCCTGGTAGAGATGGTAGCTGCCGCGCAGCAGCGCGCTGGCCAGGAAGGCCGCCGTCGTCGACCATCCGAACCGGCGGAAGCGGTCCAGCAGGTAACCGACCACGATGACCTCCTCCACCACTCCCTCGCGGATAGCGGAGATGACCAGCACCGGAATGGTCCACCAATAGGCATGCAGTCCGCTGGGGATGATCTGCGTGGTGATCCCCAGCGCGCGGCCAGCGAAGTACAGGCCAACCGACGGCACTCCGATCAGCACAGCCAGGCCCAGCCCCGCGAGGACGTCGCGCCCGGGGCGTTTGAGCGTGAAGCCCAGCCGCTCGAAGGCCGAC
This sequence comes from Actinomycetota bacterium, assembly GCA_030946705.1. GTDB lineage: Bacteria > Actinomycetota > Actinomycetes > Actinomycetales > Micrococcaceae > Arthrobacter_M. The sequence continues at coordinate 39,628 of JALYYI010000051.1, read as the reverse complement.
CGTCCCGGTTCCCAGAGGAAATAAAGCACCAGCGCCACCGGCACCAGCGCGAATCCGATGCCCAGCAGCTGGTAGGTCAGGTCGAAGTACCCGCGGGAGCTCTGCGTCTGGTTCAGCGTTGAGGTGCCCTGGGCCAGCGGGGCCCGGGTCAGCTTGTCCAAAAGCTGGACGACGGCGTAAACGGCCGATTGCCCCAGCGACAGTCCCAGCACAATCCAGACCTCGGCCCGGAGCCGGCGACGTGGCGCTCCGGCCGGCTGGATGGTGGCCGCCGGGGCGGGGATGGCATCGCTCATGCCCCTATCCTGCCGGTATTTCCTGAAGATCAACTGGTTCCCGCGGATATGCTTGTCTTTTATGAGTGCGCCCCGACAGATCATCATGGTTCGCCACGGCCAGTCCGAGGCGAACCTTGACCAGTCCATCTACGACCGCGTTCCGGATTACCGGATACCGCTGACGGAACTCGGGCGGGAGCAGGCCGCCGCAGCGGGTGCGGAAATCCGCCGCCGGCTGGCGGGCGAAAAGGTCTGCATCTACGTCTCGCCCTATCTGCGGGCGTACGAAACACTAGAGGCCCTGGACCTGGGCGGGATGGTGGAGCGGGTGATCGAGGAGCCCCGGCTGCGCGAGCAGGACTGGGCCAACTTCCAGAAGCCCCTGGACATTGCCGACCAGAAGGAACTGCGCAACGCCTACGGTCACTTCTTCTACCGATTCCGCGAGGGCGAGTCCGGCTCCGACGTCTACGACAGGATCTCCTCCTTCATGGAAACGCTCTACCGGCACTGGTCCAGGCCCGGCTACGCCCCGAACACCCTGCTGGTCACCCACGGACTGACCATGCGGCTGTTCTGCATGCGCTGGTTCCACTGGTCGGTGGAGTACTTCGAGTCGCTGAACAACCCCGGCAACTCGGACGTCCGCACGCTGGTGCGGGACCGGGACAAGTATGTGCTGGACAAACCCTTCGACCAGTGGTCCAAGATCAGCACGACCCAGACGGTGCTGGACGCTCCGCGGATGAGGTGGTGAGCCGGGATGACAACGGAAACAGCGCGCCCCTTCTTCAACCGGGAACCCGAATCGGACCAGAGCACGTTTACGGTGGTGCTGGCCTTCGCCGTCAACCTGGTCATCGCCATCGCCAAATCCATCGCCGCCGGGCTGACCGGCTCCGCGTCGATGGCCGCCGAAGCCGCGCACTCCTGGGCCGACGCGGGCAATGAGGTCTTCCTGCTGGTGGCGGACCGCCGGTCGAAAAAGCCCCGGGACAGCCGCCATCCGATGGGTTACGGCCGGGAGGCCTACGTCTGGTCCATGCTCGCCGCTTTCGGGTTGTTCGTCGCGGGGGCCGTCGTGTCCTTCATGCACGGGATCCAGTCACTCATGTCGCCCGAGCCGGCGTCCGACTTTGTCCTTGCCTATGTGGTGCTGGCGGTATCCTTCGTGCTGGAAGGGGTTTCCTTCAGCCAGGCCCTGCGGCAGGCGCGCAAGGTCGCCAGTCACCTGAACCGCCCCACCCTGCGCCATGTCGTCAGCAGTTCCAATACGACCATGCGGGCGGTCTTCGCCGAGGATGCCGCCGCACTGATTGGCCTGGCCATCGCCGGTGCCGGTGTGCTGGCCCACCAGCTCACCGGCAGCCCGGTGCCGGACGCCATCGGCTCGCTCCTGGTCGGGGTGCTGCTGGGCGTGGTCGCGGTGATCCTGATTGACCGCAACCGGCGGTTCCTGGTCGGTGAACCCGTGCGGCGTGACGTGGACCTGCTGGCAGCGGAAATGCTCCTGGAGCGCCCGGAGATTGAGCGGGTGACGTACATCCATCTGGAGTTTGTGGGGCCGGGAAGGCTTTACCTGGTGGCGGCCGTGGACATGACCGGCGACTTTACCGAAACGCATGTTGCGGTCGAGCTGCGCCGGGTGGAGCGGGCACTGGAGGAGAATCCGCTGATCGAGGAGGCGGTGCTGACGTTGTCCACCCCGGACGAGGAATCGATCCAGCCCCGGTAACTGCGGGCCAGGTAACTGCGGCCCGCGGAGCCGGGCGGTAGCCAGCGACCAGCAAAAACGGCCGCATGCCTACGGCGTGGGGGCCACCAGCACGTCGATGCCGTTCTCTTCGAAGTCCTTCAGCTGCTCTTCGGTGATGCCCGAGTCGGTGATCAGCTGGCGGAACTGGTACCCCTCCATGGTGGCGAACGCCCGCTGCCCGATCTTGGAGGAATCCGCCAGCATGTACGCCTCTGACGCGCGGCGGGCCATCAGCGAATTGACCGTCGCCTCCCCCTCATCGTTGATCGTGGGCCCCACGGCGGGGTCGATCCCGTTGACGCCGATGAAGGCGAAGTCCAACGCCACCTTCTGCAGGATGATGTCCGTGTACGGGCCCACCAGCTCGTAGGAGCGCGGGCTGACGATGCCGCCGGTGACCATGATCTTGAAATTCGGCCGCACCGCCAGCTGTGCGGCGATGTTGATGGCGTTCGTCACCACGGTCAGGGTGGGCCGGTTGGACGCCTCCATCAGGTCCGCCCGGGTGGAGAGGATCTGCGCCAGCGCGGTGCTGGTGGTGCCGCCGCACAGCCCGACGACGGCCCCCTTGGGTATCAGGGAACTGGCGGCCAGGGCAATCTGGTGTTTCTGCGCGGCATGGTTGTCCCGGTTGTACCGGCCGGGAAGATCGTAGGCAACGGAGCTCTGGGTGGCGCCGCCCCGGGTGCGGCTGAGCAGGCGTTCGGTGGCGAGCGAGTCGAGGTCCCGGCGGGCGGTGGCCGGGGACACGCCCAGCCGGATGACAATGTCGTCCACCTCCACCCGGCCCGCCTCCGCCAGCAGGTCCAGGATCGCGTTCAGCCGCTCGGTACGGTTCATGGTGCTCCAAACAGGGTCAGCAGGCGGGCAACCTCGGGGACAAGGGCATCCCGGCCGGCCCGGAGATATGTCCGCGAGTCCACCACCGCCGGGTTGGCGTCCAGATATTCTCGCACGGCGCGGGTGAAAAACCCGTTCAGGTGCGTGGAGACGTTGATCTTGGTCATGCCGGCGGCGATCGCGGCGACAATGCTGGCGTCCGGGACGCCGGAGGATCCGTGCAGCACCAGCGGGACGTCCAGGGCGGCGCGCAGCCGGGCGATCCGGTCCAGATCCAGCGCCGCGCTGCGCTCGGTCATGGCGTGCGAGGATCCGACGGCGACGGCCAGCGCATCGACCCCGGTGGCCGCCACGAAGGCCTCGGCTTCGTCCGGGTCGGTCAGCACGCCGGGGGCATGCGCGCCGTCCTTGCCGCCCACTTCCCCCAGCTCCGCCTCAACATAGACGCCACGGGCATGGGCATAGCCGGCAACCCGGCGGGTCACCGCGACGTTGTCCCGGTAATCCAGGTGCGCGCCGTCGTACATGATGGAGCCGAATCCCAGATCCACGGCCTGGTAGGCCAGCTGTTCATCCCGGGCATGGTCCAGATGCACGGCCACCGGGACCGCCGACTGCCGGGCGATGGCCAGGGTGGCCAGCGCCAGCGGTTCCAGGCCGCCGTGGTAGGCCACGCAGTTCTCGGAGATCTGCAGGATGACCGGCAGGCCGGCGCTCCGGGCGCCCTCCACCAGTCCCTCGACGGTCTCCAGATGGATCACGTTGAAGGCGCCCAGCCCGGTGCCGGCCGCGGCGGCCCGCGCCATCAGTTCACGGGTGGGGGTCAGCACCATCGGAGCTCCTTATCAGTACCGGGTAACAATGAGTGCCTCCGCAAGATCGGCATACCGCGGGGAGATCTCCCCGGCGCCGGGCATCAGCACCGCGGCGGCGCTCCAGGCCGTGGCCCGCCGGAGGATCTCCTCCGGGTCCGTGATCCCGGAGGCAAGGGCGACGGCGGCCGCCGAAACCGCGGCATCCCCGGCACCCGTCGGATTTCCGCGCAGTGGTGCGGGCAGGCTGGCGCTCCAATGGCTGCCCGGCGCGGCTGCATCAAAGGCCAGCATGCCCTTGGGCCCGGTGCTGACCAGGACCAGGCGGGCGCCCAGGCCAATGAGCTTCCAGGCCGCGGCGACCAGGTCCGTCTCCCCCATCGCCTCGGCCAGCTCGTGCTTGTTCGGCTTGAGCAGGTCCGCACCGGCTTTGGCGGCGGCCACCATCCCCGGCCCGGAGGTGTCGACGATGGAGGGAACTCCGGCCTGGTGGGCAAGCGCCACCAGCGCCGGATAGAAGTCCGCGGGGGCACCGTCCGGAAGGGATCCCGATCCAACCAGGACGCCGGCACCATCGAGGCTTTCGACGACGGCGGCCGCCAGTTCCTGCCACTCGGAAGCGGCGAGCGCGGGGCCGGCCTCGTTGAAAATGCTGGTCTGCCCGTTCACCGTGTCCACCAGGGCGACGGTGCGCCGGGTCTGCGCCGCCACGGGCACCAGCCGGTGCCCCATCCCGCTCGCCGCCAGATCCCGGCGGAATTGATCCCCGGTGCCGCCGCCGCAGCTGGCGATGGCCAGGGTGCGGAAACCCAGCTGGTGGGCCACCCGGGAGACGTTGATGCCCTTGCCGCCGGCACGGTAGAGCGGTGCCGCAACACGGTGCGATTCGCCCAACCGGATCCCCTCGACCGTGTAGGTGACGTCCACGGCCGGGTTCGCGGTCACGGTGACCACGGTCTTTGGGTTGTAGCTCATGCCTGCCCCACGCCCGCCAGCAGGGCGCGGGCCTTCAGTGCTGACCCGATCAGCCCCGCGTTCTGGCCCAGCTCGGCCCGCACCATGGCCGGCCGGCGGTGGAAGGTCAGCAGCTCGTCGACGCGCCTGGCCAGCGGCGCAAACAGCGCGTCGCCGGCCTCGGCCAGACCGCCGCCCAGCACGACTGTTTCGGTGCCCAGGATGGAGACGCACTGGGAAATCGTAAAGGCGAGCGCGTCGACGGCGTCCGACCAGGTACGTTGAGCGGCCGCATCGCCAAGCCGGGCCAGGCGCAGGACGCCGCGGGCGCCGTCGTCCGCCGCCCTTCCGGTCGCCTCCTGGAAACGCCGGGCCACCGCACCGGCCGAACCCACGGCCTCCAGGACCTGCAGTGAACCGTCCGGGGCCGGCACCAGCGCGTGGCCCAGCTCGCCGGCGAAGCCGCCGCCGGCCACCCGCCGGCCGTCGGTAAAGACCGCACCGGCGATCCCGGTACCGATCACCAGCACAATCACGTCGCTGCGGCCGCGGGCGGCACCGATGCGGAATTCCGCTTCCCCGGCCATGCCGACGTCGTGACCGAAAGCCACCGGAAGCCCCAGTCGGCCGGCCAGCTGTTGCGCAAAGGGGTAATTGCCCCAGCCCAGGTTTGCGGAGAAGACGCCGGTCCCGGCCGCCTCATCCACCAGGCCGGGAACCGTAAGACCGACCGCTGCGATCTCCACCTCCGGGTGCTCGCGGCGGTACTCCCGGGTCAGCTCCGCCAACCGCTCCACCACCGCATCGCCGGGCCTGCCGGCATCCCTTGGCGTTGGCACGCGGCGCAGATCCCGGATGGAAACAGTGCCGGGGCCGATCGGGCCCTGCAGGATCCCCGCCTTGGTGTCCGTCCCGCCGACGTCAAAGGCCAGCACCGCCGCCTCCGGGCTGGCCGGCGTCATGGCTGCGGGGCCGCGTCCAGGATCACCGAACGCGCCAGGTTGCGCGGAAGGTCCGGGTTCATGCCGCGCGCGCGGGCCCGGGCCAGCGTGACCCGATGCACCCGCGCCAGCTCCGCCAGGGGGTGCTTGTCCGTATGGATATAGAGCGCACCCGTCCGGGCCACCTCGGCCGCGAGCCCCGCCGGTTCCTCGCCGAACATCCAGGTCACCCGGTTCGGCGCGGCGATGGAGATGGGGCCGTGCCGGTATTCCATCGCCGGGTACGACTCGGTCCAGCCCTGGACCGCCTCGCGCATCTTCAGGCCGGCCTCATGCGCCAGCCCCACGGTCCAGCCGCGGCCCAGGAAGGTGAACTGCTCGGCATCGATCAGTTCCCGCTCCACCGGCGCGCTGACCGCAGCCCTGGCGTCCTCGACGGCCTGCGAGAGATCCAGTCCCAGCCCGGTCAGCAGGTACGCCAGCGCACTCGTAGCGAATCGGGTCTGCACCACGGACTGCTCGTCCGCGTAGGGAAGCCCGACGACGACGTCGGCCAGTGTCGCGGCCGGCGAACCCAGATCCCCCAGCACGACGACGGTGCGCACCTTGCCCCTGAGCCGGGCCAGGATGTCGGTCACTTCAGAGGTGGTGCCGGAGCGGGTGATGGCCAGCACAGCGTCATAGTCGCGGTCGCCGCCAAGGAACGCCTCGGACGCCGCGAAGTGGTCCGTCACGCCCTTCCCGGCCGCCTCGCGGGCTGCCGCGTAGGACTGGGCCATGAACCAGGACGTCCCGCAGCCGATCGCCGCCACGCGCTGGCCGTCCGCCGGCAGCAGGTTTTCGGTCCTGGCCTGCTTAATTGCCCTGGCCCATACCTCCGGTTGGCTGCTCAGTTCGGCATCCATGAAGGCACCATCCTGGGCCTCGGCAGCGGATTGGGTCATCGGAATTCTCCCTGGGTTGCAGGACTGGACTTCTGCTCAGAATACAACTGCTCAGATTCTAGCAGGGAATGATTACTTGTGATGCTATTGGCACTGAAATAGTCAATTTATGTCTCCGCACTTAGGTGAGGCGGCAACGTCCGTGCCGCGGCAACCGCGTACCCGACTCCCTTGTTCGCAGACAATCACGTCGATTCATCCGTCCGGTCCTCCACAGGCTATCCGGAGGATGCAGGGCCTCACATGGGCGTACTTTCCCCTAACGGCCACTGCTGAATGAAGTTAGCGTGGTGGACATGAGAACGGAAGGATTTGTGGGCGTTACCGGCACCGCCGAACTGGCGGAGGCCGACAGCCTGCTGGCTTCGTATAGCAGCACCTTCCTCGACTCAGCGCCCCTGATGGGCAAGGCGGCTCTACTGGAAAGTGCCGACCTGTTTGAGACGCTGTCCCGGAAGATCCAGTATCTGCAGATCGCAGTGGCGCACGCCATCGACACCCAGAACCTCCACAACACCGGGGACACCGACACCGTTTTCACCTGGGACACCCCCTCCGGGGAAAAATCCCAATACAAAACCGTGCAGAACTTCCTGCGCGACCGCCTGCGCATCTCCCTGTTTGAAGCAGGACGCAGAGTCGGCCTGGGCCGCGATCTTCTCCCCCGCCGCTCGCTGATCGGAGAACCCCTGGAGCCCCGCTACCCGTCCCTGGCCGCGGCCGCGGCCAGCGGGCAGGCATCCACCGACACGCTGCATCTGGCCGCCCGCGCCCTGGACAATCTCCGGGTCAAAACCACCCCCGAGAACCTGTGCGTCATCGAAGAGTCGTTGGCCACGCCTGTGGTCGCCGCAGATCCGGACTACGTGAACAGGATAGCCAGGGATTGGTCAAACCGGATAGACCAGGACGGCCAGGAACCGAGCGAGGCCGAACTCGCAGCCCGGCAAGGCGTGCACTTTCGCGGGATCCGGCGCGGCCTGCACCACTTTGAGATCTTTGCCAGCCAGGGCCAGGCAGAGGTCCTCACTACGGTGCTTAATACCGGCACCAATCCACGGTTGCAGACCGAGGAGGAACGGACCCTGGACCCGCGCACCAGGCCTCAGAAATACCTCGATGCCCTCACCGGAGCCTGCCAGGCCGCCCTGGCCTCCAACGACCTACCGGCCACCGGAGGCAACCGGCCCCAGGTCCTGGTCACCATCGACTACGACACCCTCCTGGGCCAGCTGGAGCAGGTCCGCGCCGCAGCGTCCTTCGCCTACACCGGTCCGGTCAGCGCCAGCACCATCCGGCAGATGGCCTGCGATGCCGGCATCATTCCCGTTGTCCTCAACGGCAAGGGCCAGATCCTCAACTACGGCAGGAAACTGCGCCTCTTCACCCGGGGACAGCGTCTGGCCCTCACTGCCCGGGATAAAGGCTGCGCCTTCCCGGGCTGTACTATCCCGCCGGCTTGGTGCGAAGCGCACCACGTCGACTTCTGGAACCGCCTCGGCGAGACCAACACTGACAGAGGAGCATTGCTCTGCAGCCATCACCATCACCTCATTCACCAGGAACGATGGTGCATCGACATGACCACGGGAGCGCCTCGGTTCATTCCGCCACCGGAGGTCGACCCCAGCCAACGGCCCCGCACAAACACGTACTTCAACCCGCCGGCTCCGGCGGCGGTTGCCCTCACATGACCCGGTCTTCAGATGACCCGGGTTCCGCGCCGCCAGACCGCGTGGGTCAGGGGCATGCCGGGCCGGTAGGCCAGGTGCGTGGCGCTCGGAGCATCCAGGACATGGAGGTCAGCGCGGTGCCCGACCGCGATGGAACCGACGGCCCGGTGGCCGTCCTGGTCCTGGCCGCTTTCCACGCCCAGGGCCAGAGCACCGCCATAGGTTGCCGCCCGGACGGCCTCATGGACGTTCAGCTCCATCTGGAGCACCGCCGTGGTGACGCAGAAATTCATCGAGGAGGTGTAGGAGGTGCCCGGGTTGCAGTTGGAGGCGAGTGCGATCTGCACCCCGGCGTCGAGCAGTTTCCTGCCGGGGGCCAGGGGCGCCCTGGTGGACAGGTCACAGGCCGGCAGGCAGGTGGCAACGGTGCCGCGGCGGCCCGTTCCCGTGGCCGGGTCCCACCCGGCCCAGCTGCCGGCGAGGGCCGTGACGTCGCCGTCGTCAAGGTAGTTCAGATGGTCCACGCTGGCGGCCCCCAGTTCCACCGCCAGGCGCACGCCCGCCCCGGGGCCGAGCTGGTTGCCGTGCACGCGGAGCCCGAGCCCGGCGTCGCGGCAGGCCTCCAGGATGCGGCGGGATTGTTCCTCTGTGAAGGCGCCGCGTTCGCAGAAGACATCCGCCCATTGAACGTGGGCGCGGACGGCCTGGAGCATCGGCCCGCAGACCAGCTCCACATAGTCGTCGGGATCCACCCCCGCCGGGACCAGGTGGGCGCCGAGGTAGGTCACCTGCTCGACCTGCTCCGCGGCAATCCGGGCGCTGCGGGCCTCGTTCCCAACATCGAGGCCGTAGCCCGTTTTCGTTTCCAGATAGGTGGTCCCGCCGGCCGCCGCCTCCGCGACCCGGGCCGCGAGGAGCGCGCGCAGGTCCTCGTCGGAGGCTTCCCGGGTGGCCTGCGTCGTGACCGCGATGCCACCGGCAGCATAGCTTTGGCCCGCCATCCGGGCCTCGAACTCGGCCGTCCTGTCGCCGGCAAAAACCAGGTGCGAGTGCGAGTCCACCCAGCCGGGAAGCACCGCCCTCCCCTGGGCGTCGAACCTCGTGTCCGCGGCCGGGGCGGCCGCGGCCTCCCCGATCCAGGAAATCCGCTCGCCCTCAAGGACGACGGCGGCATTGCGGCGCACCCCGTGCGCGAGGTCCTGGGTCATCAGCTCGGCGATGTTGGTGATTAGCGTGCTCATGGTTCCCACCCTACGGCGGCCGCACTCGCGGGCGGACGGCCTGCCTGCGGTGCAGTCCGGGATTCCGGACGGCGGGCGGCGTTCGCCTTTCCGCGGGGGTTGCCGCCGGTGCCAGCGGGCCCGGATAATTGCGTCATGACATTCGCTTCGCTGCTGGCCTTCGCCGGTCTTTGCCTTCTGCTCTCGGTCACGCCCGGACCGGATACCTTTCTGGTGCTGCGGATTGCCCTGAACCGAGCCGGTGCCGGGATGGCTGCGGCCGGAGGCAGCGCGCTGGCTGCCCTCGTCTGGGCGGCCCTGGTGGGTGTTGGGCTTGCGGCCATCCTGGAGCAATCGGCCGAGGTTTTCCGCTGGCTGAAAATTGCCGGCGGCTTGTACCTGCTCTATCTTGGCCTTTCCGCGCTGATCAGGTCCGCGCGGACCAGGTCCTCGCCGAGCAGGTCTTCGCCGAGCAGAGCAAGGCGCAGCGGTGTGAAGGCGACTCACGGAGAGGCGCCGCCGCGCCGGCGGATGAGCTCCCGGGCCGGGTTCGCGGCCGGTGCCCTCTCCACGCTGCTCAATCCGAAGGTGGGACTGTTCTACTTGGCCGTGGTCCCCCAGTTCATTCCGCACGGCGGAAACACGATGTTGACCGCCATGATCCTCGGTTCCATCGAAGCGGTCATCGGCTTCAGCTATCTGGTGATGGTTGCCATGGCTGCGGTCAAGGCCATGGACTGGCTGCAGCGGCCGAAGGTCAGTACCGTGATCGAGCGCGTCAGCAGCGGCATCATTGCTGGGTTGGGATTGGGCGTGCTCGCCTCGTCTGCCACCAACTAGCCCGCTTGCGCGGCTGTGTCATGCGGGCTCAGCGGCCGGCGCCCAGTGCGGTGGCGACGGCGGCCGGGACGGTGCCGGAGGAGGTTCCGTTCGAGAGGATGAGCTCGGCGGCCATCTCGGCGAGCGCCGCTGAGGTCTGGATGCCGTAGCCGCCCTGGCCCGCCAACCAGAAGAATCCGGGTGCTTCGGGGTCATAACCGACCACGGGCAGCCCATCCGGTGCTCCGGTCCGCAGTCCCGTCCAGGACCGGCGCAGACCGGCAATGCCAAGGTTGGTGACGGCATTGACCCGGTCCATCAGCCGGTGCACGTCCTGCTCCACGGGCTTGGCGTCCTCGGGGACGCTGGGCACGGACTCGCACGGGGACATCAGCAGATCGGCGCCGTCGGGACGGTAATAAAAGGTGTCATCGGCGGCGGCGATCATGGGACCGGCCGGGTTCACGGGCCGCTCCGTGGTGACCACGGCGGCGGTGCGCCGGTGCGGCCGAAGGCCCTGGCTGCGGACGCCGAAAATCACGGCGATCGGATCCGCCCAGGCGCCGGCGGCGTTGATGACGACGGCGGAGGAATAGGCATTGCTGCCGGCGCCGACGGTCCAGCCGGTTCCGGTGCGCAGCGCGGTGTGCACCGGAGCGGCAACGTTGATTTCCGCGCCGGCCGCCACGGCCCGTGAGCGGTAGTACTCCAGCAGCTCGGGCACGTCGACCTCCAGCGCCGCGTCGTCCAGGCAGGCGGCCTGGAACGCCTCGGGGCGCAGGTCAGGGCTCAAACGCAGTGCGTCCGCATGGCTGATGGGCCTGAGGCCGTTGGCCGCGCTTTGGGCCGCGGCCCCTTCCTCACTGCCGATGAAGATCAGCGGCCGTGGGGAAAGGATCGAGTGGCCCAGTTCGGCGGAAATCTCCTGCACGGCGGCGATGCTGCGGGCCGTCAGTTCTTTGATCGGGCCGGGCCCGTAGCTCGGCTGCATCTGCCGGGCCGAGCGGGAGGACGTGTGGTAGGCCAGCGAGCCTTCCGCCTCGACCAAGATCACCTTGACCCGCGGGGCCAGCTTCCAGGCAAGAGAAAGGCCTGCGATGCCGCCGCCAACAATCAGCACATCGGCGTTCATCGCAGGCTCTTCCACAAGAGGCTAGTCTTCCAGAGGGGTGCCCCCATCCGCAACGGTCCGGCGGTGGATCACCGAACGCCGGGCGGCAATCGGATCGTCGCCGCTGGCTGCCGGCGGCCCGCTTTCGAAGTCCTCCTCATCCGGAACCGCGTCACGGGTCCGCCCGGGGGGTTCCGGTGTGTTCCCGCGCGCATGCAACACATCGCCGATGAACCAGTCGTAGAGCAGGACGCCGATCACGCCGCCGATCAGCGGCCCGATAATAGGCACCCAGAAGTACCAGCTGAAGGCACCGTCAACGGTGCCGGGCATGGCGGTCTGTCCCCAGCCGGCGATCCAGGCGAAAAGGCGCGGACCAAAATCACGGGCCGGGTTGATGGCGTATCCGGCGTTCGCGCCGAAGGACATTCCGATGGCGGCCACGGCCAGGCCGATCATCCACGGTCCAAGGTTGGCCTTCACCGCGGTGTTGCGCAGATCGATGATCGCCACAACGAACATCACCAGGAACGCGGTGCCGACGATCTGGTCCACCAGCGGCCCGGTCGGATTCCCATTGAAGTACGGTGCGGGGAACGTGGCGAAAATCGAGTAGGTTGCGAGGCCCTTTGGCCCGGTCTTGGTCGTTCCCACCGCCTCATTAAAGGCGTTGATCGCCTGATGATAGACCAGGAACACCAGGGCGGCGCCAACAAAAGCCCCTACGACCTGGGCCACGATATAGGGGCCCACCTTCCGCCAGGGGAATTTCCTGCGGGCCGCAAAAGCGATCGTGACCGCGGGGTTGATATGGGCGCCGCTTACGCCGCCGGCCACGTAGATGGCCATGGTGACGGCAAGCGCCCATCCCCAGGTGATCAGCAGCCAGTCGCCCGCGGCGAGGAAGACCGTCGTCGAGGTCTGGGTACGGCCGGAGCCTGGGAGCGCCGCCACAGCCATGGCGACGACGCCGTCGCCAAAGGCGATCAGCACGAAGGTGCCCAGGAATTCCGCAAGCAATTCGCCCCAGAGCCCGCCGACTCCCTTGAGCCCGCTGCCTCCCGTACGGACGGAATTCCTGATTGGAGAAATTTCGCTCATCACAAAGCCTCCTAGTTAGGCCTCAATTGCGCGAGAGCAATTGACAGGGCCGACGGAATCATGATAGACCCGCGCGGCTTGTTTGTGATGTGGCGTAGCTCACATGTTATTGCGTTGCGGCGGGGGCCTACGCCGCCTCCGCGGCACGCGCCGCGACGAAGGCGCGGACGCAGGTTTCGACGTCGTCGGCGGTGTGCGCCGCCGACAGCTGGACGCGGATGCGGGCGGCACCCCTGGGCACCACGGGATAGCTGAAGGCCGTGACGTAGACCCCGTGGGCCAGCATCCCGTCCGCGATCCGGGCCGCCATGGCGGCATCGCCGAACATGACCGGGACAATCGCGTGCTCGCCGTCGAGCAGGTCGAAGCCCTCCTCGCTCATCCGGCGGCGGAACAGGGCGGAGTTCCCGAAGAGCCGGGCGCGCAGGTCTGCCGAGCCCTGCACCAGCTCCAGGGCCTTGAGCGTTGCGGCCACGATGGCCGGAGCCAGCGAATTCGAAAACAGGTAGGGGCGCGCCTTCTGCCGCAGCATGGACACGATGCCGCTCCGGGCCGAGACGTAACCGCCGGAGGCGCCGCCGAGGGCCTTGCCGAAGGTTCCGGTGTAGATGTCCACGCGATCCGAGACGCCGGCGTGTTCCGGTGTCCCGGCGCCGGTGGCCCCCATGAAGCCGACGGCGTGCGAATCGTCCACCATCACCAGCGCATCGTACTTGTCCGCCAGGTCGCAGATGGCCGCCAGGGGGGCCAGGTAGCCGTCCATGGAGAACACGCCGTCGGTGACGATGATCCGGCGCCGGGCACCGGAGGCTTCCTGCAGCCTGGCCTCCAGGTCCGCCATGTCCCGGTTGGCGTAGCGGAGGCGCTGCGCCTTGCACAGCCGGATGCCGTCAATGATGGAGGCGTGGTTGAGCGCATCGGAGATGACGGCGTCGTCCGGGCCGAAGAGCGATTCAAAGACGCCGCCGTTGGCGTCGAAGCAGGAGGAAAACAGGATGGTGTCCTCGGTGCCGAGGAACGCGGAGACGCGCGCTTCCAGTTCCAGGTGCAGGTCCTGGGTGCCGCAGATGAAGCGCACCGAGGCCATGCCAAAGCCGCGCTGATCCATAGCGGACTTGGCGGCGGCGATGATCTGCGGGTGGTCCGCCAGGCCAAGGTAGTTGTTGGCGCAGAAATTCAGCACCGGCGCACCCTCGCCGTCGAGGGGACCGGCCTGGATGTGGCTGGACTGTGCGGAGGAAATCCGGCGCTCGGTTTTGAACAGGCCGGCGGCCCGGATGGAGTCCAGTTCTTCGGCCAGCTGGTCCTTCATTGATGTGTACATGTTTTCCTTAGATTTCCGTCCAGTCGAGTACTACCTTGCCGCCCAGCCCCGCCCGTGCCGCGGCGAATCCCTGTTCCCATTCTGCCGCCGGGAGCTTGTCCGTCACGACGGCGGCAATGTTCCTGCGCAGGACGGTGTTGGACGCCAACATGGCGCTCATGGCATACCAGGTCTCAAACATCTCACGGCCGTAAATGCCCTTGAGCGTGAGCATATGGGTGACCACTTTGCCCCAGTTGATGTCGATGGACTGACTTGGCAGGCCCAGCATCGCGATCCGTCCGCCATGGTTCATATTGTCGATCATTTCAGGCAGGGCGGTGGGGTGGCCGGACATTTCCAGGCCGATGTCGAAGCCCTCGCGCATGCCAAGTTCGCGCTGCGCATCCCTGACCCGGGTGGTGGAGACATCGATGGCCAGGTCGACCCCCATGCTCCGTGCCAGTTCAAGACGCGGGGCGGAGACGTCCGTGATCGCGATCTTGCGGGCGCCGGCGTGGCGGACGACGGCGATGGCCATCAGTCCGATGGGCCCGGCTCCGGTGATCAGGACGTCCTCCCCGACCAGCGGGAAACTCAGCGCGGTGTGGACGGCGTTGCCGAAGGGATCGAAGATGGCGCCGAGCTCCGGGGTGACGGATTTGTCGTGGTGAACCCAGACATTGGTTTCCGGAATCACGACGTATTGGGCAAAGGCGCCGTCGCGCTGCACGCCTACGGATACCGTGTTGATGCACATCTGGCGGCGGCCGGCCCGGCAGTTGCGGCAAATGCCGCAGACCACATGTCCCTCGCCGGAGACCCGGTCGCCCACCTTTACCTCGATGACGTCCCGGCCGGCCGCCACCACTTCGCCGTAGAATTCGTGCCCGGCGATCAGCGGTGCGTTGATGTTCGCCGCGGCCCAGGCGTCCCAGGACTGGATATGGAGGTCCGTCCCGCAGATGCCGGTGGTCATCACGCGGATCTTCACGTCATTGGGACCGGCCTCCGGCTCCGGGCGGTCGACCAGCTCGAAGCCTGCGTGCGCGCCGGACTTGTACAGTGCTTTCATGGTGCCGCCTTCATAGTGCCGCCTTGGCCGTCGTCGTGGCCCATTTTGGGTGGGCGGTCTCTTCCTTCATTACAGCGGGCCGGACGCGTTAGCACAACCTGCATTAGCTGACTCGACGATTTAGTTATTCTAATGCTTTAGTGTTGCTTCCATGGATATACACCAGCTGGAGATGCTGCGGGAGCTGGGCGAGCTGGGCAGCGTCAAAGCCGTCGCGGAAACGCTGTTGGTGACGCCGTCCGCCGTCTCGCAGCAGCTGGCCCTGCTGCAGAAGGACGTGGACGCCCCGCTCACCCGCAAGGAGGGCCGCAACCTGGTCCTCACCGAGGCCGGCCAGGTGCTGGCGGATGCCGGTGCGACAGTGGTCAGCGCGATGGCCGATGCCCGGGCGGCCATAGGCGCCTACCGGGAAACCCGGAACGGCATGGTCACGGTCAGCGGCTTCCACAGCGCGGGCCAGGCGCTGTTTGCGCCGTTGCTGCGGATCCTCGCCGGCGCGGATTCGCCCGGCGTCCAGCTCTCCGATGAGGACGTGGCGCAGCAGGACTTCCCTTCCCTGACTGCCCGCTACGATCTGGTGCTGGCGCACCGCCTGGACCACAGTCCGCCGTGGCCGGAGGCGAAGGTGACGGTGCTGCCGCTGGCGCACGAGCCGTTGGACGTCGCGATGTCCATCCGGCATCCGCTGGCGGCCCTGGACGCGCTGACCCCGCTCGACGTCGTCGACGCGGCCTGGGTGACCAGCCGGCCAGGCTACTCACCCGCGGACGTGCTTGCCGCCGTCGGCGCGGTGGCCAGTAAACCCATGAACGTGGTGCACCGGATCAACGACTACTCCACCGTGGCGGCGCTGGTGTCCAGTGGAAGCGTCATCGGCCTGCTGCCGCGCTATACCGCCAGCCCCGCACTGAAACCGGGCATCGTGCTGCGGCCGCTGCAGGGCATCAGCACCCGGCGCCGGATCGACATCCTGGCCCGGCCAGAGAGCCTGAGGCGGCGCTCCGTCCTGCTGGTCTGCGAGGCGCTGCAGGCTGCCATGTCGGAGCTGGTCAGCTGAACAACTGTCCCGCAGATAACGCACGAAAACCGCGCTCTGCGTGCGTTATCTGCGGGACAGTTGTACCTGCACGACGCCCTGGGCCGGGGTCCGCCGGTTCGACGACGAGCACCGTCGCGTCGTCGGCCACCTCGCGGATCGCCCGCTGATGGGCGCGCAGCCGGTGCATCAGTTCCAGGGCACCGACGGGGGTCGAGACGGACTCCAGGAAGTCCGCGGCATCGGCCACCAGGCCAAGATCGACGGCGCGCCAGGCACCGTCCGAAGCCATCGCCATCAGTTCGGGCCGGAGGAACCGGACCACGTGCGCGTGCTGGGCCGCCGCCGGCTCGCGGCGCGCCACCCAGAGCCCGCCGGCGGTGTTGCGGCGCTCCCGGTCCTCGATCCGCAGCGCCCGGAGGCCGGCCGGGTCCGGACCGGGAGCCGTCCGGTCACCGTGGATGCGGGAATCGGCCGGCCCGCTGATGACGTGCTCAACACCGCCCCCGGCCAGCCTCACGGCGACATGACAGTCGGCCAGGCTAAGGACTTCCACGGCGCCGTCGTACAACCGGGCGACGGAGACCGCAGCGCTGGGAAAGCGCACCCGTTCCTCCCCAACAAACCGCCGGCCGCCGTCGTCGACCTTCTGCAGCGCCGCGGCCAGCAGAGCGCGGACGCCGGGCTCCGACGCCGCGGCCGGCGACTGCGATTCCGCCACGACCTCGGCCAGGGCAACGGAGAGCGCCTGCGCCAGCCAGGACGGATCGGAGGCCCCGGGCAGGCCGAGCGGTGCCAGCAACGAAGTGGCGCCGTCGATCACCCAGACGGCCGGACCGGCCAGCCCGCAGGAATCCTCCATCACGTGCGCGTCGCCCTCGGACTGCACCCGCGCGCGGATTTTCCAAAAGTTCGCGGGACCGACTGTCATTTCCCCATCATGCCCAGCCGCCGGAAGCGGCACCTACCCCTCGACGCCGAGGGTTTTCAGGATCAGTTCGCGGACGCGGCCGGCGTCGGCCTGGCCCCGGGTCAACTTCATGACAGCGCCAACGATGGCACCGACGGCCTGGATCTTGCCGCCGCGGATCTTCTCCGCCACGTCGGGCTGCGCCGCCAGCGCCGTCTCGATCGCGGACTGCAGGGCGTCGTCGTCGGACACCACGGCCAGCCCGCGCTTCTCCACCACCTCGGTGGGCGTGCCCTCGCCGGCCAGCACACCGTCGAGCACCTCGCGGGCCAGCTTGTCGTTGATCTTGCCGGAGCTGATGAGCGAGTCCAGTTCGACGACGACGGCGGCCGTGACGCCCAGGTCCACCGGATCGACGTCCGCCAGCTTGGCGCGGCGGGCGATCTCGCCCATCCACCACTTGCGGGCCACGGCGGCAGAGGCGCCGGCGCCGATGGTTTCCTCGATCTCGTCCATCAGGCCGGCGTTGACCACGTCGCGGAATTCCAGGTCGGTGTAGCCCCAGGCCTCCTGCAGGCGCTTGCGGCGCTCCGAGGGCGGCTCCGGCAGTTCCGAGCGCAGGGTTTCAATCCAGTCGCGGGAGGGCACCAGCGGGACCAGATCGGGCTCCGGGAAGTACCGGTAGTCATCCGCATCCGATTTGGGCCGGCCGGAGGTGGTCGTCCTGGTGTCCTCGTGCCAGTGCCGGGTCTCCTGCACAATGGACTCGCCGGAGGCCAGTACGGCGGCGTGCCGCTGGATCTCGAAACGGACGGCATGTTCGACGGCGCGCAGCGAGTTCACGTTCTTCGTTTCGGAGCGCGTGCCGAACTTTTCCTGTCCGTACGGGCGCAGCGACACGTTGGCGTCGCAGCGGACGTTGCCGCGTTCCATCTTCGCGTCGGAAACGCCCAGGTTCTTCACGATTTCGCGGATGGACGCGACATAGGCCTTGGCCAGCTCCGGCGAGCGGGCGCCGGCGCCCTCAATGGGCTTGGTGACAATTTCCACCAGCGGCACGCCGGCCCGATTGTAGTCCACCAGGGAGAAATCGGCACCCTGGATCCTGCCGCTGGCGCCGCCCATGTGGGTCAGCTTGCCGGCATCCTCTTCCATATGGGCGCGTTCGATCTCCACCCGGAAGACGGTGCCGTCCGCCAGCTCGACGTCCAGGTAGCCGTCGTAGGCGATCGGCTCATCGTACTGGGAGGTCTGGAAATTCTTGGGGGTATCCGGATAGAAATAGTTCTTCCGGGCAAACCGGCAGGTCTCGGCGATCTTGCAGTTCAGCGCCAGGCCGATCTTGATGGAGGATTCCACCGCGGTCCTGTTGATCACCGGCAGCACCCCCGGCATCCCGAGGTCCACCTCGTTGACGTTGGTGTTCGGCTCGTCACCGAAGACGTTGGGCGCGGAGGAGAACATCTTGGACTTGGTGTTCAGTTCAACGTGGACCTCGAAACCGAGGACCGGGTCGAATCTCTCCATGGCCTCCTCAAAGCTCAGGATTGCATCCACAGACATTATTTTCCCTCCTTGGTCTCGACAGGCCCGACCAGCGGCCCGGCCGGGTTGGATCCGTTCAGCGCGGGGGCCTTGGCCAGGATCGGCCCGCCCCAGGATTCCTCCAGCATCGCTTCCAGCACGGCACCGACGCGGTACAGCCGGGCGTCCTGCCGGGCGGGGGCGAGCAGCTGGACGCCGGCGGGCAGTCCGTCCTCATCGGCCAGGCCGCTGGGCAGCGACAGTCCGGGAACGCCCGCCAGGTTGGCTGGAATTGTCGCAACATCGTTGAGGTACATCGCCAGCGGATCGTCCAGCTTCTCGCCCAGCCTGAACGCCGTCGTCGGCGCCGTCGGGGAAATCAGGACGTCCGCCTGGGCGAAAGCGGCCTCGAAGTCGCGCTGGATCAGCGTGCGCACCTTCTGCGCCGAGCCGTAGTAGGCATCGTAGTAGCCGGCGCTGAGGGCGTAGGTCCCCAGGATGATGCGGCGCTTGGCCTCATCGCCGAAGCCGGCCGCGCGGGTGGCACCCATGACCCGTTCGATCGTCATCGGCCCATCCTCCGGCAGGACGCGCAGTCCGTACCGGACGCCGTCGAACTTGGCCAGGTTGGAGGAGGCTTCCGAGGGCATGATCAGGTAGTAGGCCCCGAGCGCGTATTTGAAACTGGGGCAGGAGACCTCCACGATTTCCGCCCCGGCGCCGCGCAGCAGCTCCAGCGAATCGCGGAAGCGGGCCTCGACGCCGGCCTGGTAACCCTCGCCGCCGAGTTCCTTGACAACGCCGATTTTCATGCCCCTGACATTGCCGGTCAGGGCCGCCTCGACCAGCCCGGTGGACGGGTCCGTCAGCGAGGTGGAATCGAACGGGTCGTGCCCGCCGATGACCTCGTGCAGCAGCGCGGAGTCCAGCACGGTGCGCGACACCGGGCCGATCTGGTCCAGGGAGGACGCCAGCGCGATGGCGCCGTAGCGGGAGACGCCGCCGTAGGTTGGCTTGACGCCGACGGTTCCGGTCACGGCACCGGGCTGGCGGATGGAACCGCCGGTGTCCGTCCCCAGGGCCAGCGGGGCCTCAAAGGCGGCGACGGCGGCCGCGGAACCGCCACCGGATCCGCCCGGAATACGGTCCAGATCCCACGGGTTGCGCGTCGGACCGTACGCGGAGTGCTCCGTGGAGGACCCCATCGCAAATTCATCCAGGTTGGTCTTGCCCAGGATCGGCATGCCGGCGCCGCGCAGCTTCCTGACGACCGTGGCGTCGTACGGGCTGTGCCAGCCTTCGAGGATTTTCGAGCCGGCCGTGGTGGGCTGGCCGATAGTGACAATTAGGTCCTTGACGGCGATGGGCACGCCGGCCAGCCGGTGCAGCTGCTCACCCTTGGCGCGGCGGGAATCCACGTCCGCGGCGACGGCGAGCGCCTCCTCCGTGTTCACGTGCAGGAACGCGTGGATGTCCGCATCCACGGCGGCAATGCGGTCCAGGTGCGCCTGTGTGACCTCGACGGCGGAGACCTCCTTCGCGGCCAGCTTGTCCGCGAGTTGGGCGGCGGAGTTCTTGATCAGCTCGGTCATGAGTCCTCTTCCAGGATTGCGGGCACGCGGAAGCGGCCGTCCTCGGCATCCGGTGCACCGGAGAGTGCCTGCTCGGCGGTGAACACGTGGCCCACCACGTCCTCGCGCATCACATTGGTCAACGGGATCGGGTGCGAGGTCGCCGGCACGTCCGCGCTGGCCACCTCGCTGACGGACTTGATGGAATCGACGATGACGGCGAGTTCGCCGGCCATCCGGTCGAGTTCCTGTTCACTCATTTCAATGTGAGCCAGCCGCGCCAGATGCGCCACGTCGTCACGGTTGATCGCAGCCATGGATCTCCCCTGCTGAAGTTGTTTGTTTCCCACTTAGTCTAGTTGCTGGCATCGAGGTCTCCACCCGCTCGCAGGGCTCGCTCCGTCGGTCACCGGGCGTTGCTCGCTCGGTCGGCCAACGCCCGCAATGATGCACGTCTCATTGAACCGGCACGAATGGCGACCTTGGCGACGGCAAGCCCGCCATCGGTGCCAGATCGATCCTTCGGCCGACGGGCTCCGCCAGGTCCGCCCTGCATCGTGATCTCGGGGACCTGCCGGCGAGGGGACCTTCACAGCTCCAGGCGGAAGACCAGCAGCTTGATCGCCGTTCCGGGCACCAGCCAGTCCCGCGCGGGAACGCGGCGGAAACCCGTGGCCTCATAGAGGGCATGGGCGCCGTGCCAGTCCTGCCCGGTGGTCAGCGCCACGGCCCGGATGCCATCCAGGACCCGGGCGTGGGCAATGATGGCCTCCACCAGCGCCCGACCGATCCCGCCGCGCTGCACCGCGGGGTCCACCACGAGCATCCGGAATTCCAGTTCGTCGGCGAGCGCAATATCGGCGTACTTATCGCCCGCCACCGCCAGCGTCACGGAACCGATAATGCGGCCCTCCCGCTCGGCGACCCACACCGGCGCGGCCTGCGCCCGCTGCCCCACCCGCTGGATCTGCTGCATGTACGGGTGCTCGGCATCGAGGAAATACCCGGCGGCAAGGTAGGCCTCGCGGGTGATCCGGGCGATGTCCTCGTAGTCGTCGGGCAGCGCGGGGCGGACGGTAATTGTTGTGGTGTTCATTTCACTTCCAGCGGGCCGGTGCGGACCCGTAGCCTCGGGCGGGGACATCCCAGCTTACCGGAACGCCGCGCACGGTCACCGGCATGGGGAGCCGCTCCCCCGGCCCCCACGCCGTTTCCTCCGGAATGCCCGTGTAATCCGCGGCCGACGGCGGTTCCTGGCCTGCGCCGCCGTCGTCCTTCGTCCCCGGCGCGTCCGGGCCGGCGGGCCCGCGGGCTGCCATCAGTTCGACGGCGGTGCGGGCAAGTGAGGCGCGCGCCGTCCAGATCCCGCCGTCCAGCCGGCGGGTCCAGGCGAGTACCGCCGCCGCGGCCAGCAGGTAGCCGGTGGCGTGGTCCAGCGCCTGCACCGGCAGCGGGCGCGGTCGGGCCGAGCCGTAGTGCCGCATCCCGGACTCGGCGATGCCGCAGCTCATCTGCACGAGCGAATCGAAGCCGCGCCGTCCCGCCCACGGACCGGTCCAGCCGTAGGCATCAAGGGCCACGTTGACCAGTTGCGGATATTCGGCGGCCAGCACGTCGTCGCCCAGCCCCAGTCCCCGCAGCGCGCTGGGACGGTAGCCGTGCACCAGGATGTCCGCCCCGGCCAGCAGCTCCTTGAGCCTGCGCACGCCGGCTTCGGTTTTCAGGTCCAGCCGGGCACAGTTCTTGCCCAGCGTCATCTCCGGCTCCAGCGCCGGCTCGGACCACTCCGGCGGGTCGATCCGCAGCACCTCCGCCCCGTAGCCCGCCAGGAAGCGGGTGGCGACCGGTCCGGCCAGCACACGGGTCAGGTCCAGCACCCGGACGCCGGCCAGGGGTCTGCCGGCGGATCCCTTCGTCACCGGCTGTGCCACGGGGTGCGCCACCGGCTGGACCCAGGCGGCCGCATCCGTCCCGCCGCCCGCTGCGCCGCCGCTGGTCAGCTGCCAGTGCACCAGCGGTTCTGCCGCGACGGCCCCGCCCTGCGGATGTTCCCGCCACCGGCTGGCGCTGCGCATCTCCGCGGCGCATCCGCCGGCTGAGACCACCGCGGACTCCAGATCAGCTCCCGACCAGGCGGCAACCTCCGCGGCCACGGACTGCCGGGTCGCGGATTCCGGTGCCAGGCCAAGCACGCGCAGCGCAGCCAGCCGGTGGTGCGGGGCATTGGTGTGCAGCCTGATCCAGCCGTCGGCGCACTCGTAGTCGCCGGCGATCGCATCCCACGCGGGCGGCAGTTCCCAGCCGACAGGCTTGAAGGACTGGCCAAACCACAAGGAGGCCAACCCGCGGTCCACCTCCACGTCCGGCGCGCGGCCCCGGTCCGTGGGGCGCCCTGCCTGCACATCGGGGGCACTTCCGCCGTCCGTGGGGCGTCCGGCCGCCAAGCCGGGGGCACGGCCGCGGTCCGCAGGTGGTCCCTCCTCCAACCGGCGCACCAGGCCCGCAACCGCGGCCCCGGCGGTGGCCACCGACGCCGCCGCTAACTCCGAGACGGGAAACGCGGACGGCAACATGCCCGCCCCGCTGAAGGAAACGCCGTCGGGCCCGGCGGACCCGCCGCCAAGGCCCCTCCACAGGCTTCGGAAAAGGGTAATCTCGCACATGAACCGAGAATACGCCCGGGGAAGGAACCAGCTGCTCATTGAGGGGCCGGATCTGATGAGCAGAACCCTGTCCTGCTCATCAAGAGGACCCACCCGGTGAGCAGAACCGTTCCTTCCGTGCCCGACGTGGTCCGGGAATTACGCGGTGCGCCAGTATTGTCCGCCGTCGGCGTCGCGCTGCAGGTAGCCAAAGTCCACCAGGGCCCGGCGGAGCGAGGGCACGTCCGTGGTGACGGTGGCCAGCAGCCGGTTGACCTCCGGCTCCGCCAGCACCTCTTCACTGCCGAACAGCCGGATGGCCAGGTGCCCCAGCGCCTCGTCCCGGTCCTCGGGCCGGCGCGGGATCCCCTGCAGATAACCGTGCGCGAAGAACCTGTCGATGCCCGCGGGCTGGGGTTTGCGGGCTGCCTCGAGCACATCCCGGAACACCGACGGCGCCAGCCGGTAGCCGCCGTCGTGCTGCTCCAGCAGCCCCGCGGAAGCGAGCCTGGCCAGCTCCGCGGGCATCCCGCCGCCCTGGATGCCCAGGACCCATTCGGCGTAGACCTCGCGGAGCCTGTCATTGGCCAGCACGGCCACCAGCTGCTGCCAGGACGCCGTCATCGGAACGCGCTCACGGCGTGAATTTCCCGCCGAGCCCGGGGATGGAGGCGGCGGTCCATGAGGCCAGCACCTGGCTCTGCGCCGGCAGCCCGTCCAGTGCCGGGCTCAGTTCCGGGCGGCGGACCCAGGCGCCGGCCTCCTCCGCGATCAGCGCGCCCGCGGCGAAGTCGTGTTCGTAGAGACCGAATTCCAGGTAGGCATCCACGCCGCCCTCGGCCACGGCGCACAGTTCCAGCGCGGCCGAGCCCAGCCGGCGGAAGTCGTTGAATCCCTGCATCCGGCCGTCCAGCTCGGCCACCAGCCGGGCGCGCACCGCGGGGTCGTAGGTCAGGGAGGTGGCCAGCAGCTGGCCGTTGCGCGGCCGGAGCGGACCATGGAGCCGGCGGACGGTGGTTCTTCCCTGCGCGGACTGTTCCTCCAGCCAGGCTCCGCCGCCGCGGCTGGCAAAATAGGTCCGCCGCAGGGCCGGTGCGGCGACGACGCCGGCCAGCCAGCCGCCGTCGGGCCCCTGCACCGCCACGGAGGTGCCGTAGTAGGCAATATTGCGGATGAAATTCATGGTCCCGTCCAGCGGATCCACGGACCAGCGGTAGCCCGAGGGCGTCCTGGACACGGCGGGCGCCAGCTCCTCCCCGGTGATGGTGTCATCCGGACGGGCCGCGGCAATGCTCTCCCGGATGGCGCGCTCGGCCGCGAGGTCAAAGGCAGTGACCCAATCCGCGTCCGAGCCTTTCGCCTCGGCGGCAAAGCCGGCCGGATCGCGGCCGGCCAGAATACCGGCTCCGGCCTCGGCGGCGCGCTTGGCCACCACCAGCAGCTCATCCATCGGCACGCTCATACGGGCCCCTCCGCCAGCAGCTTCACAAAACCGTCCTCGTCCAGCACCGTCAGGCCCAGCTGCTCCGCCTTGTCCAGCTTGGTTCCCGCGTTTTCCCCGGCCACCACATAACTGGTGCTCTTCGAGACGGAGCCGGCGGCCTTGCCGCCGCGGGTGATGATGGCCTCCTTCGCCTCATCACGGCTGAAGTTGGGCAGCGATCCGGTCACCACGATGGTCAATCCCTCCAGGGTCCGCGGCGTGGAGGCATCCACCTCATCGGCCATCCGCACACCGGCGGCGGCCCAGCTGTCCACGATGTGCCGGTGCCAGTCCTCGGCGAACCACTCCTTCAGCGCCGCCGCGATGATCGGGCCCACGCCGTCGACCTGCGCGAGCTGCTCCTCGCTGGCGGCCCGGATGGCATCCATGGAACCAAATGCCGTGGCCAGCGCCCGGGAGGCGGTGGGGCCCACATGCCGGATGGAGAGCGCCACGAGCACACGCCAGAGCGGTTGCGTCTTGGCCTTCTCCAGCTCGCGGAAGAGCTTTTGGGTGTTGGCCGTCGGCTCGCTGGGCTTCTTCGCCGTGGCCTTCGAGTAGAAGTACGGCACCAGCTCGGTTCCCTGCACCTCGCCCCGGACCTTTTTCTCCCGCGGGATCCGCACGTCCGCCAGATCCTCCGGCGTCAGGGCGAAGATGTTGGCCTCGTTCGTCAGCGGCGGGGTCTCCGGCGCGGCCGGTTGGGTCAGGGCGATGGCGGCTTCCCAGCCCAGGGCCTCGATGTCGAAGGCGCCGCGGCCGGCCAGATGGAAAATCCGTTCGCGCAGCTGCGAGGGGCAGGAACGCGCGTTGGGGCAGCGGATGTCCACATCGCCATCCTTGGCCGGCGCCAGTTCGGTACCGCAGGAAGGGCAGTGCGTTGGCATCACAAAATCGCGCACCGGGGGAACCTGCGCCTCGCGCAGCGCCATCACCGGGCCCACGATTTCCGGGATCACATCCCCGGCCTTGCGCAGGACCACGATGTCGCCGATTTTCACGCCCTTGGCCCTGACGACATCCTGGTTGTGCAGGGTGGCCATCTCCACCGTAGACCCGGCCACCTTCACCGGCTCCATCACGCCGTATGGAGTGACATGGCCGGTGCGGCCCACGTTGACCAGGATGTCCAGCAGCTTCGTGTGCACCTCTTCCGGCGCGTATTTGTAGGCGACGGACCAGCGCGGCACGCGCGAGGTGTAGCCGAGTGCGCGCTGGGTGGCGAAGCTGTCCACCTTGACCACGATGCCGTCGATTTCGTGGATCAGATCGTGCCGGTGCTCCCCGTAGTGGGCAATGAACTCCAGGACCTCTTCATAGCTGTCCAGCACCCTGAAGTAGGGACTGATCGGCATGCCCCACGACTTCAGCAGCTCGTACGTGGCGGACTGGCTGTCCGTCTCCAGCCCCTCCCGGGCGCCGATCCCATGCACATACATGCTCAGCGGCCGCTGGGCGGTGACCGACGGATCCTTTTGGCGCAGGGAGCCCGCTGCGGCATTGCGCGGGTTCGCGAAGGGCGCCTTCCCGGCCTCCACCATGGTTTCGTTCAGTCGCAGGAAATCCTTGGAGGCAATGAAGACCTCGCCGCGGATTTCCATCTCCGCCGGCAGGTTGCGCCCGCGCAGCTGGCGCGGAATGTCCTTGAGCGTGAGGACATTGTGGGTGATGTCCTCCCCCGTGGTGCCGTCCCCCCGGGTGGCCGCACGGATCAGCTTGCCGTCCCGGTACAGGAGGTTCACGGCCAGGCCGTCGATCTTCAGCTCGGTCAGCCACCGGGGCTCCGGCTGGCCGCCCATCTTGTCCACACTGGCCTGGGCACGGCTGATCCACACCTGCAGTTCCTCCAGCGAAAAGACGTCCTCCAGGCTGTACATGCGCGCCAGATGCTGGACCGCGGTGAAGGCGGCGGACACCTCGCCCCCGACCTCCTGGGTGGGGGAATCATTGGTCACCAGCTCCGGGTGCAGCGCCTCAAGCTCCTCCAGCCGGCGGTACACCCGGTCGAATTCGGCGTCGGCAACCAGCGGGGCGTCGTCGTTATAGTAGGCGAAGCGGTACTTGCGGACGTTGTCCGCCAGGGTTTCATACTCATCACGCAGCTCCTCCGGCGGAACCTCGCGGCCCGCGGAACCGGCAATGGCGTTGTCAATTTCCTTGGCTGTGCTCACAGTCCTATCTTGCCCTATGGCACGCCGTGCGGGCCCGAGGCTATCCGCCGTCGGCGCTGCTGATCTGCGGTGCCGCCGCCCGGGCCTCAGCCGATCCGGTACCGCGGTTCGCGTCGACGACGACGGCCGTCACGTTGTCGCTTCCACCGGCCGCCAGCGCGGCGGAGACCAGGGCCTCCGCCGCCTCCTGCGGGTCCCGGACGGCGCCCAGGATCTGCTCGATGTCCGCGTCCGGAACATCACCGCTGAGCCCGTCGGAACAGATCAGGATCCGGTCCCCCGCGTGCACGGGTGTCAGCCAAAAGTCGGCCTGGCCGCTTTCCCCGGCACCCAGCGCCCGGGTCAGCACGTGCCGGCGCGGGTGCACCGCCGCCGCCGCCGCGGTGAGCTGTCCGCCGTCGACCAGCTCCTGGACCTCGGAGTGGTCAACGCTCAGCTGGGAAAATTCCCCACCGCTGAGGAGGTAGGTGCGTGAATCGCCGACATTGAAGACGAGCCAGTAGCTGAGCCCCTGCTCGGGCACCAGCGCCACTCCGGAAACCGTGGTGCCGGCCCGTGAGCCGGTGGCCTCGCGAATGCGGCGGTCCGCCCGCTCGAGGGCTTCCTGCAGGTCCGATGCCGCGCCGGTGCGGGTCAGGGGTACCTGCCGGCTGGACTCGGCGAGCGTCCGGACGCAAATGCCGCTGGCAATTTCGCCGGCTTCGTGCCCGCCCATCCCGTCCGCGACGGCGAACAGCGGATCCGCCACAAGGAAGGAATCCTCGTTGCGCTCCCGCCGCAGCCCCCGGTCCGTCCTGCATCCCCAGGACAGCACAATCCGGCCGTCCGGTCGCGCAGCGGTTGCCGGCTGGGCGTCCGCGTCCGCTCCGTCTGCGGCGTGGCCCCCCGATCCGGCCGCGGGATCCATCCCGGCGGCAGGGTCCGTCTCGTTGTTGTTCAGCTGGGGGTCGTTGTTCAGCTGGGGGTCCTTGTTCAGCTCGGGGTCCATTCCCCTCCTCGGTCGGTGCTGCGGCCGGCCCGCAGGACTACGCCGGCCACGGTCAGCCTGCTGTTTCACCATACTAACCGCACACCACTAACCTCACGCCCGGCGGCCCGACCGGCCCGACCAGCCGGGCCGGCGCCGAGGTGTGAGGTAATGACGTTCCCACGGCGCTTTAGCGTCGTTATCTCACCACTGAACCGTCCGTCCGGCTCGGTGGACGCCGCTCAGTCGACGACGATGCCCTCGCCGCGGCCGCGTGCCAGCACGACGGGGTGGATGTCCCCGAAACCGCGCACATGCTGGACCTTCTGCGGGACCAGCACGAACCTCTCATCCGAATTCAGCGCGGCCGCCGTCGTTGACTCGATCAGTACGGTGCCGGGCTCCGCCAGCGCCGTCAGCCGGGCCGCAAGATTCACGGTGGGACCGTAGATATCCCCGAGCCGGGACAGCACCCGCCCCCAGACCATCGAGACCCGGGCGTCGGGCAGCAGGTCATCCTGTGCCATGGCCTCCGCCAGCGCCAGCGAGATTTCCGCCCCAGCCACGGGTGTTTCGCAGTTGAACAGCACCTCATCGCCGACCGTCTTGACCAGCCGGCCGCCACCGACGGAGATGATTTCGGCGCACTTGTTCTCGAAGCGCTGGACCAGCTGAGCCAGCGTCTTTTCATTCATCCGCCGGGACAGCGAGGTGTAGCTGACCAGGTCGGCAAAGCCAACGGCACGCGCCAGCGGCAACGGCGCGTCATCCTCGTCGCCGCCGCGCCCCTCCTGGCTGGATTCCAGCCCGGCCTGGGCGCGTACGGCCAGCCGCTGCACGCCGGCGTTTAGCTGGCGCCGCCAGGAGTAGACCAGCATTTTCTCCAGCGGATCGATCAGCTGGGGCAGCTCGGCCACCAGCAGGCGGCGGGCCTCGGCATCGCTGACGCCGCGCTCGGCCACCATGTCCTCCACCAGCGCCTCCACCTGCCAGACCACCATCCGGTCCGTCATCTGGCCGATCGCCCGGGTGACGGATATGGCGGCCTCTTCGGTCAGCTGACCCTGGCGCACCATATCGATCACCGTAGTGAGGGCGTCCTGGTCCTTCTCCGTGAAGGCAACGTCGTCGTCGCCCAGGTTCGGAAAGCCCATCGCGCGCCACAACTTACGCGCCGAGAGCAGCGAAACGCCGGCCCCGGCCGCGACGTCGCGGCGCTTAAGCTTGCGCTCGCCGCCGAGCAGCTCGGTTTCCAGGTCCCTCGCCGCCTTGCGGCCGTCGGCGGGAGCCTGCAGCTCGTGGCTAACGTCGTCCATGGTCCAGCCCCTCCCATCCGTTGTCATCGGAATTTCCAGCGTAGTGCCAGTCCTCCCCGGGTCCCGCCAGCGCCGCGTGCGGCAGCTCATTGATGGCGGCCAAGGCAAAATCGCGGAAGCGGGCCGCTTCGGGCACATCCGGCAGCGACGCCGTGTCGCCGTGCCCCATATCCAAGGCTATATTCCCGCAGCGCAGGATCCGCTGCAGCGGCGACTGCCGGCTGCCCAGGTTGCGCACCGTGGCCAGCGGAAAGTCCTGCCGGGATCGGTGCAGCCAACCACGCCGGACAATGATGCGCCGGTTGGTCAGCGTATATCTGATGGCAGCCCAGCGCAGATAGCGGCGCAGCGGATAGAACAGCTCCGCGGCGACGGCCAGCACGACGACGGCCAGCACCAGCTGCGGCTTCCAGCCGGCAATCTGCGGCACCAGCCGGCCCAGTCCGCCGCGGCCCAGCCAGGCCAGCGCAAAGCCGGCCAGCGCGGGGACCATGACAAAAGCGATGGCCGGCCCGGTCAGGGATTTCGCCTGCGGACGGCTGTCGACAATCACCTGTTCGCCGGGGGCGAGCCAGCTACGCATACCCGCCGGAATCCTCGGCCTCGTGCCGGCGCAGATGGACCACATCTCCCGCCGAAACGGCGCGCGTGGTGCCGGCCGAGTCGGTCACCAGCAGCGATCCCTGCGGATCCAGGCCCACGGCCAGCCCCTGCAGGGTGATGCCGCCCGGGAGCTCGGCCCGGACCTGGCTGCCCAGGGTGGCCATCCTGGCGGATGCAAGCTGCCGCAGGGAAGGCCCGTCATCCAGCGGCAGCCGCGCGTCCCCTCCAACGGCCCGGAAGGACCGGTACAGCCGGGCAAACCGGTTCAGGTAGGCCGGTATCAGCACGTTGCGGTCCAGGGTTTTGGCCCCCTCCAAGGCCAGCGACGTGGCCGTGGGCACCGGCAGATCCTGCTGGCTTTGGCCCACGTTGACACCGATGCCGACGACGACGGCGGGGCCCACCGGATTTGCCGGGGTTCCCGGGGTTGCCGGGGTTCCCGGGGTTGCCGCGCTCGCTGGACCGCCGGCGCCGCCTGCGCTTCCGCCACCCGACGGGCCTGCCGGAGTGCCGGGTACCAGCTGGGCAAGGATGCCCGCCACCTTGCGTCCGCCCACCAACACGTCATTGGGCCACTTGAGTTCCGCCCGGAGGCCGGCCGAGCCGTCCAGGGCATCCGCCAGCGCAAGGGCCGCCAGCAGTGAAATCCAGGAGTACGCCTCCTGCCCGAGCGCGGTGAGCCCCGCGACGGCATCGCCGGGGCGAAGAAGCACGCTCGCGATAATGGAACTGCCCGGCGGGGTATTCCACTCCCGGTCCAGACGGCCACGGCCGGCCAGCTGGTGCTCGGCAATCAGCACGCTCAGCTCCGGCCATTGTTCGGCGGCCGCAGCCGCGGCCACCACATCCGCATTCGTGGAGCCGGTCTCTGCCACCAGTTCCATGCGGGCAAACTCTCCTACCGGCGCCATCAGGGCATGCCGAAGCACATCCGGGTCCAGGGGAAGCAGCGGGTTCATGCCATCGATCTTATCCGCCGGACCCTGAGGGAACCTGACCGTCCGGACCCAAGCAGCCGCCAGCGCAGCACCTGAGATCTGACCACGTTTGCCAGCGACACACCTGGGATTCTTCCAGACCGCCGGTCCTCCCGGAGCAACCGGGCGCAAAACCGGTCAGATCCCGGAGCCGACGCCCGGTCGCGGATTACAGGGCTTACAGGAAGATGTCTGCCACCAGCCGGTCCTCGGGGGCGCCCAGGCTGTACCGGCTGAAGTCGGTGACGCCCTCCTGCCCCAGCACCTCCTCGTCGGTAAAGAAATTGCCGGTGGTATCGCGGCTGGCCCGGGTCAGGACCGCATGGGCGGCATCGGCCATGATCTCCGGGCTGCGGGCGGCCTTCACGAGCTGCCCTCCGCCGGGCATGTTGCGGATGGCCGCGGTGTCAATGAGGGTGCACGGCCACAGCGAATTCACCGCGATGCCGTCCTCCCTGAGCTCCTCCGCCAGACCAAGGGTGGTCAGGCTCATGCCATATTTCGCCATCGTGTAGCCCAGGTGCAGGCCGGCCCAATGCGGGGCCAGGTTCAGCGGCGGGGACAGCGTCAGGATGTGCGGATTGTCGGACTTGCGCAGCGCGGGCAGGGAGAACTTGGAGAGCATGAAGGTGCCCCGGACGTTGATATCCGCCATCAGGTCGTAGCGTTTCATGGACAGCTGGTCCGTCCTGGACAGGTCGATAGCGGAGGCGTTGTTAATCACCACGTCGATGCCGCCAAAGGTGTCCAGGGCGGCGGCGACGGCGAAAGCGACGTCGTCGTCGTTCCTCACGTCCCCCACCAGCGGAAGCGCAGCCCCGCCGGCGGCGCGCAGCTGTTCCGCCGCGGTAAACACGGTGCCCTCCAGGGCCGGATGCGGCTCGGCGGTCTTGGCCAGGAGGGCGATGTTGGCCCCGTCCCGCGCGGCCCGCAGCGCCATGGCCAGACCGATGCCGCGGCTGCCGCCGGACATCAGGATGGTGCGTCCGGCGAGGGAACGGTTGGTGGCGGAGCTGCGGTCCGGGGTGCTGATTCCTGAAGTCATGGGCCCAGCCTAAACCAGAATCCGGCAAAATGTTACTGACCGGTAACATGTGTGCCACGCCGACCGGGCCCGGCGGAAATTGTAGGATTTCTACACAAGCTGGCGCTCAAACGCTCACTAGACTAGGGAGGATGTTGCATGCTTTGTGCGGTTCCGGCAGCGGTTCCTACAGCGGTTCCTACAGCGGTTCCTACAGCGGTTCCTACAGCGGTTCCTGCAGCGGTTCCTGCACCGCGCGAGGCAACATGAACCACAGACCACCGACTGAGCCGGAGAGCACATGAGCCACGATCTGACGACAACCGCGGGCAAGATTGCGGATTTCCGGGACCGGGTGGCCCAGGCAGAGCAGCCCTCCGGGCCGGAAGCGGTTGAAAAGCAGCATGCCCGCGGCAAGTACACCGCCCGCGAGCGCATTGAGCAGCTGGTGGATACGGGCTCTTTCATCGAATTCGATGCCCTCGCCACGCACCGCTCCACCGCCTTCGGGATGGAAAAGAAGAAGCCGCTCGGCGACGGCGTCGTCTCCGGCTACGGCACGGTGGATGGCCGGCTGGTGGCGCTGTACAGCCAGGACTTCAGCGTCTACGGCGGCTCGCTGAGCCAGGTCAACGGCGAAAAAATCGTCAAGGTGCAGGAATTCGCACTGCGCAACGGCTGCCCGATGGTGGGCATCAACGACGGCGGCGGCGCGCGCATCCAGGAGGGTGTGGCCTCGCTGGCCATGTTCGCGGACATCTTCCGCAACAACGTCCATTCCTCCGGGGTGGTCCCGCAGATATCGCTGATCATGGGCCCCTGCGCCGGCGGTGCCGCCTACTCCCCCGCACTGACGGATTACGTGGTGATGGTGGATAAGACCTCGCACATGTTCATCACCGGTCCAGACGTGATCAAGGCGGTCACCGGCGAGGATGTGGATATGGAGACCCTGGGTGGGGCGCGCCAGCACAACAGCACGACCGGCACCGCCACCTACCTGGCCACGGACGAGGCCGATGCCATCGAGTTCGTCCGCGAGCTGCTGGACTTCCTGCCCTCCAACAACCTCGCGGAGGCCCCGGTCGCCGAACATGACCAGGAGCTGGAGCCCGACGACGGCGACCTCGCCCTGGATGCGCTGATCCCGGACTCCGCAAACCACCCCTACGACATGCGCACCGTGATCGAACAGATCGTGGACGACGCGCACTTCCTGGAGATGCAGGCCCTGTACGCACCCAACGTCATCATCGGCTACGGCCGGATTGAGGGCCACACCGTGGGCATCGTGGCGAACCAGCCGATGCAGTTCGCCGGAACCCTGGACATCAATGCCTCCGAGAAGGCCGCCCGCTTCGTCCGGAACTGCGACGCCTTCAACGTCCCGATCATCACGCTGGTGGATGTGCCCGGCTTCCTGCCCGGCAAGGACCAGGAATTCCAGGGCATCATCCGGCGCGGCGCCAAACTGCTCTACGCCTACGCCGAGGCCACGGTCCCCAAACTGACCGTGATCACCCGCAAGGCCTATGGCGGCGCCTACATCGTGATGGGCTCCAAAAAGCTGGGTGCGGACCTCAACCTGGCCTGGCCCACCGCGCAGATCGGCGTGATGGGCGCCCAGGGTGCGGTGAACATCCTGTACCGGCGGGAACTGGCCGCCGTGGCGGAAACCGGCGGCGATGTTGAGGCCAAGCGCCAGGAGGTCATCCGCCAGTACGAGGAGGAGCTGCTCAACCCGTACCAGGCAGCCGCGCTGGGCTACGTGGATGCGGTCATCAGCCCCTCTGAGACCCGGATCCAGCTTATCCGCGGGCTGCGGGCGCTGCGTGACAAGCGTGCCAGCCTGCCGGCCAAGAAGCACGGGAACATCCCGCTGTGACCGCCGAGCCAGCCTGGACGGATGAGCCGGCCTGGGGCACGCCCGACGACGTCCCGGCGGCGTCCCCGTTCCTTACGGTGCTCCGGGGCAACCCGACGGCCGAGGAGCTCGCCGCACTGACCGCCGTCGTGCTCTCGCTGCAGGGCGCACCCGGCGAGGCGCCCGCACGGCCGCCGGCCCGGCACTGGGTCCGCCGCGCGCAGCTGAACCTCGGGCCGACGCCGGGCCCGGGGGCCTGGCGCCGCAGCCGCGGTTAGGGCGGACAAACCCGCTACCAGCCGCCGTCTGTCGCTGATTTTGGATGTCCCGGGCGCGGTCCGATATCGTCGAAGGCTGCTGTTGCCTGCGCGGCGGTCCAAAAACAAAAAAGCCGACGAAAGAAGCCATGGCCACGACCGAATCAGTACTGCGCCGCTGGCATGGCATCCAGGAGCTGCAGACCCTGCCGGGCTGGAAAATCACCACCGCACCGGCGTGGACCCTCGCCTGGTTCGGTACGGTTTTCACGCGCACCCGGACGCAGGTCCCGCTCGAGGAATTCCACGCCGGACTGGAGGCCCTGCTGGAACGGCTCCGGGCGCAGGGGGCGGCGCTGCGCGAGGACTGGTCGGCGCGCAACTATGCGGACGACTGGGTCAGCCGCCGTTTCCTCTCCCGGCCGCGCGCCGACGGTGTATTTGTCTATGAGCTGACCGGGACCTCGGCCCGGTTCCTCGGTTTCCTGGACGGTTTCAACCCGGCCCGGACCACCCTCAATACCTCCCGCCTGACCACCCTGCTGACGCGGATCGAGTCGCTGGCCCAGGAAACGGATCCGGACAAGGAAGTCCGGATCGGACAGCTCCGGGCCGAAATTGCCCGGCGTGAGGCGCAGATCCGGGCTCTGGAAACCGCGGAGGCGGCGCCAACACTGGAGGTGGAGCATGCCGTTGAGGCCGCGCACGACATCCTGGATCTGGCAGCCAGCCTGCCGTCGGATTTCAAGCGGATGCGCGACGGACTGGAGGACATGCTGCAGGGGCTGCGCCAGGAGATCCTCGAGAGCAACGCCACCAAGGGCATCACCATGGGCGAGATCCTCGACGCGGACCGCCGGCTCCGCAGCACCACCGAGGGCCGCACCTATGAAAGCTTCACCGCGTTCCTGAACGACGACGGCCAGCAGGCCCGGCTGCGCTCGGGCATCACCGAGCTGCTGTCCCGGGACTTCACGGACAACCTCGACGCCGAGGACCGGCAGACGCTGCACCGGCTGGTCTCCGAAATGCGTGCCCAGGCCGCGGACATCAACACCATCTACGGACGTCTCTCCGAAAGCCTGCACAGCTACGTGCAGAGCGACGAATACCGGGAGTCCGTGCAGCTGCGCCAGGTGATCCGGGCGGCCGAGGCAGCCCTGCACCAGGCTCCGCGGACCAGGAAACGGGCGGCGATCCTGCCCGCCCCCGAGCTGTACGGGTCCCAATTCGAGTCCACGGCGGCCACCCGGCTGTTCGATCCGGACAACCACCAGGCGCCCGCCAGGCTCGCGGTTCCGGCGGCGTTTTCCGCGCAGGACATCATCCGCAGCCCCAGGACGGCCAAGGCGGACCGCAGCGAGATCCAGGCGGCGATTGCCCAGGCGCTGGCCGAGCACGGGACCGGGGAAGTCACGCTGGGCCAGGCCTACCGCCGGCTGCCCGCCGGACACCGGCACATCAACAGCATCCGCAGCCTGCTGCATGCCGCGCTCAATTCCGGCGCCGGCTTCAGCGCGGACGCCCTCGAGGCCATCACCTTCACCCAGATCGACGGGACCCAGCGCACCGCGTTTATCCCCGCCACCACCATCAGGAAAGCGGCCCACCATGGATAAGACCAGCTACGCCGAGGACATCCGGAACGGCGCCCGGGACCGGGAACCGTTGCCGGAACGCAGCCAGCTGGTGCACGGCCCGGCGCTCTTTCCCGGCGACAGGGGTGAACTTCCGCTGGTGCTGCGCCAGGCCCTGGTCCGGCTTCTGCGCGGCCCGTACGTGGACGGAGGCAATACCGACTCGTCCAGCAGCGCGAAGGCGTTCAGCATCATCGTCGAACACCGCAGGGCCCTGGAAATCCGGCTGAACGAGCTGTTCCTGGAGCTGGTCATCGATGAGGACCGCAAGATCGCGCTGCTCCAGCCCGTGGAGATGGCGGAGCCGTTCACGACCGCACTGCAGCGCCAGCGTGAGCTCAGCCGGGAGGAAACCCTGCTGCTGCTGCGGATGCGGCTGATCCTGGACCGCCAGCTGGGGACCGGTGTGGAATCCACCCTGCACCGTTCCGAGGTGCTGGAAATCTTCGCCCAGTACCTGCGGAGCGGGAGCCAGGACGCCAAGGGCGTCGAGGAGCTGACGGACCAGACCCTGCGCCGGCTGGTCAACGACCGCCGGCTGCTCATTCCGACCGAGCTGCCGGAGGTCTATGTCATCTCCAACGCCCTGCCGCTGGCGCTGCCTTTTGAACAGATCGGGGACATCCGGGACCTGATGGACGCCCTTGCGCACAGCTCGGCGACCGCCGGCAATGTGGCGGAGGACGGCGTGGCGGAGGACGGCGTGGCGGACGACAAGGAAGAGGGTGCCACGCCATGAGCATTGCCGCGCTGCTCCCCCTCGGGGAAGAGATCAACCCGGGCCAGAACCGGCTGAGCAACGTGCAGCTGGTCAATTGGGGAACCTTCAACGGCGCCCACACCATCCGTGTGGACCGCGCCGGCACGCTCCTGACGGGCGACTCGGGCGTCGGAAAATCCACGATCTTTGACGGCATCCTGCAGATAATGGATGCCCGTCCCCGGATGAACGAAGCCGCGCACGCCGACGCCGGCCGCGGCCGCGAGGACCGTCGCACCACGTTCAGCTACATGCGCGGCCGGCTGGGCACCACCAGCGACGGCAGCCGCGCCTCGACGTCGTACCAGCGTCCGGGCGGCACGTGGTCCGCCATCGGCCTGACGTTCGACAACGCACTGGGCCGGATCGTGAGCATTTCCGCGCTGATGGATCTGGGTGCCAACGGCTCGGAAAACAGCATCGGCCGCTTCTACCTGATCCACGACCGGCCCCTCGATGTGGCCGCGATCGAGGCCGGGCTGACCGGGCGGCTGAGCCGGGCCACGCTGGAGACCATCCTGCCCGGCAGCCAGGCCTTCGACTCGCACAAGCAGTTCTTCGAACGGTTCCGCCAGCTGCTGGGCATCGAGAACCCGCGGGCCTTCGGTCTGCTGCGGATCCTGCAGTCCGGCCGCGGCATCTCCGGGACCGTCAATGACTTCTTCCGCAACCATGTGTTGGACAGGCCTAAAACGCTGGACGCCGCCGAGGCCGCGGCCGCGGACTTCAGCAACCTCAGCGGGATCTGGCGCCAGCTGGAGCGGGTCCGGCAGCAGCGCGACCAGCTGCAGGCCGTTCCCGGAGCCCACGAACGCTACGTCGCGGCAACCCAATCGCTGGCCCGCAACCGGTCCCTGCGCGAGGAGGCGCTGCCCGCCTTCCGGCACGAGTATGCCGTCTCGATCGAGGAGATCACGCAGGACCGTCTTGCGGCCCAGGCCGCCGCGATGGAGCGGGAACTGAGCCAGGCCCAGGAACGGCAGGCCGGCTTCCAGGAACAGGTCACCGCGCTGCGGGCGCAGTACGCCAGCGAGGGCGGCGGCAGGATCCAGTCGCTGGAACGCGAGGTCGAGCTGGCGCGGGCGCTGCTGTCCCAGCGGGCAGCCATTGAGGCCACGGTCCGGAAGGACCTTGCCGCGGCTCAGCTCGACGTCCCGGATCCGGATGTGCACCAGCCGGGCGCCGGGGCGTCGGACGCCGCGCCGGCCACCGGCTGGTCCGAGGCGGGGCTGGAGGCCGCCCGGGAACAGGCTGCCGCCGCCGCCCGCGAGATTGCCCTCGCGGCCGATGCCGCCAAGGAGCTCAGCCACGACGCCCACGGTGAGGCGGCGAACCTGCGCCGGCAGATCAAAATGCTGGAACAGCAGATTGAGTCCTTCCGCCAGCGCACCAGCAACATCCACCCGGAGGCCATCAGGTGCCGCAATGACATCTGCGCCAGCCTGGGTCTGGCCGAGGACGACATCCCGTTCGCCGGTGAGCTGGTGGATGTTTCGGCGGAGCATTCGCAGTGGCGTCCGGCGGCGGAGCGGGCCCTGCGCACGCTGGCCACCTCCATGCTGGTGCCGGGCGAGCACATCCGCGCCGTCACCCGCTTCCTCAACCGCACCAACCTGCAGGGGCTCTTCCGCTGCATCAACGTCAGCGAACCGATTGCGCCGCAGCGCCGGGGCGACGGAGCTGCGCTCACCACGCTGGTCACCAAACTGGTCACCCGGGACACCCCGATGGGGCAGTGGGTCAGGGAGAAAATCGCCAGCCACTACGACTATCCGTGCGTGGAAAACGAGGACGAGCTGGCCGCGTTGTCCAAGGGCATCAGCCTGGGCGGGGTGGTCAAGGCGAACTCCAGCACGCTGGTCAAGGACAACCGCACCGCCCGGCGCAGCGACTACGTCCTGGGCTTTGACAACAAGGAAAAAATCGCCGCCCTCGGTGATGATCTGCTGGAACTGGAGGGCCGGCACCGCCGGGCCGATGAGCTTTCCCTTGAACGGTCCCGGCACCAGCAGGAGCTCACCGACAGGCTCGCCGCGATCCGCAGGGTCACCGGCGAAACGCGGCGCTGGGCGGAACTGTCCGCGGACCCGCAGCGCGAGGCGCTGGCGCAGGCGCAGGCCAAACTGGGCCGGGCCCAGGATGATAATGAGGACCTGGCGCAGCTGCAGTTTGAGCTGGAAACGGCGCAACTGAACTATGACGGCGCCACCGCGAGCATCGCCGTCGCCCGCGCCGACCTCGCCCGCTTCAGCACGGAACTGACGGCCTGCACCCAGCGGTTGGAGTCGCTCCGGGCGGAGGTCCGCGGCGCCGCGCCGTCCGCGCGGGAGGATCTGCAGGCGTACTTCGCCCCGCACGGGGAGATGGCCAGCCAGGCCCGGCTGGAGGACGCCGTCGGCCGGGTTGAGCGCCAGCTGCTGGCCGAGCAGAACGTGCTCACCAGCGCCCGGCTGGACGCCGAGAACGCCCTGGTGCGCATATTCGAGACCTTCCGGGACAAATGGGGCTCGGACTACGGCGTTGCGGTCTCCAGCGCCGCCGACTATGTGGCCCATTACGACGGGATCGTCAGCGAGGGGCTCCCGCAGCGCCAGGCCGAATTCCGCGAGTACTTCAACAACCGGACCTATGAGGGATTCAGCGCACTGCTGCATCTGCTGGATGAGGAGCGCCGGAGCATCGGCACGCGGCTGGCGCCGCTGAACGAGGTCCTGGGCAGCGTCGAATACCATGCCGGCAGCCACCTGCACATTGAGGTCAGGACCGCCATCCCTGCGGCCGCGGCGGAGTTCAAGACCGCACTGAGGAACGCGCTGCCGCCGCTGGGACGGCGGCAGGACGAGGCGGCGATGGACGCGCAGTTTCGCGCGCTGCACACCATCGTGGAGCGGCTCAAGGATCCCAACCAGCGGCAATGGCGCGCCGAGGTGCTCGACACCCGCGGGCATGCCCAGATCAGCTGCACCCGGATCCAGGGCTCGGGCACGCGGTTCACCCATCAGGAGGTGGGCACCATGTCCGGCGGCGAGGGCCAGCGCTTCGACGCGTTCATGATGGCCGCCGCGCTGGCCTACCAGCTGGGGATCGTGGAACAGGGTTTCAGCACCTACGGGACGCTGATGATGGACGAGGCCTTCGTGAAGGCCAGCCCCAGCTTTGCCCAGGCCAGCATCAACGCGCTGCACGCCTTCGGCTTCCAGCTGCTGCTGGCCGCCCCGGAGGACAAGATCGATCTGAGCCGGTTCCTGGGCTCGGCCACCGAGATCCTGCGCAATGAGGCCACGAACGAGTCCGGATTCGTGCCGGCCGGGCAGTCGCTGGCGAACCCGGTGGACATTGTGCTGCGCAGCGTCGTTGGGCCGGAGGGCGGGGGCCTTCCCGGATAGTCCCGGCCCGCCTCCTTCCGGCACCGGAACCGGGACGGTAGGCTCGGGCGGGTGACTATGGAAACCTCAAAACCCACCCGCGCTCAGACCGCCATTGACGCCGTTGCTGATGCCTACACGGACAAGCTGATCGAGCTGGATCCGGGCTTCGGCACCATGCTGGGCCTGCCCGGCCACGAGAGTGAATACCGCGACTATTCTCCCGCCGGGCTGGAGGCGATGGCCGCCGCCGCCGCGGCCGCGCTGGACGGGCTCGACGCCGAGACGCCGCAGGACGAGGTGGACCGGGTCACGCTGCATGCGATGCGGGAGCGCCTGGGCCTGCTGCTGGAACTGCACGCGACCGGCTGGGACCTGGCGGAACTGAATAACATTGCCAGCCCCGCGCAGGACATCCGCGCCATCTTCGACCTGATGCCTACGGACACCGCCGAGCACTGGGAGCACATCGCCGGCCGGCTGGGACACGTTCCGGCCGCGGTGCAGGGCTATCTCGCCTCGCTGCGCGCCGGACGCGAGCGCGGCCTGGTCGCCGCGAAACGCCAGGTCACCAATGTCATTGAGCAGGCCGAGCGGCACGCCGCGGCGGACGGCTTCTTCGCCACGCTCGCGGCCAGCGCCGGTCTGGGCCGGGGTGCCGCGGACGACGGCGGGCTGCCGGAAGGCGGCGGGC
>JALYYI010000043.1 GCA_030946705.1 Actinomycetota bacterium | reverse complement strand
CGGTGAGGACCTCCAGAGCGGCGAACAAGGTCGTCGTCCCGTTGCGCTTGTAATCGTGGGTCTGCTGCTGCGCATACGTCGAGGCCAGCGGCTGGTCCGGGCCGGTGCGGGACAGGGCCTGGATCTGAGTCTTCTCGTCTAATGTGAAGCCTTTGGTTATGTGAAGTCATTCATCTTAGTGATGGTGGGCGGCCTGGCGGGGACTGTTTTCTTCGCATAACGATGCTTCAAATCGCCTTCTGGAGCCAGCCCAGTAGGTCCTGCCGGGTGTCCTGGTCGTAGCGGCTTGGTCCGGCGGTCTTCGCGGCAGCTGCCTCGACGGCGTGGCGTTTCATTTCCGGGTTGGCTTTGGCATAGATCTCGGTTGTGACGACGGAGACGTGACCGAGGATGTCGCGGATGTAGATCAGGTTGACCCCGTTTTCCAACAGGTGCATGGCCTTCGAATGGCGGAGCAGGTGGGGTGATATTTTCCGGGGCACGAGATCGGGCCTTTCGGCGTGGGCGGCAAGTGCGCATTGGGTGAGGATGTAGGCGGCACCGGCGCGGCCCAGCCGTTGACCGGTCCTGTTGGTGAACACCGGCACGGATGGATCCTGATCGAGCGTTTTGACGTGTTGGGCGAGGATTACGGCCGCCTGCGGGCTCAGGGGCACGATGCGGGTTTTACGGCCTTTCCCGGTCAGGGCGGCGTTGGCCGGCTTATCCAGGCGAAGGTCCCCGAGTGAGAGGTCGCAGGCCTCTTGGACCCGGGCAGCTGTGTCGTACAACGCCGTCAGCAACGCCAGGTCACGCAGCCCGCGACGCTTGGCATGCTCCAGCAACAACCCGATGGCTTCCACCGGCAGGTAGCCGATGCCGGGTTCGGGGGCTCGGGCAGTTTTGATGTCCAAGACTTGCTGGGCCTGGACGATCTGCTCGGGAGATTCAGCCTGGACGTATCGGAAGAATGATTTCAACGCGGCCAGGCGCTGGTTGGCGGTGGCTGTCGAGCAACGCCTGTCGGTGCGCAGCCACCCGAGGAAGGCCGCTACGTTCGGTGTGGTGAAGTCCGTGAAGGTGACCTTGTCCGGCGGGGTCCCCTGCCGGTCGTCCATAAACCGAAGGAACACCGTGAATGCGTCCCGGTACGCGCAGATGGTGTTGCGGGAGCATGCCGTGGTGATGGGCAAGTGAATGGTGAGGAACCGGGCCAGCATATCGGCGAATGGGCGGGCAACTGCCATCTCACACCTCCTCTTGCGGGAACATGCCTGCGTAGGTTGTTTGCATGGCCTGGTGGATGCCAGCCCAGGCCGAGGGGTCCAGGCGCAGGTAATATTCCGCTGAGACAATGTCGGCGTGTCCCATGTAGGTGGCCAGCAGGGGCAACGCCGCGTATACGTCCACCCCGGTGTCCTGCATCTTCGCCAGGGCGGCCACCGCGTAGGAATGGCGCAGGTCATGGGCGCGGGGAGCACTGCCCGAGGCGGTGGCGACCCCCGCTTCGAGCATCAGCGCCTGAATGTGCGTAGTCGCTGAGTTGGGGTTGTAGCCTCCGCCTCGCGGGGAGGGGAAGAAGGATGCCCCGTGGTCTTCGGGGACAAGTCCGACAGCTGCCACGTAGCGTCGGGCATGTGCGGCCAAGGACTCGGACATTGGCACCAGCCGGGTTCGGTTGTGCTTGGCCTTGTGGACGGTGATGACGGCATCGGCCAGGTCTACGTCGCCGATCCGCAGGGAAAGTGCTTCACCGATCCGAAGCCCGCAGCACCACAGCAAGCGGACAAGCATCGCGTAGACCGGCTGGGTTTGTGGCCCGCACCGCGAGGCAGGACGGGCGTCAGCGCAGGCGATCACCCGGGCCATTTCACCCGCCGTGATGATCCGTGGGACAAAGGAGCTAGGTTGGCGCGGTTCACCGCGTTCGGGCAGCACCCATGCCTCGATTCCTTTCCACCGCAGGAACAGGGCGAACTGGCGGGCGATGCTTCGACGGTTCGCGGCCGAGTCGTGGGACTCTGGCTTCCGGGGCCGGGCGAACTCCTCGGCCGCTTCCTGGCTCAGCACCCTCTCGTCGGCGGTCCGTCCGGCCAGGAACCTCGACAACCGCCTGACCAGGTAGATCCGGCTGTCCGGGTAGACGTAGCCAAGGTTCCTCTTATACTCCACAAACTCCGTGAACAGCTCGGGAAATACCCCGTCGATGGCGATATCAGCGGCCACTGGGCACCTCCAAGACCAACGGGCGCAGGTGGGCGACGTCGACCCTGAGATAGCGGCGGGTGGTGTTCGCATCGGCGTGCCCCAAGACCGCGCCGATCACCGGATAAGGAGTCCCGGCCTCAAGCATTCCGACCGCGGCGGAATGCCGCAACGCGTGCAATCCGAAATGCCTGCCGGCTACCTCGATGCCGGCCCGCCCGAAACTATCGGCAACCACGTGGTGGAAGTGGTTGCCCGCTACGGGCGGCTGAAGCGGGGCCTTGTGGCGCAGGAACACCTGCGGGGCATCGACCTCGGGGCGTTCGTTCTTCCAATAGTCAATGATCGCCAGCGCGCATTCATCCGGAAGCGGTAAATCAAGGCGCCGGCCGGTCTTGAACTGAAGGAACGACAGCCGTCGGTTCGCCCAGTCGATGTGCTCGAACCTTAATGCCTTGATGTCCGAGGAACGCAGCCCCAGCAACGATGCAAGGAGCACGACCGCCCGATCCCGCAACGGCGTCTCGGAGCCGTTTCCGGCCTCGGCCAACGCAGCGGCAACCTCGGCCGGCCGGTAGACCGAGGGCAGAACCGCGTCCCGGTCAGTGACGATCACCGGGAACATGGTGCCCAGGGCGGAATCAGTGCCATGCTCAAGCACCGCGAACCGCAGGTATTCGCGCAGGAAGTACAGGTGGCCGGCGCGGGTGGAGGCTGCCAGCGGTGCCAAGGAACTGACGTACGCGCTCACGTCCGAAATGCCCAGTGCCGCCATGTCCGTGACCCCCGAACCGGCCGCGAACGCCATGAACCGGCGCAGGTAACCGGTCTTTGCGCGCACGGTGCCCGCTGCAAGTGCGCGGGCGTCCACCCATGAGCAATACGCCTGGAATTCCGGGGTGAAGACTTCGGGCACCGGGATCTTCCCTCGCCCTGCCCTTAGGGCGAATCGGCCCGTCTCGGCCACATCGAACAGACAGCCCACGGCCCGGCGGTAGAACACCTGCCACTGCGCTGGCCCGTTCGCGCCGACGGCCAGACAGAACCGGACGGCAGTCTCCCGAGAGGGGTCTGCACCATCGCTCTGGGCGCAGTACTGCTCGAACTGATCCCACACGCGCTGGTATCCAGCGCGGGAACCGGGCGAGTAGCCGGCCCGCACCATATAAGCAGCCGCTGGAGCCACCAATCCGCTGACAACAGACATCGACAATCAATCTCCTTGGTTGGACGGCATGACCAACCAAGGAGACCCCGAATTATGTGAAGAAAACAGCCCCCGCCAGGCCGCCCACCACCACAAACATGAATGACTTCACATAACCAAAGGCTTCACATTAGACGAGTTATGCGAAGCTTCGCATAACTCGTCGATGCTCACCACCACCGCGTTTTCCGGCGGGGACAGGTACAGGCCCACCACGTCCCGAAGCTTGGACTCCAGGGCAGGGTCGGTGGAGAACTTGAACGTCTCGATCCGGTGCGGCTGGATC
>JALYYI010000277.1 GCA_030946705.1 Actinomycetota bacterium | reverse complement strand
CTTCAGGACATGGCTGGCGGCATCGGCACGTCCGGGCGGCCGCCCGACGCCGACGCGCACCCGGTAGTAGTCCTTGGTCCCCAGGGTTTTTGATATATCGCGCAGCCCGTTGTGGCCGCCTTCCCCGCCGCCGATCTTGAGCTTGATCGTATTGAACGGAACGTCGATCTCGTCATGGACGGCGACGACGTGCTCCGGCGCGATGTCGAAAAAGCGGGCCAGGGCCGCCGTCGGGCCTCCGCTGAGGTTCATGTACGTCAGGGATTTCGCCAGGATCAGCCTGGGGCCGCCGATACCCAGCCGCCCCTCGGCGACGACGGCGCGGGCCTTGTGCGTCCTGAACGTTGCGCCCATCCGGCGCGCCAGTTCCTCGACCACCATGTAGCCGATATTGTGCCGATTACGACTGTAGTCGGCCCCGGGGTTCCCGAGCCCGACTACCAGCCAGATGTTGCTCATATAGGTGATTCTATCCCGGCCCTCCAGCTGGTTCCGACCGGACGGAGAGCCGAGGATTACCGTTTTCAGGGGCCCGTCCAAGTAGCGGGCCAGGGAAAACAGGTACTCCTGCCGGAAAGTCGAGTACCGACTACTCGTGCCTTACGGTGGCCCGCACGGCTTGACTGGTGATGCACCCATGAAGGTGACGCGTCCGCTGCTGCACGGCGGACTTCGGAACAGGGCTGGCGGCATCAGGACTTCGAGGGACCGAAGCCCTATCCCCAGATGCCGCCAGCTCTTCTTCCGGAGCCGGGCTTGTACCTGTCAGAGCTGGCGTCCCGGCGGGGCTGCTACCCGGCGGAAGGAGCCGGGGTTGCGGCGGCGGCCGGGGCCTCAGCCACTTCAGCCTCGGCGCCCAGATCCTGGACCGTGGGTTCGGAGATGTTCACGATCAGCATGTCCGGATCGGTCAGCAGGGTGGAGCCCTTCGGCAGCTCCAGGTCCGAAGCGTGGACGTGGGCGCCGACCTTGCGGCCCTCGATGCTGAAAACGATGTGTTCCGGGATGTGCGTAGCCTCCGCCTCGATGCTGACGGTGAGTTCCTCCTGGTTGGAGACGGCGCCCGGGGCGACCTCGCCGTGCAGGATAACGTGAACGTCAACAACGACCTTCTCGCCGCGGCGGACCGTCAGCAGGTCGAGGTGCTCAATGATCTGCAGCAGCGGGTCGCGCTGGATGTCCTTGATCAGGGCCAGGTGCTCCTCGCCGTGGATGTCCAGGGTCAGAAGCGCATTGGAGTTGCGGGCCGCCCGCGTGGTCGGGCGCTCCGGCAAGGTGATGTGGATCGGCTCGGCGCCGTGGCCGTAGATGACCGCGGGGATCAGGTCGGCGCGGCGGGCGCGGCGGGCGGCACCCTT
Source organism: Actinomycetota bacterium (assembly GCA_030946705.1). Lineage (GTDB taxonomy): Bacteria > Actinomycetota > Actinomycetes > Actinomycetales > Micrococcaceae > Arthrobacter_M. The sequence goes on along the minus strand of JALYYI010000277.1, from coordinate 3,263 downwards.
GCCGAATTCGGTGCGGATTTCTGCGGCAAGCTTCTGCTCGGCCATGGAGGACTCCTTCATTTTTCGGTGGTCAGCAAGGACTGAAGGTCTAAAACTTGCCCGCCATGTTTCCATGCGAAGGAGGTTCAGACCGAGTCGATAACGGAGCGACAGCTCATGCGGGGCCGCTCCCTCGCCAAGGTACGGCACCAGTCTACCAGCGGGTCCCGACAGCCTCGACCAGCGCAACCCGGATCCGTTCTGCTCAGCGGGCCGGGCAACTCGGTGAGCAGAATATGAATCTGCTCAGCGAGACGGCAACTCGGTGGGCAGAGAGGATCTCGACCGGCTCGACCAGCCGGCGGCGTCCAAGAAACCCGGTCCCGCGGCGGTCAGGCGTTGCCGTCGAAGAGCGAGGTGACGGATCCGTCGTCGAACACTTCACGGATGGCGCGGGCGATCAGCGGCGCAATGGAGAGCACCGTCAGGGACGGGAAGCGCTTCTCGGCCGGGATGGGCAGGGTGTTGGTCACCACCACCTCGCGGGCGCCGCTCTCGGAGAGCGTGCGCGCGGCCGGATCGGAGAACACCCCGTGCGTGGCGGCGATGATGACGTCCTTGGCGCCGGCGTTCTTGAGCACCGCGACGGCGCCGGAGATGGTGCCGCCGGTGTCGATCATGTCATCGATGAGCACGCAGGTGCGGCCCTCGATCTGCCCCACGACGGTCTTGGAGACCGCCTGGTTGGGCATGGTCAGGTCGCGGCTCTTGTGCACGAAGGCCAGCGGGGCACCGCCCAGGCGCTCGGCCCACTGCTCGGCCACCCGGACGCGGCCGGTGTCCGGGGACACCACGGTGATGTTGTCCGCGCTGACCCGGGTGCGGATATAGTCCGCCAGCAGCGGGATGGCCATCAGGTGGTCCACCGGGCCGTCGAAGAAGCCCTGGATCTGCGAGGTGTGCAGGTCAACGCTCATGATCCGGTCCGCGCCGGCGGTCTTGTACAGGTCCGCCACCAGCCGCGCGGAAATGGGCTCCCGGCCGCGGCCCTTCTTGTCCTGGCGGGCGTACGGGTAGAACGGGGAAACGACGGTGATGCGCTTGGCGGAGGCGCGTTTGAGCGAGTCGATCATGATCAGCTGTTCCATCAGCCAGTTGTTCAGCGGAGCCGGGTGCGCCTGGATCACGAAAGCGTCGGTGCCGCGCACGCTTTCCGCCGAGCGGACGTAGATCTCGCCATTGGCGAAGTCGTAGGCATCCATGGGCAGCAGCTCGGTGTCCAGCTCCTTGGCGATTTCCCGCGCCAGTTCCGGGTGTGCCCGTCCGGCCGCGAGAACCAGTTTCTTCTCGCCGTGTGCGGTAATTTCGCTCATGGTTATTTGCCCTCTTCTGTTGATGCCTGGGTGCGGGAGGATGGGGTGCCTGCCGGGCCGCCGAGGGCCGCCTCGGCATGCCTGGCGGAGACGGACCCCGGCCGGTTGGCCAGCACCCAGCCCTCGGCGTTGCGCTGCTGGGCGATGCTCAGCGTCAGCGCTCCGGCGGGTACATCCTTGCGGATCACGGCGCCCGCGCCGCTGTAGGCGCCGTCGCCGACGGTCACGGGGGCGACGAATACGGTGTTGGATCCGGTGCGGACACCGGAGCCGATCACGGTGCGGTGCTTCTTTTCGCCGTCGTAGTTGGCGGTGATGTTCCCGCAGCCGATGTTGGTGTCCTCCCCGATCTCCGCGTCGCCTGCATAGCCCAGGTGCGAGAGCTTGGAGCCGCGGCCGATGGTGACGTTCTTGGTTTCATAGAAGGCGCCGATCTTGCCGTCCTCGCCCAGCACGGTGCCGGGGCGCAGGTAGGTGAAGGGGCCGACGCTGGCGTGCGCGCCGATCCGCGCGCCGGAGCCGTGCGTCCGCGCGACCGTGGCCCCCTCGCCGATCTGCACGTCCGTAAGGGTGGAGTCGGGGCCGACGACGGCGTCCCGGGCCACGGTGCACATGCCGTGCAGCTGGGTTCCGGGCAGAATCGTGACGTCCTCGGCCAGGAGCACGGTGGAGTCGATCCAGGTGGTCTTCGGGTCCAGCACGCTGACGCCGGCCCGCATCCACCCCTCCACAATGCGGCGGTTGTGCTCGGCACCGAGGGCCGCCAGCTGGACGCGGTCATTGGCGCCCTCCACCTGCCAGCGGTCCCCCGTGACCACGGCGGCGACCCGGCCGCCGTCGTTGCCTGCGATGGAAAGCACATCCGTCAGGTACATCTCGCCCTGCGCATTGTCCGCGGTGACCTTGCCGAGCGCGGCGCGCAGCACGGCCGCGTCGAAGGCATAAATGCCGGAGTTGATCTCGCGGATATCCCGCTCCGCGGCCGTCGCGTCCTTGTGCTCGCGGATGCCCAGGACGGTGCCGGTCCCACCGGAATCCGAGCGCAGGATCCGGCCGTAGCCGCTCGCGTCCTCCAGCACCGCGGTGAGCACGGTGACGGCATTCCCGTCGGCCTCGTGCGTGCCGACCAGCTCGCGGAGCAGGCCGGCACTCAGCAGCGGGACGTCCCCGTAGGTCACGACGACGGTACCGGCCAGCGGGCTGCCCGCAACCAGGCCGTCCAGCGCCTCCAGGGCCACCTGGACCGCGCGGCCCGTGCCTGGAATGTCGTCCTGGTCGACGATGACGGCGGCCGGGTCCAGCTGGGCCACGTGGTCCGCAACCTGGTCGCGCTGATGGCGAACGACGACGGCGAGCAGTTGGGGCTCCAGGCCCCGGGCCGCCGCGACCGCGTGGCCGATCATCGACAGGCCACCCAGCTCGTGCAGGATTTTCGGCCGTCGGGATTTCATCCGCGTGCCCGCTCCGGCGGCCAGGACAATGACGGCGGCCGCTCCGGTTCCGGCTTGGGATGTTTCTTCGGATGCCATTTCAGAACCGGCGGACTCGAGACTCACAGACGGGCACTCCTTGCTTTGTTCCTGCTGCCTGGGCAACTGCAGGCCGTTCCTGCGCACGCACGGGCCGCGCAGTTCCGCCCATAGGATTCGAACCTATACTCCACGGCTCCAAAGGCCGGGGTGCTGCCGTTACACCAGGGCGGACCATGCATTCCCGCCGGTTCCCGTGGCCCGCAGCGTTCACAGGGTAAGGTTCCGCGCAGCGTGTGCACGAGTATCTAGTTTGCCACGGCCCCGGGGGTGCTCGCGACTTGAGCCGGATGACGGTTCTCAGATCTATCCGGCAGCGATGGCGGGTTTGCCGTTGCCAAGGCCGCCAACCATGCCGGTTCGCTTGGCCGGTTCGCTACGC
>JALYYI010000256.1 GCA_030946705.1 Actinomycetota bacterium | reverse complement strand
GGCCTGAGAACAGCACCAACTGCCCACTCGATGGGAAGTGTTCGATGCGAGGGGCCCTCTGGGAAGCGACTGCCCGACCTACTGCGCGAAGCCTTCCGGCTGCCACTGCCCGGTGACCAGGTAGGAAACCTTGCGGGCCACCGAAACGCCGTGGTCCCCGAAGCGCTCGAAGTAGCGGCTGGCCAGGGTCACGTCCACGGTGGTGGCCGCCGTCTCGTGCCAGGACGGTGCCCCGATGGCTCCGAATACGCTGCGGTGCAGCTCGTTGATGCGGGCATTGGCGGAATGGATTTCCGTTACCAGGGTCAGTTCCCGGGTTTCCAGCAGCTTCGTGACCTTACGTGAAATCTGGATATCCAGCGCGGCAAGTTCCTCAAAGGTAGGCCGCAGTGCCTCGGGAATGACAATGGCCGGATAGCGCAGCCGCGCCAGCTGGGCCACGTGCCGGGCCAGGTCGCCCATCCGCTCCAGCGAGGCGCTCATCCGCAGGGAGCCGACAATCATCCGCAGATCGCTGGCCACCGGACCCTGCAGGGCCAGGATGTCTATGGCGCGCTCGTCCAGGTCATTTTGCAGAAAGTCGATCCGGGCATCGGCCGCAATCACATCTTGGGCCAGCTCCACGTCCGCACCCTGGAAAGCCCGGGTGGACTTTTCAATGGCCTCCGTGACGAGCGAGGAAATCTCGATCAGTTCCTCGCCCACCTGGTGGAGCTCCGCCTGGAAAACTTTACGCACTGGGCGTCCTTTCGCTACTACTTCTGGTTTCTGCGGCCTGGTCGCAGAATCCTTGCCGCGGACCGTATGCCACAGCTTGGGGCTCAGCCTTTCAGTACCGGATGAACGTTTTGACACCGGTAAGTGAACGTTAGCTGAACTGCGACGGCCGGGCCACCGGAAGGCCAATTAGGCCCCGGACTTGCGCATAAGCTAGTTGCGTGGACCCCCTGCTCATTGGAGTGATCTCCGGACTGATCGGCTTAGCGCTGGGCGTCTGTGGCATGCTCGCATTCAACCTGAGCGAACGCCAGCGCCGGGAGGTCGTGGATGTGGATGAGCCCACCCTGCCGGACGGTTCCGCCGAGGTGCTCGCCGTCGTCGGACGGGCCTTCGTCGTCGTGGACGCGGTCGACGGCGTGGTCCGCGCCAGCCCCGGGGCCTACGCGTTCGGCCTGGTGCGCGGGCATACCCTGGTGCACCGGGAGCTGCTCGACATGACCGGCCGGGTCCGGCGCGACGGCGTGATCGATGAGCGGGCCCTGGAACTTCCCCGCGGTCCGCTGGGGCAGGGCACGATCGTGGTGCAGGTCCGGGTGGCGCCGCTGGGCGAGGAGTACATCCTGCTGCTGGCGGACGACCGGACGGAAATCACCCGCACCGAGGCCATCCGCAATGACTTCGTGGCCAATGTGTCGCACGAGCTGAAAACCCCCGTCGGCGCCATCTCGCTGCTGGCCGAGGCGCTGGAGGACTCCCCGGATGACGAGGAAGCCGTCCGCCGCTTCGCCAAACGCATGCACAAGGAATCCGCACGGCTGGCCGCCCTGGTCCAGGACATCATCGAACTCTCCCGGTTGCAGGGCGCGGACATTGTCCAGCAGGGCAAGGCTGTGGACCTCAACACCGTCATTGCCGACGCCGTGGACCGCTCCAGGCTCCCGGCAGAGAGCAAGAACATCAGCCTCGTCGTCGGCGGCGAGGTAGAGGGGAAGGTCTTCGGCGACCCCGACCTGCTTGTCACCGCCTTCCGCAACCTGATCGACAATGCCGTCCGCTATTCGCCGGAGAATACCCAGGTCGGCATCGGCCTGCGCGCCGCCGACGGCCTGGTCAGCGTTTCCATCTCGGACCAGGGCGACGGCATGACCCCGGAGGACCAGGAACGTGTCTTCGAGCGCTTCTACCGCGTCGACGCGGCCCGTTCCCGGCACACTGGTGGCACCGGTTTGGGCCTGAGCATCGTCAAGCATGTGGTGTCCAACCACGGCGGCGAGGTCACCGTCTGGTCCCAGCTGGGCAAGGGATCAACTTTTACCGTCAGGCTGCCGGAAATGGAGTCCGCGGACGACGACGGCGGCACCCCCTCGGGACGACGCGGCACCTCGCGCGCAGCCTCCCGCGGCGCCAGCGCCGGGCGCAAAGCCATATCCACCATCCCGGACGGCAGCGTCCGCGAGCAAGGAGCCACCTCTTGAGCAGGATCCTGATAGTCGAAGACGAAGAATCCTTCAGCGACCCGCTGTCCTACCTTCTGGGCAAGGAAGGATTCGAGGTACAGGTGGTGGACAACGGACTGGACGCCATCACCGAATTCGACCGCGCCGGAGCGGACTTGGTGCTGCTGGACCTCCAGCTGCCCGGCCAATCGGGGACCGAAGTCTGCCGGCAGCTGCGCCAGCGTTCCAGCGTCCCGGTCATCATGCTCACCGCCAAGGACTCGGAGATCGACAAGGTGGTGGGCCTTGAGCTGGGTGCCGACGACTACGTCACCAAGCCGTATTCCTCCCGCGAACTGGTGGCCCGGGTGCGCGCCGTGCTGCGGCGCCAGGCGGAGCCCGAGGAACTGATCACCATGACGGTCCAGGCCGGACCGGTCCGGATGGACGTTGAGCGCCACGTCGTCAGCGTCAGCGGCGAGCAGGTTTCACTGCCGCTGAAGGAGTTCGAGCTGCTGGAAATGCTGCTGCGTAACTCCGGCCGGGTCCTGACCCGCGGGCAGCTGATCGACCGGGTCTGGGGCTCGGACTATGTGGGGGACACCAAGACCCTGGACGTGCATGTGAAACGGCTCCGCAGCAAGATCGAGCCGGATCCGTCCAGCCCGCGCTATCTGGTCACCGTGCGCGGCCTGGGCTACAAGTTCGACCCCTAAATTTCATGCCATCCTGATGCGGCCGGACCCGCTGAACCGGAAGTTCGCAGGGGGGTGCGAGATCCGTCGGCTCAGACCATTCGCCGCGATAGCGCACGCCCAGTTCGATCCACCCCTATACGGATGGCAACGGCCGCCTGGGGCGGGCCCTGTTGAACGCGGTTCTGCGCTATCGGCGGGTCACGACCGCCGCCATCGTACCCATC